>JBBRUV010000154.1:0-10928 GCA_038247465.1 Cytophagales bacterium
GATACGACTATTGACGCTGTCTTGTTTTATTGGCAATAATTATCTGAAAATCAATTAGATAGACCCAAAATTCGCATTAATAAGAAATTCCACAACTGGCTCGAACGCCCCAATGTCGCCCTCGGCGCACGCAAACCCGTTGATTTACTTGATACAGCCATTGGCCGACAGGAAGCTATTGGTATCCTAATCCGAATCGAGCACGGGATATATTCGTAATTAATAATCAGAAATTTAACCTTCAACGTTACGCTTGTGGATAGCGGTTTAATCTAATCTAAAAACCAATGCAAATTTACCGAATTACGGGCACAAAAGATGCCAATGATTTAAATGGCACAGGCTGCCTTCACGCACCAGGACGCTGGAACAAACAGGGTACGTTAGTTCTGTACACCTCCGAACACGTTTCACTCGCTAAGTTAGAAATCTTAGCCGACTCAACTGAAACACCCGACAATATGTCGTTAGTAATTCTTAAAATACTTCCTAATGCCTCTTGTTTAATTGTAAATACAAGTGATTTACCCGCAGCCTGGAATTAATTACCGTATCACCCTGATTTAGCCGCGTTGACTGACAAATGGGTTGCAGAACAGAAATACTGACTTATGCGTGTTCCGTCGGTGCATTCCCCAACTGAATTTAATTACCCCATCAATCCGACTCACCCTGAGCATAACACATTGAAAATCATTAGTATTGAACCTCATCCATTTGACCTGAGACTAAAGCAATGACAGAACCTGAAAAACAGATATTTTTAGATGGTATATATTCACTTTAGAAACATTTTATGGGGACTCTGATAAATCATCAGGGTCCTCTTTTTTTATAGATAGCTATGGCTTCGTCATGTTATATTGCCCTAAATTTCACCATAGATACCCTCGCCGATGCGCCAAATTCTCCTTATTATCAATTGTTTATTACTCATTATTCAACCTTCAGCCGCTCAAAATTTCCCCGTTTCCGGCACTGCCCAACCCACCGATAAAATTGCCGCATTCACCGCCGGGATGGACAAACAACCCGGCTTCCTGACGTTTTACTGGGATGCCAAAAAGGGTAAAATCTGGGTTGAGATCAGTCAGTTCGATACCGAGTTTTTGTATTACCCAACCCTCGCTCAGGGCGTTGGCTCCAACGATATTGGCCTCGACCGGGGCCGCCTGGGGCAGGAACACGTGGTGTCGTTTCAGCGGACGGGTAACAAAATTCTGATGGTCGAACCCAATTACAACTACCGCGCCATCAGCAATGACCCGGTAGAAAAACGGGCCGTTGCCGAATCCTTCGCGCAATCGGTTCATGCTGGTTTTGAGATCATGGCCGAAGAAGGAAACCGGGTACTGGTTGATTTCACGCCGTTTTTGATGCAGGATGCGGTGGGGGCAACGCAGGCTATTGCCCAGACCAAACAGGGTAATTTCCGGCTCGACCCGGCCCGGTGCGCCATGTATTTACCCCGCTCGAAAGCCTTTCCGCAGAATACCGAGTTTGAAGTAACCATCACATTGTCAGGCGAAATGCCGGGCGGTTATCTGCGCGAAGTAGTGCCGACCGCTACCGCCGTAACCATGCGCCAACACCATTCATTTGTGCAATTGCCGCCGTTAGACGGCTCCTACAAACCCCGCGCTTTTGACCCGCGCATTGGCTATGGCGGTATCGAGTATTTCGATTATGCTACGCCCGTCAGTCAGCCGATTGTGAAGCGGTACATTTCGCGGCATCGCTTGCAGAAGAAAGACCCGTCGGCGGTCATCAGCGAGGCCGTGAAACCGATTGTGTACTACATGGACCCTGGCGCACCCGAACCCATCAGGCAGGCGTTGATGGACGGCATTGCCTGGTGGAATCAGGCGTATGAAGCGGCTGGTTTTCGGGATGCGTTTCTGGTCAAACTCCTCCCGCCCAATGCCGACCCGATGGACATTCGGTACAACCTCGTGCAGTGGGTGCATCGGTCAACGCGGGGTTGGAGCTACGGAGCCAGCATTATTGACCCCCGGACGGGCGAAATCCTGAAAGGTAAAGTAACGCTTGGCTCGTTGCGGGTGCGGCAGGATTACCTGATTGCTCAGGGACTGGTCGGCAAATTTGACACCGATACGAGCCACGTTGACGAGATGATGCAATTGTCTTTGGCGCGGCTCCGGCAGTTGGCGGCTCATGAAGTGGGCCACACGCTCGGTTTGCCGCATAACTATTTAGCCAGTACACAGGGGCGGGCCGCGTTTGGTCGGGCTTCGGTGATGGACTACCCCACAATGGTGGCTAAACTCAAAGGGGCAACCCCATCTGCGTCGGCCATTGATATTTCGGACGCTTACACTGTCGGTATCGGCGAGTATGACAAGTGGAGCATTCGCTACGGCTATACCCAATTTGCCGATGGAGCCAACGAGAAACAGGAGCTTGACAAGATTGTGCAGGATATGCACCGCGCCGGGCTGTCGTTTCTGACTGATCAGGATGCGCGGCCCGAATCGTCGGCGCACCCGCAAACGCACCTTTGGGACAACGGCCAAAACGCTGCCGACGAACTCCGGCGCGTGATGCAGGTACGGCAGGTGGTGCTGGCGAATTTCTCGGAGAAGAAAATTCCCGCCGGAACGCCCATGACGACGCTCGAAGAAGTGCTGGTGCCGATGTTTTTGTTTCACCGCTATCAGGTCGAAGCCGCCGTGAAGTCGGTGGCCGGGCAGGTTTATACCAACGCCCTGCGTGGAGACGGGCAAACTGTAACGGCTTCTGTATCAGCCGCCGAGCAAAACAAAGCGTTGGCGGCTTTGCTCGAAACGCTCCACCCGGTGGCGTTGTCGTTGCCCGATGCCGCGCTGAGGCTGATTCCGCCCCGTGCGTTTCGGTATGAGCCAAATCCCCGCGAGGTGTTTAAACGACGAACGGGTATGGTGTTCGACGCGCTGGCCCCGGCAGAAACAGCAGCTAACTTAACGCTCCGGCTCTTGCTCAACCCCGAACGCTGCGCCCGGTTGGTTCGCCAAAAAGCCACAGACCCGACCTTGCCGGGCCTGACAGATGTGCTGGATAAATTGCGCGAAACAATCGTGAGATCGCCTTTTCTGGGTCAGGAAGGATACAGCAGTGAAATTGCCCGGCAAACCGAAAAGCTCCTCCTTGACCACCTGATTCGGCTTGCCACTAATAAAGAAGCCGATGGCCGGGTGCGCGAACTGACCCACGAGACCCTGCTTAAAATCAAGTTGTACTACGATGCTCGGCTGGCGGCAAGCTATGCCTACCGCTCGTGGCTCATTGACCAATACCTGACCCAACCCGACCGCGTGGGCGGCACTGTTACGTTGGCCCAACCCGCCCCCGACGGCGCACCGATTGACCCCGGTCAGGAGTGGTTGCTGGACACGGAATGTGACTGGCGGTAAAAGGTAGAGATCGCACCGGCGCACCGGCATAGTTGTGTGTCCCCGGTGTCAATAATACGCATCAGCGTACCATCCGGCGGGGAGACGCAATTATGCCGGTGCGCCGGAGCGATCTCTACAAAATCAATATTGTGAATTATTGTGCTTCGCCTTTCCAGGTATTATTTCTTGGGTTAGCGTCGGGCATTTTTTCGTCGGGGTCAATCACCACTGTCTTCAGGGCCGAGGTCGTGGCTGCTTTAAATGTCCAGGTACCTCCGCGTTGCCAGGTTTCAACGGGGAGTTTTACGCGGGTTTTTTTGCCGTTGGTTTCGGTAATTTCGATTTCGGCGGGCATTGCCATCTTGTCAAGATTCTCAATCGTGATTAGTGCGCCTTTTGTTGCGTCGGCATCCACGTATTTCACGCCCTGCACGGCCTGATCGAGTTTCCAGGTTTCATAAAACCAACCGCGCCAGAACCAGCCGAGGTCTTCGCCAGCCGCATTCTCTATCGAGCGGAAAAAGTCCATCGGTGTTGGGTGTTTAAATGCCCAGCGTTTTACGTATTCCCGAAACGCATAATCGAAACGGTCGGGGCCGAGAACCTGCTCGCGCAAGAGCCGCAAGCCGATACCTGGTTTGTAATACGCCAAAATACCCAGGGCGCGGGGTGGCTGCACATCAGGAATAGTCATAATCGGCTCGGCGGGGCCGTAGAGGGCCGGGGCGAGGTCGTGCATGGTGCCACGCTCGCGGTTGTATTCGCCGTTGTTGAAATTGGCCGTTGACAAAAAGTTGATGAACGTATTGAATCCTTCGTCCATCCAAGGAAATTTGCGCTCGTTGTTACCCACAATCATCGGAAACCAGTTGTGGCCGAATTCGTGGTCAGTAACGCCCCACAGTCCGTCTTTTTTGGCCGTTGCTCCACAGAAAACGATTCCCGGATATTCCATGCCGCCCACGATACCGGCCACGTTGGTTGCCACCGGATACGAGTACGGATAAACATATTTCGAGTAAAACTCAATGCAGCCCTTCACGTATTCTGTTGAGCGGCCCCAGGCATCGTTGCCCGCGCTCTCGACCGGATACGCCGATTGCGCGAGGGCGGTTTTGCCGTCTGGCAGGTTCATCCGGGCGGCATCCCAGACAAATGCTTTTGAACTGGCAAAGGCTACATCGCGGGTATTGACGCACTTGAACCGCCACGTTTTGGTGCCGGATGTGCTGGGCCGCGAAGCCGGATTATTCACCTCGTCGGCGCTGCGAATCATGACGGTTTTATCGCTTTGCCGGGCCTGCGCCAGTCGTTTAATCTGCTCGGCAGTCAACACATCCTGCGGGTTGAGCAATTCGCCCGAACCAACCACGAGGTGGCTAAACGGCACGGTGATGGCGTATTCCATGTCGCCGTAATCGAGATAAAACTCGCCCGCGCCGAGGTACGGCAGCACGTTCCAGCCCTGAATATCGTCATACACGCACATCCGGGGATACCACTGCGCGATTTCATAAATCACGCCGTCTTTGCGTTTGAGTTGGCCCATCCGGTCAGAGCCATATTCAGGAACTTTAAACCCATACCCAACCCGGATTTTGATGCTTTCGCCCGGCGCAAGAGCCTGACTGAGACGTATTTGCATCCGGGTGTCAGTAATGGTGTAGGGTGCCGTGATAGCCTTGTTTTTGCCACTTTCAACGGCCACCGAGGTTATATCAACGCCCCCTTTAAAGTCCACGTTGCCAAACCGGCCACCGTTGACGGGCGTAGTTTTGGTGGCCCGTGAGGTATCGGCAAACGAGTTTTGGTCGAGTTGCAGCCAGACGAATGGTAACGATTCGGGCGAGTTGTTTTTGTAGGTGATCTCAACGTCTCCGGTCAACGTGTTGGCAACATCGTCTAAAGCAACGTTAATTTTGTAATCGGCGCGATTTTGCCAGTAGCGCGGGCCGGGCGAGCCGCTGCCGGTGCGGTAGTCGTTGCCCGGTTGCATATTAAACAGCGGATGGAACAGTTCGAGCGCGTTGTATTTGCTCGTGGCCGGGGTAGTTGTTACCTGAGCAAAACTGCTGGCAGTGAGCAGTGTAAGCCCGGCAGACAAAATGCGTTTCAGCATGAAAATTGGTTGTTGTTGGGAGAAATAAAGCAACAAAAGTAGGGCAGATTTGGTGTCTACCCTACTTTGTGCGGGATGAGCGGTTGATCTGCCAACGTGGCTGGTCAGTCGGTTAATCGCATCGGGATTCCCTGCCCGGCCAAGTAGCGTTTCAGAGCCGGAATCCCGATCTCGTGGAAGTGAAAAATACTGGCGGCCAGACCTGCATCGGCTTTCCCGGCAGTAAAAACCTCCACGAAATGCGCCATTGAACCCGCCCCGCCCGACGCAATCACCGGAATATTGGCCGCGCCCGAAATCTGCGCCGTGAGGTTAAGGGCAAACCCCGCCTTTGTCCCATCGGTGTCCATCGAAGTCAGCAGAATTTCACCCGCGCCCCGGTTTTCTACCTCTTTGGCCCAGTCAATAGTGAGTAGTTCGGTTGATTTTCGCCCGCCGTGCGTATGAACATAGTCTTCTCCCGAAAGATGTCGGGTGTCAATTGCCACGATAACACACTGAGAACCAAACTCAAGCGCGAGTTGGTCAATCAAATCGGGGTTACGAACGGCAGACGAATTGATGGAAATTTTGTCGGCTCCGGCATTGAGCAACGCCGACACGTCAGCAACGGATGAGATGCCACCGCCCACCGTAAACGGAATATTAACCATCTGGGCCACCCGGCGCACGAGTTCAAGGAGCGTTTTGCGTTCGTCAACGGTTGCCGTGATGTCTAAAAAAACCAGTTCGTCGGCCCCCTGCGCGGCATATTCGGCACCGAGTTCAACGGGGTCTCCGGCATCGCGCAGGTTCACGAAGTTAGTGCCTTTCACGGTACGCCCGTCTTTGATATCGAGGCAGGGGATGATGCGTTTGGTAAGCATATTTTTCAGTAACCAGTTATCAGTTTTTAGTGAGAAGTAACCATTGTCCGGTAATTATTGAATATTTATCAGTATCGAGTAGCCAGCTATTAGTTTTTAGTAAATATATATTAGTAAAGGGCCAATAATTCAATGCTCACTGACAACTGCTCACTGGTTACTGATAACTGGTTACTGATAACTGTTCACTGGTTACTGATAACTGTTCACTGTTCATTGACAACTGATAACTGTTGAAGCGTTACCCGACCTTCATAAATCGCTTTGCCGACAATAACACCGAAGAGGTTCATCTCGGCCAGTGTCTCGATGTCGGCCATGCCGCTGACTCCGCCACTGGCAATAATCTGGAGATTGGCGGAGCGTTCCTGCAAATTTCGGTACAAATCGAACGACGGGCCTTGCAGCAGTCCGTCTTTGGCAACGTCGGTGCTAATCACGTAGCGAACGCTTTTTTCGAGCCATTGCTCCACAAAATCATACACCCAAATACCCGAATCTTCGGCCCAGCCACTGACAGCGATTTTTTCGTTGCGGGCGTCGGCTCCCAAAATAATGGCTTCGGGGCCATATTGAGACAGCCATCGTTCCATCAGGTCGGGGTTTTTAACGGCCACGCTGCCGCCCGTTATCTGCTTCGCTCCTGATTCAAAGGCAATTTTCAGGTCATCGTCCGACTGGATTCCTCCGCCAAAGTCAACGTGCAATTTAGTCTTGGTGGTGATTTTTTCCAGAACGCGGTAATTAATCACCCGTTTTTCACGTGCGCCATCCAGATCAACGAGGTGGAGCCGGGTCAGGCCCGCGTCTTCAAATTGCATTGCCACGTCGAGCGGATGGGCGTTATATTCTTTTTTTCGGGCATAGTCGCCCTGAGTGAGCCGAACGGCCTTGCCGTCAATCAGGTCAATAGCGGGAATGATGTGCATAATTTTTGAAATGCAGAGACGCCGAGATTCCGCGAAGGGCGCAAAGAAGAACTCTGTATTCTCCGCGTAACTTTCTACGTTTCTGCGTCTCTGCCAGTCCGCCGGTGCGGTTTAAATTTTTAAAAAATTCTCCAAAATCGTTGCTCCCACATTTCCGCTGATTTCGGTGTGAAACTGGGCCGCGTAAAAATTATCGCGTTGCAGCATCGCGCTGAATGGCCGGCCGTACTGGCAAACCGCTGTTGTGTATTGGCAAACATCAGCCGCGTAGCTATGCACGAAATACACGTAAGCGTCGTCGGGCAGGCCAACGGTAAGCGGGCCGCGCAACTGCGAAAGGCTATTCCAGCCGGTGTGTGGCACTTTGCCCGCCGAGGCCGCGGTCCGGCGATCTGGAAACCGCCGAATATCCACGTCAAAAACGCCCATGCAGGTCGTGTCATTCTCTTCTGAGTAGCGGCAGAGTAACTGCATCCCGACACAGGTTCCCAAAACGGGCTGTTTCAGCGACGGAATTAGTTTGTCTAAGCCCCGTTGCCGCAGGTAGTTCATAGCGGTGCTGGCCTCGCCCACGCCGGGGAAAATCACCTTGTCTGCCGACCGAATCTCGTCGACATCGTCGGTAAGCAGGTAGCTGGCCCCCAACCGATCCAGGGCGTACATAACCGATTGTACGTTCCCGGCGTTATACTTAATTATGACCGTTTTCATCTTGTATTTATGAAAAATTTAGCCCGAGTTGCTGTTGCTTTTTACTTTCTTGCTGTTTTCTTCGTCATATTTCACAACGTTCGGTACGAGGCCGTTCGGCTGCTTGAAGCCCGCTATTTAGTACCGTTGCTGATGGGCGTTTTGGGAGCCATTGCGCTGCTGTATGTGATTCAGCAGGAAACGAATGATGACGAGGCAAAGGAAAAGTAAGGTGTCGCGCGGGGTCGCAAAGAAAATCTACCAGAACCTAAAACCTTTGTACCTTTGCGACTTCGCGTGAACCCGTTTAATTCGTTTCCGCCAACGCGTTGAAACGCTCTCGCAACAGAGCCGTTTTTGGGCCAGGTTTGCCGTTGCCAATCATCAAGTCTCCAATTTGCACAATGGGCAGGGCCATTTTCAGGGTGCTGGTGGTGAAGGCTTCGTCGGCTTCGTAGAGTTCAGAGAGCAAGACGGGCCGTTCTTCTACCCGAAAATCTTCGCGGGCTAAATCCATAATTGTTTTCCGCGTAACGCCGTACAAAATACGGCGATCAGGTGTGATTAATCTATCGCCCCGAATCAGGAAGAAATTACTGCGGCTGAGTTCGCTGATCTCGCCGTTTTTGTGATACAGCAGATCACTCGCTCCGGCAGCTTTTATCTCGCCCGCTTTCAGAATCACGCGCTTATAATCGGTGCTTTTCACCTCGGCCATGTCGCGCACATGGTCATCCAGAATAACCCGGATTCCCTGCTCAAACTGAGATTCCGGCACGGGCCGGATTTCTTCGATCAGAATCATAAAATTCGGTTCGGCAATCGTGATGCTGTCGGGGCTGTAGCCGCCCGTGACCACAAACCGAATCGCCACGTCCTGGTTTCTAATGCGGCTCCGGCTGATTAAATCCAGCACCATTGTGTAGGTGTCGCGCTCGTTCATGGGCAGGGGCAGGTGCATCTGCCGCGCCGAATTTTGGAGCCGCGCCCAGTACAACGGCCACTGAAAAGGCCGCCCGTTGTAGGTGCGCAGGTAATCGAACAGGCCGTAGCCGCGCAGCAAACCGAGGTCGGTAACGCCCACGCCAATCTGGTTGGTGGGCATAATCTGCCCGTTGAAATAGCCGTAGTGCATCGGTATTTATTATCTTTACAAGCTACAAAAATACGGTAAATGAGCGTAACACCCCGACACTATCCGACCGGCCCGGCAAAGTCCCGTTCCGTACCGGCATCGCTTGTCTATGAAGAGATTGGCGGCAAACCGTATTACTACCGAGGCTATCGGGCAGTGATGGCGCGGCACAAAACCAAGGAAGACATCATGGGAGCAAGTTCGTTAGAATCGGCGGTGGTGTCGCTGCTGATTCATAGTCTCTATAAAAGTCTCTCGTTCGATGATTTTCTGATTGCCACCAATGAGCCAGGATTGCACCTTGGCCCCGGCGACAATCTGGCAAACGATATTGCCGTTTTTGATCAGAGTAGTCTGCCTGCGCCATTAGATGACAAGTATTTTTCGGTGCCGCCCCGGATTGTGATCGAAATAGACGTAAAAATTGACCTGCCCGCCAACGTCAGCGATACTGAATACGGGTGTCAGAAAACCGAAAAAATGCTGGCTTTGGGCGTTCAGAAAGTAATCTGGATTCTGACCAAAACACGCCGAACGCTTATCGCCCAACCCGCCGAACGCTGGATTCTGACCGATTGGGACGACGAGGTTGAGGTACTGCCGGGTTGCAGTTTCGTGCTGAACCCGCTGTTGCGGTCGAAGAACGTAATTTTGTGAGCCAGACAGCCCGTTAAAACGCCAACAAACTCTCTGCCGGAATGTGTAATTGGTGGCAAAGCCGTTTGATCATCTCTAATGTTAACGGCTGACGACGATTCAAAACAACATTGGCGGTTTGCTCTCCATCCAAATAGACTGAAATCTCTTTCTTTGACGTTCCAGTTTGCTCCATTCTAAACCGAATCGCATCACATACTCTTTGTGAGTACCGATAAATGAATTGCCCTATTATTGGCTACGCCAGTTTTTTGTATTTAATCCGGGTTGGGGTGGCATCGTTGCCCAAGCGTTTGCGCCGGTTTTCTTCGTAATCCGAGAAATTTCCCTCAAACCAATACACTTGCGAATTTCCCTCGAATGCCAGAATATGCGTCGCAATGCGGTCTAAGAACCAACGGTCGTGGCTAATAACAACGGCGCAGCCCGCAAAATTCTCCAAGCCTTCTTCCAACGCCCGCAACGTGTTGATATCCAGGTCGTTGGTCGGCTCATCGAGCAGCAGCAGGTTCGCGCCTTCTTTGAGCAGCATAGCCAGGTGAACCCGGTTCCGCTCTCCGCCCGACAGGTTGGCGATTTTCTTTTCCTGATCGGCCCCGGCAAAGTTAAACCGGCTGCAATAGGCGCGGGCGTTGCTCTGTTTGTTGCCGAGCATAACCCATTCGCTGCCCCCCGAAATGGTTTCAAACACCGATTTTGCCGGATCAAGGCCGTCGTGTTCCTGATCAACGTAGGCCCATTTCACGGTGTCGCCAACGGCAAAATCACCCGCGTCGGCGGTTTCTTTACCCGTTATCAGTTTAAAGAGCGTAGATTTTCCGGCCCCGTTCGGCCCGATGATCCCCACAATTCCACCCTGCGGCAGCGCAAAGTTCAGGTGTTCAAACAGCAGTTTATCCCCGAAAGCTTTGGCAATATCGGCGGCTTCGATCACCTTCGTCCCTAAGCGTGGCCCTGCCGGAATAAATATTTCGAGCCGGTCTTCTTTCTGCTTCGAGTCTTCGTCAAGCAGCCGTTCGTAGGCACCTAAGCGGGCTTTCGACTTGGCTTGCCGGGCTTTGGGTGCCATCTTCACCCATTCTAACTCGCGTTGCAACGTCCTTTGCCGCTTCGATTCCTGCTTTTCTTCCTTCGCTAAGC
>JBBRUV010000155.1:0-10818 GCA_038247465.1 Cytophagales bacterium
AAATATAAATTGGCGGGATTTTGTTGCGCTTTAAAGTCTATTTTAAATCGCCAACGTGTCCCTTTGTAATATGGCACATCGAGCGATAAAATAATTTCTCTTGCGTTTGAAGTGTAGTATGCAGCATTGGCTTTAAGTTTCATTAGATAAGGCGTATAAGCGAAAAATGGATTTTCACGTTTGCCATTCCAATAAACATTCGTTCTTACACCAAACCCAAAACCTGTTACCGGGTCAGAAGAAAAGTCTGGAATACCAGTTATAAAAGTTCCTTCTTTCTTTTTTGCTAAGTCTGCATCTGACATTCGTTTGGATTGTATAAACGAAATTGTATCTGCCGTTTGAGCAAAAATGTTTGTTGTTACAATCGTCGTAATAAGTAATAATAAAATTTTGTTCATTTTCTGTTATTGATTATTCTAATGTGTGTCGTCACAGCATTGGACATAACGTCCGTCGGCTTGACGCAGTTTGTGAGCGTAGCGAAACAAATTGCGTCAAACCTACAGTTAGACGAAGTACCGTTCGCAGGCGGTACTTGACAATCGGACCACCGATGCGGTTGAGGTCCAGTGAGAAAAGTCCAGTCCCTGGTAAAATTATGGCGTAAATGGCCGATTTACGCCGTTGTTTTCCGGGATTCGCTAACGCCTAAGATGGCCTAAGCTACTGACAAACTTGACTTTATGGTCAATTTTCCGTAACTTCAGCAAGCTTTTTTGAGCGATTATCTTTGAAAGGACTGCCTTTCAGCAAATCCCATTCGCAAAAGCTTGTTGAATACGACCTTCTATCGGTGTTCAGGCCATCTCTACCGCACTCAAGGCTGGACTTTTCGGGATCTCAATTTCGCCCTAACTACTGCATATACGAAAGTTTTGTCGTAGATTCCGTATTTATTTGCACTTTACCAATAATTAATTGTACTATTAGTGTCGTACTTTTTGTATTGTTGTGCTTTACCCTTACTCTGCGCAAACATACTCATTTGCTCTACAACACCAAAAGCCCAACGGCTTTGCCCCATTTCATACTGGGAGCAAGGCCGTTGGGCTTTTAGGAAATACGCTTATTCTCTCAAATCAATACCCCGGATTCTGCACCAGATACCCCAGCAAATTCGAGGCTCCGTCAATGGCGGTTTGCGGAATTGGGAAGATGCGCTTTTGTGGGTTGTTATCGGTTTTCTCCGTCCAGATGCCTTCATACTTACCAAACCGAATCATATCTGTCCGGCGCACAAGTTCCCAATACAGCTCAAAACCACGCTCGCGGAAGAGCAAATCCAGAGTCATGCTCGTTAGGGCGGGCGGGGGCGTACCAACCGCCGTGCGCGAAGCCCGAACGGTGTTTACATCGGCAAGCGCACTGGCTGCGTCATTGCTCTTACGAAGTTTGGCTTCGGCCCGCATCAGATACACATCGGCTAAGCGCACAATCGAAATATCAGCATCGCCGAGGTTACGGCCACTGGCCGATTTCCTACTGAATTCATACTTCAATACCCGATAACCCGTGTTGTAATCGCTGCCGGCAACGGTGTAGTTTACCTGCTCGGTGAAGTTCACGGGCAACGTTGGACGGTTGCGCGTTACGTTGAAAAGCCGACCAATTTTATAGTTGGTGCCGCACCGAACAAACGCGCCGTTTACCCGAATCAGACCGAATTGCTGACCGCGCAAAATACCCCGGTTCATGTTTATAGCCGCTTCGGGCAGGCACGAATCTGCCGGAATGGTTGTGTTTTGCCGAAAAAAACGGGGGTCAGCCGCAGCCGGGTCGGTGGTGCCGTTGGCCGCAGTCCAGGTACGGTAAAAATCAGGAGTAATAGCCGGGCCGTCGGTGCCATTGGCTAACGGGAAAGCGGGCAACGGAAACTGATCGCCCGACAGCGAAAAGTACGCCAGCCGGTTGTGGCCGTTAAATTCAGCACGCTGGTCAACGGCAAAAATCAACTCTTTGTTGGTGTTGTTATCCGAGTTGAAAATCGAGAAATAATCCCGCGACAACTGATACTGCCCCGAATTGATAATCTTATCGCAATACTCCACGGCCTTGTCCATGTCTTCGGGTTTGACCGTAAACTGTGTGGCGTAGCGATCCCGATACACCGCTGAGTTCAGGTGCAGCCGGGCCAGCAATCCCCAAACGGCTCCTTTCGTCAGGCGACCAGGGCCAACGGTGGTGAGCAGGTTGGGTTCGGCGGCCAGAAACTCGGCTTTGATGTATTCCAAGGCTTTTTCGCCCCGCAGCACCTCCGAAACCGCCTGCGGGTCATCTTTCAAAAACGACACGCCAAACAGGTCGAGCAGTACCATGTTGTAATAGGCCCGCATTCCCCGCGCTTCGGCGATGTAGGTTTTCACGTTTCCGTCCTTGATGTTTGGCAGTGTGTTGAGGGCCGTAACCGAGCGTGAAATCTCCTGATTCAGCAACAGCCACGTATTGCGGATGTTGGGGTCGGTGCTGGCGTGGGTGTGCTGGTGCATCCCGACATAAATGCCGTTGTCGCCCCAATCGGTACCACCGCGATACGGCAAAATAGCCTCGTCGGTCGAAATTTCTTGAAGCGTGAAATAGGTCGTGTGCGTAAAAATATCTACCAGCCGGGCATACACCGGCGCAATGCTTCCGTCGGCGGCCTGTTTTTCGGTCAGGCCCGCTGCCGAGGCTTCGTCAAGTACGTTTTCGGTCAGATCGGAACAACCCGCAATCAGGAGGCTGAACAGGGTCAGCGAAAGGATGAGTATCTTTTTCATGATGTCAAAAGTCCCCTGTTTAGGGGGAATGGGGGTATTTAAAAGGTCAGATTGAGGCCAAAAACAAACGAACGTGCTTTTGGATAACTCAGTAAATCAATGCCATACGAAGAAATACCGTTTACTGTCCGGTCGGTGTTTACCTCCGGGTCGTAGCCGTTGTATTTCGTGATTACGAACAGATTCTGGCCCGTTGCCGAGACCCGGATGCCCTTCACCCAGCGATTGATACCCAGCCGTTGCACATCAACAGTGTACCCCAACGTGAGGTTATTGAGCCTGAAAAACGCCCCGTCTTTTAGGAAGCGGGTCGAAACCGGGGCCGCGTTGTTGATCGATTCCGTTGGTTCGCCGATGGCTTCCGATGGGCCGTTTAAGCCTTTCACCAACCGCGCCTTGTAGAAATAAGCGTTGGCCGTGTTGTCATAAAGTTTGTTGCCCGACACACCGTTGAAATTTGCCACTAAGTCAAAGCCTTTGTAGCCCGTACTGGCGTTCACGTTAAACTGCCGCGTTGGTAGCGCACTGCCAGCGGCAATGCGGTCTTTGTCGGTGCCGCCCACGCCATCGCCGTTGAGGTCGCTGTATTTGCTCACGCCTTTTTCGTCAATACCAATGTACTCGCGCAGGAAAAACGTGCCAATCGGCTGCCCATTCACGTACCCGTTGACGGTGGCCGAGGTCAAACCCGGCCCTGATGCCGACCCTGACGTGATGACCGAATACGGCGAGTTTTCGACCCTATTTTTGATGAACGTGACATTCCCACCCACATCAAACCGGAACCCACGCTGATTCACATACCGATAGTTGAGGTCAAACTCAACACCCTGATTGGTGATGGTCATGTCAGGTACGTTTGTCCAGTAAGTTGCTGCGGGCTGAATCGGGTCGGCAGGAATCACTTCAAGCAGGATTTTGCCCGACACTTTGCGGAAATAATCAACCGTACCCGTCAAGGCTCCGTTAAAGAGGCCAAAATCAAGACCGAAGTCGGTTTGGGTCGAAACTTCCCACTGAATATCGGGGTTTGCGAGCCGCGTGTAGGTCGTGCCAGCCGGATAAACCGTTGAGTTATCGAGCGGGTAACTCGTTGCTGCCGAAACGCTTGAGGTAAACAATGCCTGGGTGATTTTCGACGGAATTTCCTGGTTACCAGTTTGGCCCCAGCCCGCCCGTAGTTTCTGGTCAGAGAATGGCCCGGCTTGCAGAAACGACTCTTCAGACAGCCGCCAGCCCGCCGAAAACGACGGGAATACCCCGTATTTGTTGTTGGCTCCGAACTTGCTCGACCCGTCGGCCCGCACCGTTGCTGTGAGCAAATACCGGTTGTTGAACTGGTAATTGGCCCGCCCGAAAAACGATTGCAGCTCGTTTTCGATAGCAAATCCGCCGGGACGGTTGTTTGCCAGCGTGAGGTCTTGCCCTAAGCCGGGGTTGTTGGCCGGTTCAATCGGCGAAATCGGGAATCGGTTGATGTTCCAGTTGCGGCCCGTCAGCGAAAACGTCTGGTACGAATGGCCCGCCAGCAACGTCAGGTTGTGGTTTTTCAGGCCCAGGGCGTAGGTGAAATAGTTTTCGATCAGTACGTTACGGTTGGTGCCGTATGTGGCATCGAGCCGCCCCTCCTGCAGTGGCACCGCATTGGCAAACGATTGTTGATCGCGGGTAGAACCCGCATAATCAACGCCCAGATTCAGTTTGTAAGTCAGGGCTTTGGTGATTTTGAGCGAGGGCGACACGCTGGCAACTACCCGGTTAATGGTCGTTACGTCTTTGTTCAGGTCGAGCGTAATCAACGGGTTCGTCACGCCCTGATACCGGGCTGCCACACCATTGGCATCGCGGGCGGGGTAGGTCGGGTTGGCCGAAATCGCCGAGCCAATAATGCTGCCAATCGGCGGGCGCTCGTTTATGGTTTGCGAAGCCGTCAGCGTTACATCCAGCATAAGCCGGTCTTCCAGGAACTTCTGCGAGGCATTGAACCGACCCGTATATCGTTTCAGATTGCTATTTTTCAGGATACCGTCCTGATTCTGAACGCCTACCGAGCCGTAATACGTCAGGCGGTCGGCCCCGCCACTGAACGACAGGTTGTAATCCTGGGTGGTGGCCTGACGGCTGATTTCTTTTTGCCAGTCGGTGTTGGCTTTTTGATCATCTAAAAGCCCGCCAACGGCCACTACCTGTTTGCGGTATTCGTCGGCCGAGAAAAGGGCCAGCGGACGCGCCAATTGCGAGGTACCGATGTTGGCCGAAAGCGTCAGGTTTCCCGCGCCGGCCTTGCCTTTTTTGGTTGTAATCAGAATCACGCCGTTGGCTCCGCGTGCGCCATAGATAGCGGTGGCCGAGGCATCTTTCAGTACGTCAATGGCTTCGATGTCCTGCGGATTCAGGAAGTTAAGCGGGTTGGTGGCACCGCCCGTGCTGGAGTTGTCGAGCGGAATTCCGTCGAGCACAAACAACGGCGTACTACCCGTTCTGACGCCACCCGGCCCCCGAACGGTGATGCTCTGCCGACCGCCCGGCTCACCACTGGCCGACGTTACATTCACACCCGCTACTTTACCCTGCAACAGTTGTTCCGGCGAGTTGATAATGCCCCGGTTGAAGTCAGTACTTTTCAGGGTCTTGATAGAACCCGTTGCGTCCTTTTTGGTAGTTGTGCCGTAACCGATAACCACCACCTGCGCCAGTTCAGAAGCCAACCCGTCGAGTGCGATGTTAATAGTGGTGCGATTTCCGACGGTCACTTCTTTCGAGACGAATCCGATAAATCCGAACACTAAAACGGTGTTGGCCGGTCCGTCGCCACGGTCAGAAACCGAAATTCGGTATTCACCTTTGGCATCGGTGGTCGTGCCTTTTTGGGTGCCTTTCACCAGTACCGTGCAACCGGCAAGGGCTTCGTTGGTGGCAAGATCGGTCACGCGACCGCTAACGATAATGTCAGCTTTCTGACTGACAGCCAACGGGTTGCTTTTTCCTTGCACGCCCGATGCGAACATGACGAAAAGCAACAAACAGAGATGAGACACCCACCGCGAGAGCGAAACAGGCGGGGAAATAAAACAGGAGACGTAGGTCATAACAAGGTATTTTTTGACCCCGCAAAGTTCCGGTAACACCCCATTGAACAAACTTGCAATCGCTGATTTAACCCAATGATAACACGGCCTGCGCCGGTCGAAACACACTTTCCCGCGTATGTTAGATTCGTGTTAGGCGCGTGTTAATTAACGAACAATCAGACTGCCTGTTCCATAAAAAATCCCAAATTTTCTTGGTGAAAAGAAAATTTGGGATTAAGCAAATGTTAATAAATTGATGACTTAAACTTGATAATTGATAACTGAATCAGCTATCCTGCGCCTGCACCAACTCCTGCAGGCCCGCGCCTTCGCGTTCGACCTGCGCCTGGCGATAAGTGTTGATGGCGGTCAGGAATTGTTCGGCCTCTTGGGTAAACTGCCGGGCAAAGGCTTCGGTTGGTTCATTTTTGTTGATGCCAAACACAATCGCCTTAAAATCGCCCTCCACAGCGTGGAAATCGGGTTGCCCGGCAAACGTCCGGTCAAAATCGCCCACCACGCCGTGCTGGGTGTTGGTGGCAATATCCTGACTCATCAGCGCGGCTTTGGCTCCGGTAATAAACGTGTTGTAGGCGTGATACACGGCATCGGCCCAGTTGCCACCGTCCAGGTTTTCGTGCGCCCAGTTCAGCTTTTCGGTCGCTTCGTAGAGCGTTGTTGCTACCAGATCAATCAGCACCGACGCACATTCACCAATGCCGACTTCGGTGGCGTATTGCTCGGTGTGATCCCAGTCAATGTAGTCGTCGGCTTGCAGCGTTTTCAAGTCGGCGAGGGGTTTTAGCAGCGTATAAAAATAGTTCTTGCCCTGCCGCCCGTAGTAATCGTTGTAATATTCTCCCTCGAAGGCGTTGCTCTCATAATCACCAAAAAGCCGCCGGAGGGCATCCGGGCCGCGTTTGGCCGGCACTTTAATCACCTTATCGCCAATTTGTCCTTCGCCGGCTTTGTTGAATCCGCCACCGAGCAGCACCTGCAAAGCGGGTAGCACATACGCGCCATTTTTGAGCGATGAGCCATGAAAACCGATGTTGGCCGCTGAGTGCTGTCCGCAGCCGTTCATACAGCCCGAAATCTTGATTTTGATGTCGTCGTTATACACCAAATCAGCAAATTCGGTCTTCATCATCGTTTCCAACGCCCGCGTGATGCCGTAACTGCTCGAAATAGCCAGGTTACAGGTGTCGGTACCGGGGCAGGTGGTGATATCGGCAGTGGTGTCGAAACCGGGTTCGGCTAAGCCGAGGGCGTTGAGGGCTTCGTGAAGCGCGGGCAAGTTTTCGGGTTTCACAAACCGGAGCAGATAGCCCTGGTTAACCGTCACACGAATATCATCGGCGGCATATTTTTTCACAATATTCGCCAACGCCCGCGCCGTATCCGAGTGCATATCGCCGAGCAGTACCCGCAACTGAACGGCGTAATAACCGGCTTGCTTTTGCGCGAAGACGTTGGTTTTCAGCCATACTTGGTATTCGGTATTCGGTATTTGGTTTTCAGGGGCTTCGGCAATAAGAGAAGGAATTGGGTGTTGGGGCTGGGTCGTAGCTGGCTCACCCGTAAACTGAACACCTAATACGGCAAATGTTTTGCTTTTCAACGCCGTGCGCTCTTCGTTAACCCGCGTCAGAAACTCGTCGAGACCAATGTCGTTGAGCAAATATTTCATCCGGGCTTTGTGGCGTTTCTGCCGCTCGCCGTAGCGGTCAAACACCCGGATTACGCTTTCGATAAACGGAATAGCTTCGTCTTCGGGCAGGAACTCGCTGGCCGTTTGAGCCATAAACGGCTGTGCGCCAAGCCCGCCACCAATCATCACTTTAAATCCACGCTTGCCATCCTGCATACGCGGTACCAAGCCAACATCGTGCATAAAGCCATACGCCGAATCACTTTCTGACGACGACAGTGCGATTTTGAACTTCCGGCCCATATCCTGACAAATCGGGTTGCGGAGAAAATACTCAAAAATGGCCTGTGCATACGGCGACACATCGAACGGCTCGTTGGGGTCAATACCGGCGCGGGCCGAGGCCGTTACGTTGCGAACGGTGTTTCCGCAGGCTTCTTTCAGCGTGATACCCGCGTCTTCGAGGTCGGCCCAGAGTTGGGGCGTATCGGCGAGTTTCACAAAGTGGAGTTGAATATCCTGCCGGGTGGTGGCGTGGAGGTTTCCGGTGGCATAGCGGTCAGACACATCGGCAATGCGTACAAGTTGGTCGGCGGTGACGCGGCCAAAAGGCAGCTTGATACGAATCATCTGCACACCGGGTTGCCGCTGCCCATACACACCCCGCGCCAGCCGAAACTTGCGGAAATGCTCGTCGGTCATGTCGCCCCCGGAAAAGGCTCCGATTTTCTGTTTCAGGTCGAGAATGTCGCGCCGGGCGGGTATTGACACGGTATCGTTCAGGAGGAGTTCCATAGTGTATAAAGCCTATCTACTTTAAAGACTAATTTAAAAAAACATAAGCCGGAAAACTGACCGGCTTGGGATGGGAAATGACTGGGGCAAATCTACGCAAGAAACCGATTGTGGGTGTCATAAAGTTCGGCGTAACGCAGACTTGCCGTCTGCAAAAGCTATTTATTGGTTGCGGCAGGCAACTCCGCGTTACTCCGAACCAAAACTAAGTAGCACAGGTTGTCATCTTACACGTATCCGTAAGGTATGTTGTTAATTGGGGGCGACCGGAATTGACAGCTTGCTGAGGTCGCGGGTAAGCATGCCGGGAGTTGATGGTATTTCCCGACCCGAACAAGTCATCAAAACAATAACTGGCGAATATAACTACGCCATGGCTGCCTAACCCGGAGGGTTTAGCAAGTCATCGTTCCCCCGGTCTTGGTACTGCTGACTGGATCAGGGAGCGTCGAACCGCAGTGCTGGCTCCGTTTATGGTATTAACGGCGGAGTAAGACCCAAGTACCTACGGATGACGAACGGCCTGGTGCGAGCCTGTCCGATTCCCGACAACCAAAATCGCAACTAAGCATGTAGAACGCCTGACGGGTTCCTTGACTGGACCAGGGTTCAAATCCCTGCGTCTCCACCCACTACGCGCCTGTAAACCAACGGTTTATGGGCGCGTTTGTTTTGAAAGTGAGCGTAACAACAACAACAACGTGCCGACTGGCAATACACATACCAGATAGATTTTTTCACCAACCAACTATGCCCGTCTCCCCCACCCCCGCTTACGATATTGTTGTGTTTGGTGCTACCAGTTTTGTGGGCCAGATTATCACCCGATATCTGTTTGCCCAATATGGCATCGGCAATACCGTTGTCTGGGCCATTGCCGGGCGGTCAGCATCTAAACTCACGGCCCTGCGCGATACATTAGGCGAATCGGGCCAGACATTGCCGATTATTGTGGCCGATGCCCGGTCTGCCGATGACCTCAGAAACGTGTGCAATCAGACAACCGTCGTGCTTTCTACCGTTGGGCCGTATGCGCTCTACGGCGAACCACTGGTAAAAGCCTGCGCCGAAACCGGCACCGATTACTGCGACCTGACCGGCGAGGTGCAGTGGGTAAAACAGATGATAGACCGCTATGACACCCTGGCCCGGCAAACGGGCGCACGGATTGTTCATTGCTGCGGCTACGATTCGATTCCGTCTGATATGGGCGTTTATTTTTTGCAACAGGAGACTAAAAAACGGTTCGGGCAATACTGTTCAACCGTGACCATGCGGGTAAAGGCGGCCAAAGGGGGCGTGTCGGGCGGTACCATTGCCAGTATGCTCAACCTGCTCAAAGATGCGGCCACCGATGCCAACCTCCGCCGTCAACTCGCTGACCCTTACGCTGTTTGCCCGCCCGTTGATTATGCGCGGCCTACCCAAAAAGCCGTAACCTCGGCGGTTTATGATACCGATGCCGCATCCTGGATGGCTCCGTTTGTGATGGCCGGGGTAAACGAAAAAATAGTGCAGCGGTCAAATGCCACGTTGCACTACCACCCCCGTTTCACCTACAACGAAGCCGTGCTGACGGGCAGTGGGCCGCTCGGTTTTATGGGAGCATCTGCCCTTACTGCCGCTTTGGGGTTATTTATGGCCGCAGCCGTGACCCCACCGTTGCGGACGTTTATCGAACGTTTTCTGCCCAAACCCGGCGAGGGGCCAGGCCCGGAAACCCAGCGTACCGGATTTTTTGTGCATACCGTACATGGCAAAACCGAAGCAGGGAAAACGCTGCTGGTTCAGGTTTCGGGAGACCGCGACCCCGGCTACGGCTCAACGGCGAAGATGATTGCCCAGGCCGGTCTGTCACTGGCGCAGGATGTATCGAAAGCCGAAAAACCCGGCGGTTTTTATACACCGGCTGCCGTTTTTGATGAACGACTGATTACCCGTTTGCAGAATTTTTCGGGGCTGACATTTACCATAACAGATTGACTATCAGTCATTATCTGCGTTACTTCGCTATGCCGTTCTGCACAAATCTGACTTCGCTGTATGTTACGCTACTGCCCAGATTCTGCACCACTTCGGTCATCAACGCCGTTGGGTTGGCCTGCATATACCCCCGAATCATCGCAATTTTATCGGCGGGCAGCACGTCTTCTACCTGCACATCGCCCGTTTTGATGGCTTTGGCGAGGTGGCTTTCGATGGTGGTGGCCACCAAACCGCGTTCCTGAGCAATCTCAGTAACGGATTTTCCGGCCCGAAACAATGTCAGCGTTACTTCATGCGTGGGCGTTTTGTCGGCTTTGGCTGATCTTGGGATGGATGCCTCGCCAGAATCGGCACCGGCATAGTTCCGCACAATGTCTAATACAGCCGCCCCAATTTGCTTCACTTTGGTTTTGCCGAAACCTGGCACGGCCAACAGTTCGGCGGTGTTGGCCGGGCGCATTTTAGCTAATTCGGCGATGGTTTTTTGAGGCAATACCAAATATGCCGGTACGTTTTGTTCGCTCGCTAACTCGTTGCGCCAGTGCAGTAAAGCCCG
>JBBRUV010000156.1:0-10791 GCA_038247465.1 Cytophagales bacterium
AGCCGCTGGTTTGTACAGCACCGCCAGCGACCTCGCGCAAATCATCATCAACCTGCAAAACAGCTACCGGGGCAAGCCGGGTGGCCGGAGCCAGGGCATTCTTAGCCAGGCATCGGCGCGGGCCATGATAACCCCGTTAGCAACGGTTAGCGAGGGGTTTTACAAGGAGCAAATCGGGTTGGGCGCGTTTCTGATTCAGCAAACCACCAACGCCGACGAACGCGGGCGATATTTTGAGCATACCGGCACCAATGCCGGATTTGTGGCCTACGCCCTCGCCAGCGTGGTGGGCGGCAACGGCGTGGTGGTGATGATGAACGACAATAACGGGGCCAGCGACCTCGGCAAGGAGATCCGGCGGGCGGTGGCGCAGGTCTATGACTGGACGGATTTTCTGCCCACACCGCTCGTGACATATCCCCTGCCTGACTCGCTGCTGGATGCCTACGTGGGCCGCTACCAACGCGGGGCCGACGAGGTGGTGAGCATCCGGCGTGCGGGCAACCGGCTGATTGAGAAAATCAACAACGGCAATGATATTATCTGCGTACCGACGGGCCGCGATACCATTGCCTTAACCGACTATACGGCGAAGGCGTATTTTAGCCGCGCCACGACAGAGCGGGGTAAGACCGGCAAGGTAGATTCGTTGCGAATTGAGTGGGATAAAAAACCCTGGCCCCGCATCCCCGACGGGGTTTATTTACCCAACGAACTCATCAGGCTGGGGCGCATTACCGACGCGGTGGCCGGGTACAAAGCCATGAACATGAACGTCTATCAGCTTACCTACATGGCGTACGACTTCGCCACGAGCCGCCCTGCCAACCTGCCAGCCGCCGAGGGCATTCTGGAACTCGCCAGACAGCAATTCCCGAAAGAAAGCATTGTATATGCCCGATTCGGCGATCTGTATCAACTCCGGGGCGAAAAAGGCCGGGCTATCGAAGCCTTTCAACAGGCTCTCGCGCTCGACCCGGCGGATGCTGATAGCCGGGCCAAGATGAAGGTGTTGACGGGGGAGTGAGATGGCCGTGCGCCACATTATTCTTTACGCCGACAGTTACCTCGATTTAGTTGCGTTGGATATCAGCAATCCGACAGCGATTCGGGAGGTGAGGGTTTATACTTACCTGTCGCAAACGGGTGTGTCAAAACCAGAGGAAGAAAAGTTGGCGGAAGAACTGGTGTGACAAGTACAGGTAGTGGTAAGATCAATTGCCCAACCGCAGCACCGATGTAGCACCCGCCGTTAACCGCCCGTCAACAGTGCAGGTAATTCGTTTGGCCGTTGCCGATTGATTTTCGGAAATACTGATTACGTGGCCTACCAACACCGGATTACAAACGCCCGGCACACAGCCGCAAGACCAGGTGGCCGGGTCGGCCCAGTTGCCATCACGAACGCTGACAATCTCGGCACCGGACTCACCCGGCAGCACCGCCGAACAATCATGGAGAGCCGATTGAATAATCAGGGTCAGCGTGGCCGTTGCGGTTACGCCCCGGTTGTCAGTAGCCGTGATTATTACCACTACCGTTCCTGAAGAGACTGCCGTTGGCACACCCGATATAACTCCGGTAGCGGCATCGAGACTGAGACCAACGGGTAAATTATTGGTTGTGAGGGCAATCGGCCCGCCTTCGGGATCGGTAAAGGTGTTGGCGGGCAGTTGATGCGCAAACGTCATACCCGTTGCAGCCGTAAGGGTCGGCAGTGTGCGTTGAAGCACCGGCGGCTCATTAATGCAATACGTGGTGAGACTAAACGGAATAGAAACCACCACGCTGTTTTGCCAGACAGACAGCATTAGTACCGTTGGGTTGTCTCGCAATGCCTGACTGAGTGTTTGCCGGGCGGTGTTAATGTAATTGTCTGTACCGATTTCCTGGTAAATGACCGGAGAACCATCACCACCGGCATACCGGAATGTCAGTAATCCGGTTTGGCAATCGTACTGCGGTTCAAGCAGGGTAATGGGAACGGGGCCGCCGGGCAGGGTGGTAAACGTAGCGGTGTAGGTGGTGCTGATGGGCAGCACAACGGTGTTGCCACCCGGCGGCACCGTTGGCGACCAAGTGGCAACCTGAAATGACGTGTCGTTCAGCGTCTGAATGCCGGGTGCGCTGATATTGACAACCATACCGGCCACATACGACTGACTGACCGGCGTCACTGCCGGTACGCCATCGAGCGTCACCAGCAAACCCGGTGGGTCGGTAGCCAGGGTCAACGTACCGAGAATCGGGTCTAAATCAACCGAATCTTTACTGGTTAATCCATTCGCGTCGGTCACGGTCAGGATAAGCCGATACCAGACATCGGTTGCCGTTTCGCCCCGGTTGGGGATATAAAAACTGCCTGATTTGGTACCAACGGCAATTGCCGGGCCGTCGTGCCGGTGCGTATTGTGATGAAAATCAACGCGCCAGCTAAAGGCACTGGCGGGCAACACCCCATCTTCGGCATCAGTGGCCGTTGCCGAAAATGAAACCGTTGTGCCAGCCTGATACCGCGTGTGCGTTGTTGGGGATACAATACGCGCCACCGGCGAGGCATTATAACCCAGACTTACCAAGGTAACGGTGTTGCTGACAACATCACCAAAACTGTTGGTAATGAGCAGACTATAATCACCCGCGGCCGCCGACGAAACCGACGGTACAGTGTAGGTCAGGTTGGTAGCATTGGGAATAGCCACGCCGTTGCGCTGCCATTGGTAAGTCAGTGGCAGCGCGCCCGACACCGACACCCGGAACGTGGCCGGTTGCCCGTCGAAGGCCGACATGCTGATGGGTTGAACCGTGACAACCGGGGCCTCATTATTGGTGTAGATCAGTTTGTAAACCGCCTGCGCCGACCGGCTGATAAAATACAGGTTGCCGTCGGTGCCTTCGCAAAGCCCCAAAGAAAACCCCGGTATATTGGTTGCAAACGGATAACGGACCGGGGTTGCGCCCGACAATTCCAGGTAATTGATCCAGTGATTACAAAAATCATTGAAGAAATACCGCCCCACCCATTCTGCCGGGTACGACGTTGCAACGGGATTAAAGAATGTACCGCCCGTGATGGCGCAGCCCGCTTCGTCGCTATCGCTGCCGTGAGCGTAGGCATAAAGCGGGTTCGTAAACGCCGGTTGCTCGCTATTTCCTTCTGCGTCGGGCCAGCCAAAATTATGCCCCGGCTCGGTAGCATCGTTAATTTCTTCCCAGCTTGTATACCCCACATCGTTCACAAAAACCCGGCCCGTTGTGGGGTGAATAGCGAATGTGAACGGATTGCGGAATCCTAAAGCCCAGACACTCCGGCGGGCCGCCGACCCGATGGGGTACGGGTTATCTGTCGGAAAGCCCCCGTTGGGATTGATTCTCAACAATTTACCCCGGTAGCTGTCTAAATCCTGCACACTCCCCGGTGACGCATTATCGCCGACAGCCACGTACAGTTTACCATCCGGCCCGAAGTGCATTGCGCCTGCATTATGAATTTCGGCGTATTGAATTGGGTCAATCTCTACCAGAATTTCTTCACTGCCGGGCATCACCACATCGCCATCAGCCAAGAACCGACTAACCCGGTTATGAGCCGGAATGCCGGGAACTGTGTAGTAAAAGTATATGTACGGATTGGCGGCAAAATTGGGGTCAATGGCAACCCCCGTCAGGCCGCGCTCGCCGGTGTTTTCAACGGTAAGTTCGGCAAAGGGCGTAGTCAGCAGCACACCGTCTTTGATGATTTTGACCTGACCACTTTGCTGGGCAATAAAAATCCGGCCATCAGGAGCAAAGGCCATCGCCGTTGGGCTGTCGAACCCGTCAGCTACCGGCACAATACTAAAACCGGCTGGCAGGTTCTGCGCCCTGCCGCCGAAGCCGGTTCCTAAGAATATTAAAAACCAGAGATAATAGAAATTTTTCTGTGCGGTGGACAGAGGAAGTTTGTTCATTGTTTCGTCAGATTGTCATCAAATCAAAATCGCAAATATACTATATATCACTTTTTACATAATTGAAAGACTGATTTTAGTGTTAGCGATTGCCTTCTCTTACAGGATAAGGCACTAAACCGTTGCAGTCCATCGTAAATTAATTGGCACGAAAAGTCGAAAAGAACAAACAGCCGGAAGCCGGCGTTCAATCCAAAATTCGTTAGTTTGCTCAAAAATTAGATTTCAGTAGTTCATGACAATACGCAAAAGAATTACCCTGCTCGGCCTGGCCCTCATCGCCGGTTCTGCCCTCCACGCCCAACCCGTTTCACCACCCCGGCAGGCTCCCCGCAACTGGCCGTATCTCGACCCCACGCGCGATTCGGTGGCCGGTATCAGCCTCGACCGGGCCTACGAACTGCTCAAAGGCCGCACCGCACAGCCCGTTATCGTAACCGTACTCGACTCCGGTGTTGACGTGGATCACGAAGACCTCAAGGATGTAATCTGGACGAATCCCAAAGAAGCAGCCGCGCCGGACAATGGCAAAGACGACGACAAAAACGGCTACACCGACGACCTGCACGGCTGGAATTTCATGGGCACCAAAGACGGCACGACCTACGAATATGACCAGGAAGAAGTGACCCAGATTTATGCCATGTGGCGTGCCAAATATGACCGCACCGACCGGGCCAAACTCACTCCCATCGAGCAGCGGCAGTATGACACGTATCAAAAAGCGAAAAAAGGGTTTTTAGAACGGTCGGTGGCGGTGCGTCAACGGCGGATGGCCCTCAGCGATTCGGCCCGGTTTTTTGCCGTGATGGAGCAAATGAAACCACTGTTAACTGGTAAGCCATTTACTGCCGAAGCTATTCAGCAGGCCGCACTGCCCGCTACGGACTCAGTTGGGCTGGCCGTGCGGTCGGTGCTGGGCGACATATTCGATGAGCGACTGCAATCGTTCGACCGGATGACGATGCTGGTGAAATTTGCGTTTCCGAGCCTGAAAGAAGCATTGCTCAAAGACGGCGACAAAAACTATAATCTCGATTCAAAACAGCGTGAACTCGTTGGTGATGACCCGCTTAACCCGACCGAAACGGGCTACGGAAGCCCCAAATTAATCATTGGTGAATCGGAAGAACTCGGTATGCACGGTAGCCACGTAGCGGGTATTATCGGGGCCAAACGCGGCAACGGCAAAGGCATGGACGGTGTAGCCGACAACGCCCGGATTATGACCGTAGCCGTAGTGCCGTCGGGCGGTGACGAGCGTGATAAAGACGTTGCCAACGGCATCCGATACGCGGTGGACAACGGCGCAAAGGTTATCAACATGAGTTTCGGCAAGCGGCTATCGCCCTACAAAGAACAGATTGACGCGGCTTTCAAATATGCCGAAGAGCGCGACGTACTGATTGTTCACGCATCGGGCAACAACGGCGAAAACTATGATTCGATTCCGGCCTACCCGACCTTCAAATACGAAGATGGCACGGTGGCCAAGAATTTTTTGACGGTGGGCAATTCAACGTTTCAACTGAACGAACGGTTGCCTGCCGGTAGCAGCAACTACGGCATTGAGTCGGTTGATTTGTTTGCGCCCGGCACAGACATTTATGCCACCCTGCCCCGCAACAACTACATGAACCTGACCGGCACCAGCATGGCCGCACCCTGCGTGGCGGGTGTTGCGGCTCTGCTTCGGGGTTATTTCCCGAAACTGACGGCAGTGCAGGTGAAAGACATTCTGATGCGGAGCGCGTATAAACCCAATCTGATGGTGAGAAAGCCGGGCGGAGGCACCCAGAAAGTGCCGTTCAGCAGCCTGAGCCGCAGCGGGGGCATCGTGAACGCCTACGAAGCGGTGAAACTGGCAATGACGATGTAAATAAACGACTTGCCCCCGGCTTAGACCGGGGGCCACAAACCTGACGGATCAGGTCAATACAGCAGAACTTCGTAGGTGCTTCCCACGTAGTCAATAATACCCTGAATGCCGATGGCATCGAACGCAACGGTTTCCATTTCGCCATCATAATCCCAGTCTCCACCCAGCACAGTTTCTGCCAGAGATAGCCAATGCCTGGCCTGTTGTGGCTCCTGGTTGGTCATCGTAAACGAAATACCGTCAACTTCACGGCGTTGATCAATATCGCCAAAAAAACGGGTAAGCCATTCAGGAACAGCGCTTTGAGAAGTCAATGCGCCACTCAGCAGAGCCATCTGGATGCGGGCATCAAGGGTCTCTGAACTGAACTCAGGTTGGGTTTTGGCTGCCAACGTCTTGATCAGGGTTATAAATTGGTCTGTCATCATGAGTCTTATTTATCGGTTGGGTACAGAGTTACAACGGATACTCTGCCGGTAGCCGGGTCTCGTTCATAAACAGCCTGTACCTTATCGGCAGGTTTGGTAGTGAGTTTACCCGTAACGTCTTTGGGTGGGTCAAGGCCAACTGACGTACCGGCACCAGGCAGGTCTTCTTTAACGACAGCCCTATTTTTGGCATCGAACTGAATAGAGCCATCTTTCAGGCCCGCCCTAAGTTTGGCGTCCGTTTTTTTGAGGGCTTCGGTGTGCATAGCATCGTCAGCAAAACTGCTTGAACTTGCCGGGCGGATAGGTCTGCCTTTTTTGTCGAGGGGCGTTACACCAGATGGTTTTTGGCCGGTTCGAAGCCGGGTGTCATGTTGAGCCGATGTGATCTGACTACCATGTTCGGCGCGGGAGTGTCCACCCCGTTTTGCGTCTATATCAGCGGCATTAAGTGTCGGAGACTTGGGCAATGCCTCTCTGGGCTTTGGTTTGGGGGCGGCAGCAATCGGTTTTTCGACACTTATCCCGGGGGCGGGCGGAGGATTGCCCACTACCGCTGCTTTTTTCTCAACAATCTCCTTGAATTTGCCGCCCGCCTTTTTGGTTAGCATACCCACCACCACACTCACCCCCAGCGTGGCAATGGCCTGGGCAAGCAGGGTAGCGGCCCGGTCGAGGTCCGGTTCGCTCCGCGCACTGTCGGTAGTGGTATAAACTTCGCGTAGCAAGGCGATGCCTTTTACAATGCTTTCGCCCATAAAGTAAGCCCCACAGATTGCCAGCAAACCGGCGGCAGTTCCCACAATAGCCGTCGCTATTTCGCCGATTCCCGTAAACATACTGGCTACATACACCGTTCCGAAGGCCGCCATCCAACCGAGCGATTCCGGTGTGAGCAAGCCCTTCAAGGCTTCGGCTACTTCTGGCTCTACCTGCGGGATTGTTTTCCAGATTACAGCCACCAGTTTTTCGCCGACAGTCATCGAGGACACATTCAGGGTCCCGGGCTGATACCCCGCCGTGAAACGGCCCAAACCGACTTTAGGCGGGTCGGCCAACTGTGGGTTATCCCAAT
This sequence comes from Cytophagales bacterium, assembly GCA_038247465.1. Classification (GTDB taxonomy): domain Bacteria; phylum Bacteroidota; class Bacteroidia; order Cytophagales; family Spirosomataceae; genus JBBRNH01. The sequence continues at coordinate 7,333 of JBBRUV010000156.1, forward strand.
CTTTTTTCAGTTTCAGCCACCGATAATGCCCGCTAACCCGATTCACGAGCAACACATCGTAGTCTTGCCAGAAAAATAAGTCCTGCTGAAATCGTCCCAGATCACTTGTTTTTTGCAGCTTCACCCCCACCAACCCAATGCTGAACTCGGTTGCTGTGAACGACAAATGTGTGGTTACCGGAAGAATGCAACCCGCTAATGGGCTTGACTGCAACGGTGGCGGAATTGTATCCAGAAAACGGAAAGCAGTAAAAGGGGGCTTTGGTGCAGACGGGCTGCGGCCCCGCGTTTGTCCGTCATAATTTTTTACTGCCTGACCCGACACAAAACCCGGCTTTTGGGGAATCGGATGATACCACGACAGCAAAATATGCGTCAGTTGTGGTTTTGTCAGTTGTGTACTGGCTGAAACACGATATTCCATTGAACAAGCAGTTAATTACCTGGTAACGTCCACAACAAAGAGATAACCCAATAAGAACGTTGTTGCTATTCCAGCATCTCGCGGCCCTGCAACAAAGCCGCATCCAGACCAGTAGCATCAGAACCGCCTGCCGTAGCAAAAAACGGCTGTCCTCCGCCCCCACCCCGGATGTGTTTGGCAAGTTCTTTCACGATTTTACCGGCGTTTAAGCCCTGCTGAATCAGCACGTCGGGCAGCAACACGGCCAATTGGGGTTTTCCGGCAATGTCGGCACCCAGCACCAGCGCGAGGTTATCGGCATTGGCTTTCAGTTCGTAAGCCAATTGCTTGAGTGCATCTGCCGACGAAACGCTGACCCGCTCAACCAGCACAAACGGCAGTCCGTTACGATTGACGTTCAACGGCGCAATTTTATCCAGTAATTCCTTTTTTATCGCTTGCAGCTTCTCGTTTTCAAGGGCTTCGACCTGTTTTTGCAATGCGGCCCGTTCATCCTGCAAGGCTTGCACGGCCTTCACCACATCCTGCGGCCCTTTCAGCAACTCCCGCAAGTCATTTATAACGCCTAATTGCTCATTGAGCATGGCTAATGCCCCCGCTGATGTTTTAGCTTCGATCCGCCGAATGCCCGTCGAAACGGAGCCTTCGGAGGTGAATTTAAACAGGCCAATCTGCCCCGTTGCGACCACGTGCGTTCCTCCGCAAAGCTCGACTGAGTAATTAGGATCGAAGGTGATAACCCGCACAAAATCACCGTATTTCTCGCCGAATAATGCCGTTGCGCCCGTCTGCCGGGCCTGCTCGATGGGCACGTTGCGCTGCTCGTTCAGGGCGATATTTTCCCGGATTCGCTCGTTCACAATCTGCTCAACCTCCGCCAGTTCGGTATCACTCATCTTGACAAAGTGGGCAAAATCGAACCGGAGCGCGTCGGGGCCAACGTAGGAGCCTTTTTGCGCCACGTGGTTGCCCAGCACCTCGCGCAGGGCGGCATGAAGCAGGTGCGTGGCGGTGTGGTTACTGCTGATGAGCGTCCGGCGGTTGGCATCAACGGTTGCCATAACCGAGGTGGCCGTTTCGAGCGCGTCGTCAAGGTCTTTATCGGTGCTAATTAGCACCGAGAGGTCGTTTTCTTTCCGGGTATCAATAATTTGAATCAGTAATGGCTCTGATAACTGGTCACTGATAACTGATAACTGCCCCGTATCGCCAATCTGCCCGCCCGACTCGGCGTAGAACGGTGTTTCGGCCAGCACAAGCTGATACTGAACGCCCTGTTTGTTTTGCACTTTGCGGTATTTCAGGAGCTGGGTTTGAGTCTGGATTTCATCATACCCCACAAACCGCGAACTGCCATCGTTGACCTCAATCCAATCGCCTGCCGACGATGCCGCGTCTTTCCGCGACCGGGCTTTTTGCTCCTGCAAGGCCCGCTGAAAACCGGCTTCATCAATCGAGAAGCCGCGCTCACGACCCACCAGCGCCGTAAGGTCTGCCGGGAAGCCGAAGGTGTCGTTTAACTCAAAAACTGTATCACCGGGAATAACCGTCTGGTTATCAGTCGTAAGCTGACCAAAAATAACATCTAAGCGTGTCAAACCAGAGCCGAGTGTCCGCAGAAACGACGCTTCTTCTTCGCGGATTACACTCCCCACAAAATCGCGCTGGGCGTTGAGTTCGGGAAAAACGTGGGCAAACTGATCGGCTAAGATTGGCACGAGTTTGGTCATAAACGGCTCTGTGAAACCCAGATACGAGTAGCCATAGCGAATGGCCCGGCGCAGAATCCGGCGAATGACGTAACCGGCTTTGGCGTTGCTCGGCACGAGGCCGTCGGCAATGGCGAAACTCACGGCCCGGATATGGTCGGCAATAACGCGCATGGCAACGTTTGGCATTTGGCGACTCACGGGGTCGGTGCCGCCGGTGTATGGCTTGCCGCAGAGATCAGAAATCACCTGAATCGTTCCCGAAAAAACGTCGGTGTCGTAGTTCGAGGTTTTGCCCTGAATCGCCATGCAAAGCCGCTCAAAACCCATCCCGGTATCTACATGACGGGCGGGCAACGGCTCCAGCGAACCATCTGCCTTGCGCTGAAACTGCATAAAAACAAGGTTCCAGATTTCGACAACCTGCGGGTGGTCGGCATTCACTAAGCTTTTGCCGGGCGTGGCGGCAACCTCGTCGGCGGGGCGCAGATCAACGTGGATTTCGGAGCAGGGACCGCAGGGGCCGGTGTCGCCCATTTCCCAGAAGTTGTCTTTTTTATTGCCGAAGATGATGCGGTCTTTACCGACAATTGGCTCCCAGAGGTCAAACGCTTCCTGATCAAAAGGAACCCCGTCTTTGGCATCGCCCTCAAAGACAGAGACATAGAGCCGGTCTTTGGGCAGACCATACACGTCCGTCAGCAGTTCCCAGGCCCAGGCAATGGCTTCGGGCTTAAAATAATCACCGAACGACCAGTTGCCGAGCATCTCGAACATGGTGTGGTGGTAGGTGTCGAACCCCACGTCTTCGAGGTCGTTGTGCTTGCCCGACACGCGCAGGCATTTTTGCGTATCGGCCACGCGGGGCGACGGCGGAGTGCCATTACCGAGGAAAAAGTCTTTGAATTGCGCCATCCCCGAATTGTTGAACAGCAGCGTGGGGTCGTTTTTGGCAACGAGTGGGGCCGAAGCAACAATCAAGTGATGTTTCGACTGAAAGAAGTCCAGAAAATGCTGGCGAATGTTGGCGGAAGTCATGTTTGTTAGTAGTTAGTGGCTGGTGGCTGATGCGGGGCGGCCCCTGCCGATGGTGGCTGGTTCAACAGGCGAAGCACCATCGGCAGGAGCCGCCCCGCACTAACTACTAACCACTTATTTTCACAAATTTACGCCAAAACCCACAAAACGCCGGACGTATGCAGCCCGAACCCGCCGAAGACCACGAAAAAGAGACTGAAATCAACACTAAACTGTATTACACCATCAGAGAAGTTGCTGATGAACTCGGGGTGAACACCTCAAAATTGCGGTATTATGAGCAGGAAT
>JBBRUV010000157.1:0-10770 GCA_038247465.1 Cytophagales bacterium
AACGCAGCCCGACTGAACGCAGCCCGACTGAACGCAGCCCGACTGAACGTGTGTTGCATCGCCACCGGATAACCCCGAACAACGGTCTGGGCCGGGTCAGGCAAAAAGCGGTAGGGTAGGGCGGTTTGCCCCGAACCCGAACCTGCACCCATGCCCACCGACACCGATTCTGCCGGGCTGACGCGCTGCGCCCTAAACCGCGTTCCTAACGCCTGATTGATAATCGGCAAGTCTGCGTCTGGATTCGTCAACCCGATAAACAACACGCTTTTGCCAGCCGCCACCGCCTTCTGCACGGCGGCACTACCCGCATTACCAGGGTCGGTGATCAGAATGTCAGGCTGTTTTGGTGGCCCATTTTGGGTTTGATTAATGCGAAGGCTACTCCCGATACCCGTTGACAGCGTGGCCGTGAGCTGCACGGTTTGGCCTTGTTGTCCCAGCCAGTCAGCCAGGGTTTTAGTCTCGAAATCCGGGGCATTCAGAACAAACTGATAAGTTCGGGCGGGCAGGGGCCGGGCAAAAAACCGAATCGTGGCCAGGGGTTTTCCATCCAGCAGCAAACCGGTTTCGGTGCGGCCAACGCTAAACGCCGGAAACGTCAGCAAGAACTCATTTTGGCCTTTTCGCAGGATTACGCTATCGAGCGTTTGCCGGCCGAAGGTCAGTTTCAGCGATTGTTTTCTGGCTGAGGTCAAACGACCCGTCACCCGCTGAATGTCACCCTGCCGTAACACCGCCTTCCACCGAATCGCTTGTACTTGGTCGGGTGCGTTGTAGGCTATCCACCGCAATGCCGAACCAGCTAACTGACTCAATATCAACGGTGTAAAATCCTGTCCAAGCACCGTCACCGAATCGAAGCCCTCCCGGAAGTCAGCCGCCCGAAACCGTTGCATTAGCCGCAGACTATCGCCCGCCTGCCGCCAAATATTGCTGGGAACTTCGGCTCCAATCAGCAACGCATGGCGTGTAGAGCCGGTAGTTTGCCAAACCGGGCGCAACACAAACGCTACTAATGCCAGCCAAAACAATCCGTTCAGCGCGGCCCGAATTGCCCGCCGTTGGCCCGAAAGCAGTCGGTTTCGGGCCAAAAACCAACCTTGAACAAGCAACAAAACCAGCAATGCCGCAATGACACCACCGTTCAGAGCCGGAGAAATGGGGTTGAAATCAAGATGAATCATCGGAGACGCTGCCAAAAGGCTTGTGCTAAGGGCCGGTTGCCGGTTGCTGTGGTGGTGGTGCGCTGACTGCGGTCGGTCAGGCAATACAACCCGGCTTGTAACGCCTGTTTTTCGGAAGCCGTGAGCGACTGCCCGGCGGCTATTTGCTGCAACGGACGCAGAATTGACCAATTTGGCAAACCCGTTTTTGCCGTTTCGCCGGTTAGCAAACTACCCAATTGCCGGGTTGTCTGGCGTTGCATAATAGTTAGATTATCCGTGTGTAAATAACCCAAAACAGTAGCTGCCAACGTACTGATTCGGGCCTGTCGGTAGGTACGTTCCTGGGTCAGCCGCTCGGTTACGTTGGTGAGTTCACCCGTCAGCCGGGTTTCGGCTTCTTTGATCGGGGGCGGGTCGAAACCCGATTTTTTCACGAATGACCGTGCCCGTTGTTGAGCCGCTTTCAGGTAAATCAGGGCCTGGTTTTCAAACGGCAACGCTTTTTCGGGTTCATACAGCCGCAGGTGTAATTCCGACTGCCACATCTGTTCGAGGGCCATCTTAAGCAAACTCCGCGTTGACTGCTCATAAAATGTGTTCATCTCGCCATTGTCGTGGTTATGAACGTATTGTTCCATGAGCGCGGCCACCGGGTCTTTGTCAGTTGAGTTACCGCCCGCACCATGATTATGACCCGCGTGGTCAGAATGGGGCGGGGCCGCACCGGACGGGGCCGCACCGGACGGGGCCGCACCGGATGGGGCCGCACCGGACGAACCCGCGCCGGGGCCACCAGAACCCCCCGATGCTGAACTGCCTACGCCTTCCTGCGCGTTTTCTGAATCGTGTTTGTGCATGAACTGTTGCATCGCCATAAACCCAACTACCACGTCGCCCTCGGCATCGGCCGGCAGTGGATTGCCACCCCCGATGCTGGTTTCAAACTCTTCGCCGAGGTATTGGCCGTAGCGCAATCGCAATGATTTTTGGTCGAATCCGATCTCGTTCGAGGTGCTGTTAAACGGCTTTTGTGGCATCTTTCCGCGTTTGGCAATCAGTTTTTCGGTGTCAATCACAATCTGGCGTTGACTCCTGAAATAATCGGGCATGATGTTCACGGCCATCGTTGCCAGATCACTTTCGTCCTGCGCGGTTGTATCTTTATAGACCACGAAAAACGTGTCTGATTTCGTAAAATTCGGCTCCGGCTGACGGCTGTCGAAAGCCGACCAGTAGTAATACAATTCGTCGCCGGGGGCGAAATTCAGCGCCGTCAAATCAATGGGTTTGGCAAGCCGGGCCTGTTTAAAATTGGTCGGCGTGAGGGGCAACCGCAACTCCCGAAACTTCACGTTTTCGCCCGAACCCCGCGCCACCGTCAGCACGATAAACGCCTGATGTACCCGGAAATCGTCAGTTATTTTAGCCGATACCTGCAGCGTTTTCGGGTCGGTCAGGCGGTGCGTGGTGTAGGTTTGTTTAGTGTCGGGTTCAATCACCGGCGGTTGATCGGCCCGCGCTTCGAGCCGGTAAAACCCGGATTGATAAATGATTGAATCACGCCCGGCCTGGTTTTTATGCCCCGACCAACAGGCCCGAATTGCGTATAAACCACTGTTTTGCAGCCTATCGCGATGTATGAAAGCCCCGCCGGTGTTGACGAATGGGAGTTCTTGCCCCCGGCTATTGACCAAAAGAACGCGTAGATGTTGATCGGTGCTAAACGTCACGTTCCAGCGTAATTCCGAGCCAATCACGGCCACCGCGTTCAGGTCAGCAGTTGTGCGGGCGGGCAGTTCGGTGTAGGCCGGGGGCCGAATTTGTAGTTGTTGGCGAAGCAATGAAGGCGGTATGTCGGGCGTGGCTTTCTGACTGACCAACCCCGCGCTGTTCGTGATTTTTGGGATGGGCAGGGTACCATGCTGAATGAGCGACGACCCCGTAAAAACCAGCACGGCGGCTAACAGTAGCAGCCCATGACGGGATAACCGATTGAAAATCAGAGTTGGTGATCGAGCATTTGTGAGCCGGTCGGCCAACCGTTCGAGTTGAAGCTGGTCGGCCAGGGTCAGGTCTAGTTTATTGAGCAACGTCAGGCTGTGTTCGGTTTGGCTAAGGGTCTGATGCAGCACCTGAATGGCTTGCGGGCGGTTGTTTTGACAGACTTTGTGCCAGAACAGGCCGCCTACAAAACCAGCGGCTCCGACAATACTCCAAATTATTGGCGCAGGCCAGATGGTTGCGGTCAGCAAACCAGCCGATAGCGCGAGTAGTCCACTTTTTAACAACCCGTTGGTGTAGAGTTGGTTACGGGTTGAGTTAATGAGTTCGTTCATGCGTTTTTTTGGAATGACAGCCACCGTTCTGCCGTTATCAGGCCAATCAAACCCAATAACCAAAGCGTTTGGCCGGTTTGTGGTGCCGGTTGTTCCGGCTGGGTATCAGCCCGAATAAACAGCGCGTTTAGTTGCACCTGACTAACGGGTAACTCATTGCTAATCGAGTCAAAATGCCGGATAATCTGCTCGCCGAGCCATTCGGGAAGCTGACCGTTGGCGACTAATTCACTGGTGGGTAGCGTGAGGGTATCGGGCCAGAAAATTACGTTCGGGCTGGTGGATTCGGCAGTTTTTTGGGACACAATATATAAGGCACTGGCCGGTGGATTTAACGCGAACGTATCAGTCAAAACCAAATCCGGTTCCCGACTGGCAGTAACCGCCGTTTGTTCAATAAAAACAAAGCCATACACATCACTAAGGGCCTGTAAACCAGCGCGTACTGTCTGTTTTTCTGCCGGATTTCGGTAGGTGATTCGCACCGAAATGGGTTTTGTATAACGTGGAGCTGGCTGGCGTGATTTTGTGGTCGGGATGGCGGTATGAAGCCGAAACCGGTTCGGCACCACAACCGGCGGTCCATTGGCGAGGGTTTGGCGGTTGGTGAGGTACAAATGCAGTTCGCGGTCGGGGCGGTTCAGGCGGTTGATAGCGGTTTGGAGCATCGGCCACGAAACCGTTTCGAGCAGCACAATGGGTTCATTTTGTCGCTTAGCTGCGTCAAGTTCAAACCGAAAACTACTGGTTATCAGATTAGTAGCCTCGACCAAATGTATTTTCTGAACGGTTGGTAAGGTACTGATTTCAGTGAAAGCGGGCCGGGCCAGTAACCCTGCCAGGGCCAGCAGCACCGCACATCGCACCGCCAGCAACAGCCAATTATCAAATTGCAATCCCCGGTTGGGCTGTTGGTTGGGGTCGGTGAGCCAGCGTAACGTGGCCCAGGGCAACGGTTGGCCTCGTTTTTTGTGCCAGAAATGCAGGGCAATTGGCACGGCAACCGCCAGCGCACCCCAAAGCAAAGCGGGTTGGAGAAACTGCATCATCGTGGTCGTAAAAATTGGTTCAGCACCAGGGCCGGAGCCTCCGATAACGTGGCTCGCACCAGCCGGACATGCGGCAACCGCAGAGCTTCGTCTAAGTCGGCCAAATACGTTGCCATGCCTTGCCGAACGCGCTCCCGAACGGCTTCGGCCTGCACCTCTACCTCGCGGTTCGTTTCTAAATCCTGAAACCGATAAAATCCCGTTAAGCTAAAGTCAGTTTCCTGATCGCCAAGCAGTTGTAGGAGCCGGATTTCGCGCCGGGGGCCAGCCAACGCCCGCACCAACGCCAGCCACTCCTCGCCGACTTGCAGTAAATCAGAGACAAACACCAGTAAATCGCGCTGATTGGCCCGAAAATCGGGCAGAACGGGTTTCTCCGCTAACCATGTCCCCGACGCTTCGGCGGTTTCGAGGGCGTACAGAACGGCCTGAAACCGCCCGCCGGGGGCTACGAGTGGCACCACAGCCCCGTTTTTCAGGCCGTACAAACTCATCGAATCGCCCTGCCGATGACCGATCCAGGCCAGCGAAGCCAGCGCGATTTTGGCGTAATCGAGCCGCGTTACGCCCCGCTCGGCGTAGTTCATCGAGCCGGATAAATCAAGCAAAAAGCGCAGGTGGTGATGGCTTTCGGTGGCCGATTCGCGCACGAGGTAGCGGTCGGTGCGGGCCAGCATCCGCCAGTCAATGCGCTTGGGGTCGTCGCCGGGTTGGTAGGCGCGGTACTGCTCAAACTCCACGCCCGCGCCCGCCCGCCGACTGGTATGGATGCCTAAGCCAAGTTCGTCGCTGACTAACCGCCCGGCCAGTGGCAGGTTGTTGAGTTTGATAAGTTCGGTGGCTGAGTACGTCATTTTACGGCTTTCAGGAGTTCGTCAATCACTCGGTCGGTGGTAATTCCTTCGGCTTCGGCGCGGAAGTTGAGTGCGATGCGGTGGCGCAAAACGGGGTAGGCCAACGCCCTGAAATCGTCGGGGATCACGGCGAAGCGTTCGTTCAGCACGGCGCGGGCTTTGGCGCACAAAATCAGGGCCTGCCCGGCGCGTGGCCCGGCTCCCCACAGGCACCACTGCCTGACGAACGGCACCGGGCTGTTGGCCGAAACGTCGGATTGCGGGCGCGTGGCCCGCACCAATCGGTTTACATAATCGAGTAAGGCATCGTCTAGATGAACCTGACGCACAAGTTGCTGTAAATCAGTGATTTCGCTATCAGAAAACACGGCTTGTGGCGTGGCCTGAGCAACGCCGGTGGTGGTTCTTAACACCGTCAACTCTTCCTGTTCCGACGGATAACCGAGCCGGGTGTAGAGCAGAAAACGGTCGAGCTGGGCTTCGGGCAGCGGATACGTTCCGGCCTGTTCAATGGGGTTTTGCGTGGCAATCAGCAGAAACGGGCGCGGCAGCGGGTAGTCGGTTCCGTTGTAGGTAACGCGGTATTCCTGCATGGCTTCGAGCAGAGCGGCCTGTGTCTTGGGCGGTGTCCGGTTGATTTCGTCGGCTAAAACGATATTGGCAAACAGCGGCCCTTTGTTAAAAACAAACACCTTCCGCCCGGTTTCGTGGTCTTCTTCCAGCACCTCGGTGCCGATAATATCGCCCGGCATCAGGTCTGGCGTAAACTGAATCCGTTTAAAATCTATGTCCAGAGTTTGGGCCAGCGTTCTGACCATCAGCGTCTTGGCTAATCCCGGTACGCCTTCGAGCAGGCAATGGCCCCCGGCCAGGAGCGCGATGAGGAGTTCGTCAACGGCCGCGGTCTGCCCGACGATGACCTTCCCGATTTCGGTTTTGAGCTGCGGTAGCCGGGCTACGAGTGTTTTGTAGTGTTGTAGTTCCAAATCAATTTCAGTTATAAGTGAGCCACAGAGATGCACTTTAGCCACAGAGATGCACTCTTGCCACAGAGATGCACCAAGACGCACGGAGATACACCAAGATTTCAGGTATTAATCTGAGATACAGACCGTAAAACAGAGAATTCAACTAAAAAACTCTGTGTATCTCTGTGTACCTTGGTGTATCTCTGTGGCAAGAGTGTATCTCTGTGGCTACGCCGTCAACGCATACGTGATAATATTGACCCCAAACTTGGTGTTGTCTTCGGCCAGAAAGCGTTTGTTCCTGAAATCATAATCCCACTCGCAGCCGTAGTCTTTGTTGCTGTATAAGACCCCGATCCGGCCATTTACGATAATCGCTTTCAGGTAATCATGCACGAGGTCATCGCCCCAGCCATTGAGTTCAAAGGTTGTGGTGGGCGGGCCATCGGGGAACTGAAAAAAACAGGTGTAAATCGGGTGATTATTCGGGATTTTCTGCAACGCCTTCGCCCCGAACGTCCGGGCCATCTCCTGCTCGAACGACTTGGCAAACAGCCCGTCAATATCATGGTTGCAGTCGTCGGCAAAAACAAACCCGCCGTTTTGCACGTATCGCCGAAATTGCTCGCGCTCGATTGCCGAAAACTCCACCAATTTATGGCCGCTCAGGTAACAAAACGGACTCCTGAACAGGTCGGGGCTGCCGAGCAGTACTACCCGTTCTTTATGGTCAATGGGCAGCGTGGTGTATTCAACCAGTGAGTGCAGCAGGTTGGCGGGCATCCGCTGATCGGTGTCCCAATCGCCGGAATTGTATTGAATACGGGTGAACACAAACGGTTTCAAAAGCGGTCGGTTGGGTGTATTAGTCAGCGAAAATACGGATGAAACGGTATCCGCTTACCGTTTACGAAGAACTTGGGCCAAAAACTAGCTGAAAATTTGGGATATGCAGGAAAAGCCATACTTTTCGGCCAGAATTTATACCTATTCCTAAACGCCGTTCCGCATCCCCATGACGCTCTCCGAAGAGACCAAACGCGCCGTTCAGATCGCGCAGGCATTCGCCAAAGAACATCAGCACAGCCACATTGCTCCGCCCCACCTCATGCTGGGCATTTTACACAACGACGTAGGCTTAGCCTCGTGGCTCGTAGCGGTTGGCAAAGACATCTATTTCTTGCGCGATTGGGCCGAGTACCGGCTCGAAACGCTGCCCAAATCCGGTAAGCCCGTTGAAAACCCACCTGGTAACGATGCCGTGCAGAGCGTATTTCAACTCGCCGAACTGGTGGCAACGCAGGCCGGTGCGTATTCCGTTGAGCCGATGCACGCCCTGGCGGCCCTGCTCAAAGCGGGCGTGGCGTTCTCTGCCGACCAACTCAAAACCCTGCCCATCACCCAGAAAGAACTGCTCGCTGCGGCCATGGACGAACAGGCCATTGCCGCAGCGGTGAACCCCAATGGCGCAACAGCCGATGGGGGTGCGGCCCCGGCAGACGGCGGGCAGGCGGGTGGACAGTCGGCCCTGCTAAAATTCTGCACCAACAAAACCGACGCGGCAAAAGAAGGCAAACTCGATCCCATTATCGGGCGCGACCGCGAACTGCGGCTCATGCTCGAAATTCTGCTTCGGCGCACCAAGCCCAACGTCATGCTCGTGGGTGAGCCGGGCGTGGGCAAAACGGCCCTCATCGAGGGCTTTGCCCAGGCCATCGTGGCCGGACTGGTGCCCGAAAGCCTGAAAAACGCCGAACTCTTTGAACTCGATCTGGGCGCACTCGTGGCCGGAGCGGCTTACAAAGGCGAGGTAGAAGACCGGCTGAAAAACATCCTGAAAGAAATTAAGCAGTATGACAAAGCGATTTTGTTCATTGACGAAATCCACGTATTGCTCGATTCTACGGGGTCGGTTGGCACCGGAGCCGCCCAACTCCTGAAACCCGAACTGGCGCGGGGCGAAATCACGATGATTGGGGCCACCACGCTCGAAGAGTTCAGAAAATACATTGAGAAAGATGAAGCCTTTGCCCGCCGGTTCGAGCGGCTCGTAATCCCGGAGCCGGATATTGTGGCCGCTGCCCGGATGATTGCCAACCTCGTGCCGCGCTACGAAGCCCACCACAACCTGAAAGCCGACCCCGGCGTGGCCGACGAAGCCGTGAAATTAGCCCAGCGGTACATCAAAGACCGCCGGCTGCCCGATGCCGCCGTTGACCTCCTCGACCGCACGATGGCCGCTATCCGATCCATGGGCGACACGGCCCACAACGACCTGCTGGCGTTGCAAACCGACCTCGCGGCCCTGCGCGACCGAATGGCCGAAGCCAACGACGACGTGCCTACCCAACTCAGCGAATACCGCTGGCTGATGCAGCAGGTGCAGAACAAAGTAAGCCCGATTTTACAGCAACTCGCCGAAGATGAGACCCAACCAGAGACCATCGAACTGCCCGACGTGCTGCACGATTACCTGGTCAAGCGCATCGAAACGCTGTTACCGCTGGCCGAAGTCCGGCGCGAAACCATCACCCGGATGGATATTGCCGCAATGGTAGCCGCCAAAACCGGCATCCCGATGGGGAAACTCCAGACCGCCGAACGCGACCGCCTGATGAAAATGGGCGAAGTCTTGCAGAAGCGGGTAGTGGGGCAAGACCACGCCGTGAAATCATTAGCCGCTTCGATTCTTGAATCACGCGCCGGGCTAACGAGTGGCAAACAACCTACCGGCTCGTTTTTTCTGCTCGGCCCCACCGGAACCGGCAAAACCGAACTCGCCAAAGCCCTCGCCGATTTCATGTTCAACAACGAGTCGTTTTTGATTCGGTTTGATATGTCGGAGTTCAAAGAAGAACACTCGGCGGCCCTGCTCTATGGCGCACCTCCGGGCTACGTCGGCTACGAACAGGGCGGTTTGTTGGTGAATAAAATCCGTGAAAAACCATATTCGGTGGTGCTCTTCGATGAGATTGAAAAAGCCCACCCGTCGGTATTCGATATTTTCCTCCAAATCTTGGACGAAGGCAAACTCCACGACCGGCTCGGCAAGGAGGGCGACTTCTCGAACGCCATCGTGCTGTTTACGTCCAACATCGGCTCTGAGTTTGTGATAAAGGAGTTTGGCGAAGGCAAGATTCCGGCGGCTAACGACCTGATGGAGATCATGTCGCGGCATTTCAGGCCCGAATTTCTGGCCCGCCTGACGGAGATTGTGCCGTTTTCGCCGATTACCGAAGAGAACGCCATCCGCATCTTCGACATTCACCTGCGCGGCCTGACCGGGCCACTCGGCAAGCAGGGCATCGAGTTGGTGATTACACCCGAAGCCCGCGAACACCTGGCGTTGAGCGGTTTTAACCCCCGTTACGGCGCACGACCGCTAAAAGGCGTGATTCGGAGTCAGTTGCGGAGACCCATTTCGCGGATGATTATCTCCGGCGAAGTAGCCAAAGGCGGTACGATTCACGTAGCTATCAACGAAGAAAAGGAATTGGTTTGGAACGTGGAACAACCACAGACAGAAATCGTAACGACATAGACTGATGGTTCCTGCCCCCCCGCCACCACTGCCCCCTCAGGTAGAAATACTCGATAGTATTCCGTTCTATAATTTTGTGGGGGAAGCCCGTTCAACGTTTGAGCAAAAAGTAAGGGCGTTGCATGAGTATTTTGCAAAAATGCCAGTAAGCCACGTTGGGGCTGTTTATCCGATGCTGATAATTCCGGAAAACCCGTATAGTTCAGGCGGTGGGACTTTTCGCCGACGGGATGCGGGTAATGTGTCAAGACGGGTTGCCAGCACAGGCGTATCAGACGAAATACTACAGCAAATACTAACCAATACAGCATCAGACAAAGGTGTGTGTGTAATTCCGCAGAGCCGTTGGGGTGATGATTCTAAGCGTCATTTTACGGTACTTCACGAGTCTGCCCACGCTATTGATTATCAATTAACATTAAGCCCGGGCAGGCATCTGCGCCCTGCCTCATCAAGCATCCCCGTTGACGACCGCGCTACACGTGATAGAAACGAACGCAGGGATTTTATTGAGCAACAGGCTTCTGAAATTTACAGAGGAGTGAGCCCTACCTGTGGCGGACATTACTACGGAAAATATAATGCCGAAGCGTATGCCCGGATGGTGATTACACCCCAGCATATTTGCCGCGATTCGGTAGCGCCTGAATCGCAGGCAGCAGCCGATCAGCGTATTATAGATGCTTTGTGGTCGTCGGCTGCTTTTCGGAATGTTGCGCCAGATGGTTGTGGGTTGCCCCCACCAACGGCAGCAAGAAGCCATCAGGTGGTGCAGCCAACGGCAACGCCGTCAGTTCGGCCAGTAGAACCGTATAGACCAACCACCTTATCAACACGTGAAGAGCCAGGGTAT
>JBBRUV010000158.1:0-10742 GCA_038247465.1 Cytophagales bacterium
TACGCCGGAAAGAATGCCCGTAAAGTAAAGTCCAACAGCCACCAGGGCTACACTGATTCGGATTATGCGGTCCGTACCGCTCATGTTCGTTTTCATGGTAATTTGATTGATTAGTTAGGAAACAGAATAGTATTCATTTTTTGAAAGCAATCATCCGTACCACATGGGCTGTGCCTTTATGGTGCGATCCTTCGTTAAGCTCCACAATCCGGTCTTCGAGCAGCGTAATTGTCAGCTCACCAAAGGCCTGTTGCAGTTCTTCGACCGAAAACAGCATCGTTTCGTCTTTAGGCCCACCCGATGTGTAGCGGGGTTGATTTTTGTGAAACCCTTCCAGTGTGACGTACCCGGCGGGTTTCAACGTGCGAATCAGTTTAGGGAAAAGATCGGCCCGGAGGGGCGCGGGCAAATGCGTGTAAAACAAGCCAATAGCATCATACTCCCTGGCAACCGGATTAAAATCCAGACTCGATTGGGTGGTGTACTCGATGGTTACGCCCCGTTGCTCGGCCAGTTGAAGCGCTTTGTTACGGCCCTCCGCGCTGAAATCGAATGCGGTTGCATCCCAGCCAAGTTGGGCGGCATAGACTGCATTCCGGCCTTCGCCCTCGGCGGGAAGGAGCAGTTTGCCAACCGGCAGGGTATCTATCGTTTCCCGAAAAAATACGTTGGGCTGCGTTCCGTAGACAAACTCAGGTTCGGCGTAGCGGCTGTTCCAAAAATCAATCATTGGTTTAGTTATTAGGTCACCCATTGTGGCCATGCTTTAACAGAAATGAGTACTTGTAATTTTTTAATTTACCTGCCGTTTAAAGCTGCAAAACATAAAGTTTTGTACCGTATTAAAAGGCGTGGTGTGATCTTCGCTGATGCACCGGATTTTATCGAAGTCCTTTTGAACTTCATCCGTTAATGTAGTCTCGCTATACCGTTTGATAGTAAGGCCACTACACGTGGTAGGACCATCCATTGAAAATGTACCAATCGTCAAAAAACCGTTTACCGATTTTTTGACGATTGTCATGTATTTTTCAACTTGTTCGGCAGTTGTCAAAAAGTGAAACGTAGCTCTGTCGTGCCAAATGTCGAACGACGTGTCGGGGGTAAATTCAGTTATGTCGCTCACTACCCAATTTATCTTTTTAGCCTTATGACCAAGTCTTTTTTTGGCTTTTTCAAGTGCTTTTTCGGATATATCCAACACGGTAATGTGTTCATAACCTTCGCTTAGGAGGTAGTCTGCGAGGTTGCTTTCACCACCGCCGATGTCAATAATTCGGGCTGACTTTGTTAGTCCAAACGAATGTATAAAGTCGAGCGAGGTTTTCGGTACTGCCTGTGTCCAGCTTACCTGATCGGGGTTTTTCGTTTCATAAACGGTCTCCCAATGTTTTTTAAGATCTGTACTCATGAATAATCGCTCTGGCTTTATTTTTTGTAGACCATGATTTGGTAATGTTTACCCTCCTAAGCCCCACGGCTGACGAAGTGCGTTGATGATTTGATCGTTTAAAAACGATAACTCATCAACCCGCCCGACAAATTATAAACCGACGTGAAACCGCTTGCCGCCATCATACTACAGGCATTCCCGCTCCGGGCACCACTGCGGCAATAGACCAAGTATGTTCCGGCTTTGTCGAGCTGGGCCATTTTCTGGGCAAAATCCGGGGCCTGACTGTTGATATTTACGGCCTTCGGAATTGAGCGTTCCTGCACTTCGGCGGGCGTACGAACGTCAATAATCACCGCATCGGGGTTGCTCGCGATCAATTGATTAAACTCGGTGGCCGGTACATTTTTATACCCCCGGTTGGCTTTCAGGAAACTGAACATGATTGTGTTGGTTAACTATTTACTGTTTAAAAAATGACATCAGGCGGCTACTTCCATATCTTCTGTTACAACCGGATTGCCGTTGGCTACCCACTCGTTCATGCTGCCCGAGTAGTTTTTCACGTTCGTGAAGCCATTACGCACCAGTAGCGAGTAGCCAATCGTGGCCCGGTCGCCACCCTGACAATAAATAACGACGGGCCTGTTGCGGCTGATCTTATCGAGGTTTTTGTCGAGCGTACCGATAAACACATTCTCTGCCCCTTCAACATGACCGGCGTTGTATTCTGACGAACCGCGTAAATCCACCACCTGAACATCGTCGCGATTCAGGTACGTTTTAAACGTATCCAGATCAATCACATCGCTCGTCTGTAAGGCAATGCCCAGGGTTGCTACGTCGTCGATATAGCCCAGCATGTTATCTAAGCCGATGCGCATGAGCTTGCGGGTGAGGTCTTCAATCTGATCCTCGGCGGCCACCAGCATAAACGGTTCATCGTAAGTCATAAACCAGCCCATCCACGTAGCAAAGGTATTGTTGCCCTGAATGTTCAGACTACCCGGAACGAAGCCTTTGGCAAAGTCGGCCTTGTTGCGCGTATCAATCAGCTTGATACCCTTGTCGAGGGCCGCTTCAACGGCATCGGCAGTAAGGTTTGATTGAGTAGGTACGCTGATCAGCAGCGGGCGGTTCACCTTGTTGAGTTTCTTCATCATGGCGAAGTACCGGGGTGGCTCGGGCTGATCGGCCAGCAGATACTCAGTAAAGCCCGGCTCATCATCGTTGTGCTGAAACGCCCAGTTCCGAATTTTCTCATAGCCAACTGTGGTGCTGGCTACGGCGCCGAGGGCTTTGCCGCAGGCAGAACCGGCTCCGTGACCGGGCCACACCTGGACATAGTCGGGCAAATCGCAGAATTTCTGGATGGACTGATACATCTCGTGGGCACCCTTGTCCTGCGTTCCGATCAGACCAGCCGCTTTTTCGAGCAGATCAGGCCGACCAATATCACCGACAAACACAAAGTCACCCGTAAACAGCATGGCCGGGGCTATTGTGGCGGGTTTATCGATCAGCAGGAAACTGATGCTTTCGGGCGTGTGGCCCGGCGTGTGCATCACCGTCAGGGTGAGGTTGCCAACGGAGATTACGTCACCGTTTTTCAGCCCAACGTGGTCAAATTCGTAGGCCCAGTCGGCACCGCCTTCGTCGGAGAGGTACAGGGTGGCTCCGGTAAGTTCCGCCAGCTCGCGCGAGCCAGCCAGAAAGTCGGCATGGATATGGGTTTCGGCAATGTGGGTGATGCGCAGCCCGTTTTGCTGGGCAATATCGAGGTACGTATCAACATCCCGTTTGGCGTCAATGACAAGCGACTCGCCCGTTTTCTGGCAACCGACCAGGTAACTCCCCTGCGCTAAACTCTTGTCGTATATGTGTTGGAAAAACATGATCGTGTTTGTTTTGCTGGTTCTGAAGTTTGTGAATCAAAAGTAGGGGTGTGGCAAAGCGATGTCAGTGACTTTTATCACCTACGCCGGGCGGGAATATTAACTCTTTGGTAATGATGTAGATACCCATCACCAGAACAAACCAACCGAATCCTTTTTTTAGTTTCTCGCCGGGTATAAACCGCGACAGGTAGGTGCCGAGAAAGATGCCGGAAACGGACAGTGCGGTAAATTCGAGTAGGAACGTCCAGTCAACGGCGATGTTAGACATATCGCCCAGAAAGCCAATCAGCGATTTGGCGGCAATAATGAGCAGGGAGGTTCCCACCGCCATTTTCATGGGCAACCGGGCCAACAGCACCAACGCGGGAATAATCAGGAAGCCACCACCGGCACCGACCAAGCCGGTTAGCACCCCTACTGTCAATCCTTCAAGGCCAATAACGGGGTAGTTAAACCGAAGCTCGCCCGGCTCCTGTTCGGGTTCTTTTTTCTGGCTGCGGATCATCGAATAGGACGCGGCCAGCATCACCAATGCGAAAAAGAGCATGATGGCGATATTCTTGGTTAGCTCGAAACCACCGATACTGAACAGGGAATCGGGGATGGCTGGCACCAAGTACCGGCGGGTCAGAAAGACCGCAATGAACGAAGGAATGGCAAAAACGATCCCGGCTTTGTAGCTAACCAATTTCTGCCGCATGAAACTCACCGACCCCACCAACGAGGTAGTGCCCACGATGAAGAGCGAATATGCCGTGGAAATGACCGGACTCAAGCCCAGCATATATACCAGAACGGGCAGCGTCAGAATACTGCCACCACCGCCAATCAGCCCTAAGCTAACGCCAATGAGAATGGAGGCTGAGAAGCCAGCAACTTGTAGTGAAGTCATAACCGCTTGAATTTTAAGCGAAATACGACCCCGGCTCTAAGCACTTCCGTGACAATTGTTACAGAAGCCAGAAATTTTTACACCATCTCGATTTTGTTCCGCATCAGTTTGATCTGTCCCGTTCTTTCTAACTGCTTCAGCAAGCGGGATATAACTTCGCGGGAGGTAGCCATTTCTCCCGCAATCTCTTCATGGGTGATAGACAGAACGCGGCATTGGCAACTGGCAACTTTCTTTTGCAGATACGTCAACAATCGTTCATCCAGTTTATGGAAAATGACTTCGTCCACCGTTTCCAGCAGACTATCGAACCGCTTTTGGTAGGTCTGAAAAACGAACTGTTTCCAGGTTGAAAAACGACACATCCACTCGTCAACTTTTTCAACGGGAATGGCGACCATCACGACATCTTCTTCCACAACGGCCGTGATTTCGCTCTGTTTGTTGCCTAAGCAGCAGGTCAACGACATGGCGCAGGCATCTAAGCCGCCGAGGTAATACAACAACGCTTCCCGCCCTTCTTTATCGGGCCGCATGATTTTAACCGATCCACTGATAATGATGGGTACCGAGCGGATGTATTCGCCGGGTCGAATCAGATACGAGCCAGCCGGGGCCGTCTTCAGTTGACCAACTAAAGCTAACTCTTCCAGTAATGTATGTTCAAAACGGCCTTGCAGAATTTTCTGTAAATAGTCAGTTGTTAGTTTCATAGGAAATAGGGTATTGGCAAAAATAATGCTTCCCCAAAACAAGCAGTTACTTTATCCGTAGTGTCGTTACTGCCCGGCTATACGCGCCAAAACAGCCAAGTCCACCAACAATATTATTCGGAATCAGGATGGGTTCGGCAAAGGGGTTGCCGCCCAGGTTGCGCTGCCGCAGCACGGCTTCGTGGTAGCGATAGTAGTTTTCGTCGGTATGGAGCAGGGCCATATCAATCCGGGCAACGGCGTACGTGTTTCCCAGCGTCAGTTTATTTGATTCGTCCTGTGGGTTGGGCGAG
Source organism: Cytophagales bacterium (assembly GCA_038247465.1). GTDB lineage: Bacteria > Bacteroidota > Bacteroidia > Cytophagales > Spirosomataceae > JBBRNH01. The sequence continues at coordinate 5,190 of JBBRUV010000158.1, forward strand.
TTTCGGCTCGAACTAAAACTGATGCCGAGATAACCCGGCCCCGACGTAAGCACTTCACCGTCAATTTGCTCATCGTTCAAAAAATCGCCGGTATCGCGGTTTCGCCGAAAAGACAGGTTGGTTTGGCCCGTTTGCGGTTTGTTACTCGTGTTCAGGGCCAGCGTGGTGAAGACAAACTGCCCGGCAACGCGGTAGAAATCCGGTTGTCCGGCAGGGTCGCGCCAGACTATCTGCGCCGTGTATTCTTTGGTCAGCGTGGCGCCGTTGGTACTAAGTATAGAATCGAGGGTGGCTACCTGAATCGGTACGGCCTGTGGCACGGTAGCGGTGCTGGTGAGGGTTTGCCCATCGGCGGTTTTTACGGTAAGGGTGTAGGTACGGCCCTCCAGGATAGGAAACGTTTTAGGGTCGGCCCGATAGATAAGCTGTTTTGCGTCGTAGGTAAGTGCCACAAAACGGTCTCCATCGGCAACGGTGACGGTCGGCTGTGGTCCACTCAGGGCCGTTCCCGAAACAGGAGTCTCCGTACTTAAAACGGGGGTAGTTTGCCCCAAAACGGCTGTAATGCCCGTATCCTGCGGAGAAATATAGCAATTGACTACCCACTGCCGGGAGTTTTTGGTAATTAGAGAGGGGCTGACCTCGTTTTTCAGGCTCCCGCAAGCCACCAGCAAGCACATAAGCAATAGCAATCCTACGGCAAGAAGTGGTTTCATACGGGTAAAACGCTGGGGTAAGAAGTGGATTGTAATAGCCCCGAAAGTTATCTATATTTGATTCAGGCTATCAAACAAACAAGAGCAGACCATGGAAGCAACCAGTCAAAAACGCCGGGCGCGGTTTGCAACGCTGGCAAAACGCCCGGCTGCGATTCCGAAATCGTTGATTTACGAAATTATGGATGGGCGGCCCATTTATTACAAAGGTTACCGCGAGGTGTTGGCAGGCCGCAAAACCACCGAAGAAATTATGGGATCGAGTACATTACAATGGGTATTAGCATCGCACTTTATGGAATTGATGATCCTAACGCTCGACCGGAAAAAATATCGCTTTGCTTCCAACGAAGCCGGTGTGCATCTCAACCACCGTAATAATCTCTCGCACGACGTAGCCGTTTATGACCGAACGGTGCTAACGGTGGATAAAATCAACAAAAAATACGCCAACGTTCCCGCGTTGGTGGCGGTCGAAATTGATGTGAAAGCCGATATGTCGAATGAAGCCGACCGCAACTACGTGAACCTGAAAACCCGCAAACTGCTTGATTTTGGCACCGAAAAAGTAATCTGGATTTTTACCGATTCGCAGCAGGTAATGGTTGCCGAACGCACCGCCGATGCCTGGTTAACCATGGACTGGAGCCGCGACCTGGAACTCCTCGACGGGCAAACGTTCAACATCGGCGCGTATCTGGCCCAGGAAGGCATTGACCCGAATCAGGATTAAAACCAGTTTGAATTAATCGCTTCTAAAACCGGAAATTATAACTGAACGACGGCACCAACGGAAACACCGAATACCGATACAGCACGGTTTGGGTGGTGTTTTTCTTGGTTTCGATGTTGTAAAAAAATGGGTTTCGGCGGTTGTAGGCGTTATAAACGCTGAATTCCCAGATGCGCTCGTGGTGTTTTTTCTTCTTGTGAAACTGCACCGCGAAATCAAACCGATGGTATGGCTCGGCCCGGAAACTGTTTTTCTCCGATCCGTAATCCTGAACATTAATGGCGTTGAACAACGAACTGCCCGGTGAGCCGTTACCACTGGTGAGCCGTTGCAGCGAAGCCGAATACCGCGAGGTTGGCACGGTCAACGCCTGTCCCGTGCCATAAACCCAGACTCCCGAAATGTTGATCGTCGGCGTGAGGTCATACAGCAACACAACCGACGCATCGTGCCGCCGGTCGTAGCGGGGATAAAACGGGCGGCCCCCGTTCAGTTCGGCAAATTGCCACTGCGTCCAGGACAGTGTGTAACCGACCCAGCCCGTAAACCTGCCCGCTTTTTTCTGCAACAGCACCTCGGCTCCGTAGCTCCAGCCGCGCCCCGCCGTTACGTTGTCTTCCCAGCGCACGGGTTTGGCCGAAGTGGGGTCGTCAATAAACAAAAAGCTGGCTCCTTCGCGGTAGTTGATGATATTGTTCATCGTTTTGTAGTACCCTTCAACAGTCAGTGTCAGGCCTTTCCCGGCTGCTTTTTCTCCCGAAAAATCCTTCGCCAATCCCACCGCTACCTGTTCGGACTGCTGCGGGGCCACGCGGTCGGTGGTTGGTACCCAAAGGTCGGTGGGCAGCCCGATGCCGGTGTTCGAGAGCAAATGCACGTACTGGTTCATGCGCGAATACGATGCTTTTACCGACAGGTCGGGCCGGAGAATATAAGCCGCCGACAGCCGGGGTTCGGGCCGCAGATAGGTGGCTCCCGGTGCCGAGAACGCACTCAGCCGAAGCCCGCCGTTGATGCGCCATTTCTCGCCCGGTCGCCAGTTGTCTTCAATATAAATACCTGATTCATAAACGTCTATGTTGTCAACCCGCTGCGTCAGGCCGAGGGCATTGCTGTTTTGCAGCACCACTGCGCTGGGTGTAAAACGGTGGTAAGTCGCCTGTATGCCAAACCGCAGGGCGTGGGCCGGGGCGGGATAAAAATCAAAGTCGTATTTCAGGCCAAAATCGCGGATGCCCGAATCATATTGCAGCGAAAACTTGTTGCGCTCGTCGGTTTCGTCGGTAGCCGTGATATTGAAATTATACCGGCTGTAAATGGCCGATAGGTTGGCAAAGAGTTTCTGGTTGAACAAGTGATTCCAGCGCAGGGTGGCGGTTTGGTTACCCCAGCCGAGACCGATTTTGGTGCCGGATTCTTTATCGTCGGCAAAAAACCGATCCCGGCCAAAATAGCCACTCAGATACAGTTTGTTTTTCGGGCCGAAATCGTAGTTGAGTTTGGCGTTGAGGTCGTAGAAATAATAACCCGCTGCCGTTTGCCCGTCGGTTTGCTGACTGATGAGCGGGGCCGCCAGTACGTCGAGATACGTGCGCCGGGCGGATACCAGAAATGAAGACTTTGCCGGGCCACGATTAGCGGTTTTGTTTTTGTTGAATTTAATTGGCCCTTCGAGCGTCAGCCGCGAGGCAATCAGCCCGATACCGCCTTCGCCGTGCAGTTGCTGCTTGTCGCCGTCTTTCATATTCAGCTCGATTACCGACGACAGCCGCCCGCCAAACCGAGCCGGAAAACCGCCTTTGGTCAGTTCAACACTTTTGAGCGCGTCGCCGTTGAAGGTGCTGAAAAACCCGAACAGGTGGCTGGCGTTATACACAACAGCATCGTCGAGAATAATCAGGTTTTGGTCGGGGCCGCCCCCGCGCACATACAGCCCGGTTTGCCCCTCGGAGCCTTTCTGTACGCCGGGCATAAGTTGTAGCACTTTCAGCACGTCTTTCTCGCCCAGCAGCGTCGGGATGCGTTTGATCTGCTCAACGGGTATCGAAATCTGGCTCATCTGCGCCGTTTCGCTCACTTTGGTCAAGATGCTTTTGGCCTGTACATTCACCTCCGACAGCAACCGCCCCGGTACCAAACTCACATTTACGGTCTGATTTCGGCGCAGATTCATGGTTCGATACACGGTTTCGTAGCCGACAAACGAGAACGACAGCCGGACACTGTCCTGCGCCGGGAGTGTAATCGAATAAAACCCGTAGGTGTTGGTTACGGCTCCGAGTTGGGTGCCTGGCACCAGTACGTTCACACCAATCAGGGCTTCCTGGCTGCCCGTTTCGCGCACGTAACCGCTGATTGTCTGGCGATTGCCAGACTGCGCGAACGTCGTGAAGAAAAAACCACAAAAAAACAGTACAAGTACGAAGCGCATACGGTCAGGGCTTTATGATACAGAGATTCACGGAGAAAATACAGAGATACCCGGAGTTCGTTGTGTAGCTCTGTGTTTTCTCCGCGGATCTCTGCGTAACCACAATCCGGTAACGCTCATTACTGCCCGGTCGGTGTTGGTAGTTAGCAGTTTTTCAGGCATGCCAATAGGCCCAATCGTAGATTTAGTCAAACTAAACACCATTGCTGGCCGTATGTTACAACTGTAAACGGGCCGTAAAACCCGTTCCTTCAATGAGCTAACATGATAATTCTTCGATTTTTTGGCAACTTGCTCCTCACCATTTTTACGATAGGGCTGATGTTTTTTTCTGTACAGGAAGGCGCGTTTGCCTTGGCCAGCAAGCGCACTAAGGATGTAGCCTATATCTCGCCAACGGCTGCCGGCTTTGATGCCGAACGACACCGGCTTGATGTGTATGCACCCCGCCGAAAATCGGTTGCTCCGCGCCCGGTGGTGGTGTTTATTCACGGCGGCAATTGGAACACGGGCAGCAAAAATATTTACTGGTTTATTGGTCGCCGATTGGCAAAACAAGGGGTCGTGGCGGTGATTATCAACTACCGGCTGTCGCCCGTTGTACAGGTGCCAGCCATGGCCGACGATTGCGCCCGGGCTGTGCTATGGGCTACGCAACACATTGGCGAATATGGCGGAGACCCCAGCCGGATTTTTGTGATGGGCCACTCGGCGGGGGGCGGTTTAGCGGCTTTGCTCACCACCGACAACGCGTTGTTTGCGCGGCTCGGTCTGCCAAAAAACCCCGTGAAAGGAGCCATTTTAGACGATCCTGCCGGAGTTGATATGTACGATTATCTTCAAAAAATGGAGTATCCCAACGACGGGCAATACCTTGTTTCGTTCGGTAAAGACCCCGAAGGCTGGCGGGCTGTATCGCCGATGCAAAAAATAATGCTGGCCGAGAACCCAAAAACGGTGCCACCGATGCTGATTTACACGGGTGAGAAAACGTATCCCAGCATAGACCGCAGCACAAAGAAATTTCAGGAAAAACTAAAAGCGATGGGGATAACGAGCCAATACCGCGAGTTGCCGGGCAAAAAACATATCCCGATGGTGACGCAGTTGTTCTGGAAAAACAACGTTATCTACCGCGATTTGCTGGCCTTTGTGGGCGCGAAGTGATTGTGACGGGCATTGGTGACACGGAGATTCGCGAAGATTTTTTTGAGATGAAGCCAAAACAAGGCTGGCATTTTACGCTATTTCTCTGTGTATCTCCGTGCCTTCTCTGTGAATCTCTGTGGTCCAAATGCCCTTAATTCGGGCTGAGTTGGAGAATCCGCCCTGGCCCTTCGAACGACACGTACAGATTGCCATCCGGCCCCTGTTTCACGTTCCGAACGCGCCCCTGACCGTCGAGCAGCCGAGATTCGCGGACAACGGTGTTATTCCTGATTTCCAACCGGTTCAGGTGCGTCAGTGCCAATGAGCCAGCCACCAGATTGCCTTTCCAGGCTTTGAATTTGTCGTTGGTGATAAAGGCCATGCCACACGCGCCAATCGAAGGAGTCCAGGTATGAATCGGGGCCTGTATACCCGCCATTGTGGGGCTGGCCGACACGGGTTTGCCATCGTAATTAACGCCATGAGACACCAATGGCCAGCCGTAGTTTTTGCCGCTTTCAACA
>JBBRUV010000159.1:0-10738 GCA_038247465.1 Cytophagales bacterium
CCAGTTTTTCAATTCAAATATTTACGTAAATACCTATAGAAATAGATATTTATGTAGCTTGAATGAATCAAAATTTTAAATGCATGATTAGCTTCATGCGTATTTTATACTTGCATATCAAGCCAAAAAAATAACAAAAAAGTGCAACTCATTCTGAATTCCCTTACTCTGCGGCTGCTTCGGCAGGCATTTCCAGGGATTCTGCACGGATGATTTTTGCGGCTAATTGCCGGTAAACGCCGTTTTTGAGCTTCTGAGCCACTTCGCTAAAAACTTCCAGCGTAAACTGCACATCGGCCAAGGTATGGGCTGCAGTCGGGATAACACGCAACATAATTACGCCTTTCGGTACAACCGGATATACCACAATTGAGCAGAAAACCCGGTGGTTGTCGCGCATATCCCGCACTAAGGCAGTGGCTTCGGAAATACCACCTTCGCTTTGCAACAGTACTGGCGTTACGGGCGAGGTGGTATCACCAATTTGAAAACCACGTTCTATCAGGCCGCTTTGCAACGCACGGACGTTTTCCCAAAGTTTCGCGCGGAGTTCGGGCATGGTTTTGATGAGTTCGAGCCGTTTCAGTGCGCCTTCTACATACGGCATGGGCAGGGCTTTGGCGTAGGTCTGAGACCTCATGTTGTTTTTGAGGTACATAATTACGTCGTGGTCGGCGGCAACAAACGCCCCGATAGCCGCCATTGATTTGGCAAACGTCGAGAAATATAGATCAATACCGGCCTGACAGCCAAGTAGTTCGCCAACGCCCGCGCCGGTTTCGCCCATTGTGCCGAAGCCGTGCGCGTCGTCAACTAAGAGCCGAAATTCGTATTTATTTTTGAACGCAACGATTTCATCTAAACTACCCACCTTGCCCGACATTCCGAACACGCCTTCGGTGATGACCAACACACTACCACCCTTTTCGGCGGCTTTGCGCTCGGCCCGTTGCAGGTTTTTTTCTAAGCTCGCCATATCGTTGTGGTTGAACTTATAATATTCGCCCATCTTGGCCTTGTGCAGCCGGATCCCGTCAATCAAACAGGCATGACATTCGGCGTCATATACAATCACGTCGCGGTGATCAACTAAGGCTTCAATGGTCGACATCACCCCCTGGTAGCCGTAGTTGAGCAGAAAAGCGTCTTCTTTGCCGACAAAATCGGCTAATTCGCGTTCGAGTTGTTCGTGCAGATCAGAATTGCCCGACATCATCCGGGCGCCCATTGGGTAGGCAAGGCCCCACTTTTCGGTAGCGTCGGTATCTGCCTGACGAACGTCGGGATGATTGGCAAGGCCGAGGTAGTTATTGAGGCTCCAGTTGAGCATCTCCTTCCCCTGAAACTTCATGCGCGGACCGAGTTCGCCTTCGAGTTTAGGAAAAGCAAAGTAGTGGTGACCGTTAAAGTCCCGTGCCGATGACCCGATTGGGCCTAAGTTTGTGCGTAACTTCTCAAATAAATCCACTTTATGTATTGTATTTTCAGGTTAAACTGCTTGTTTCAGAGTCAGATAGCGATTAGCGAAAGGCGATAAATGCAAAAATACGAGTTTTGATCATTCTATGACCCAAATTAGGAAACTCCTCGTCGCCAATCGGGGCGAAATTGCCCTCCGCATCATGCGAACTGCCCGCGAAATGGGTATCCAAACTGTCGCCATTTTTTCGGAAGCCGACCGTAACGCCCTCCACGTCCGACACGCCGACGAAGCGGTTTGTGTTGGGCCGGCCCCCTCGTCAGAATCGTATTTGCGGGGCGATAAAATTATCGAAATCTGCCACCAACTTGGTGTTGACGCGATTCATCCCGGCTACGGGTTTTTATCCGAGAATGCTGGTTTTGCCCGGCAGGTGCGCCATGCCGGGCTGATCTTTGTTGGCCCCTCGCCCGAAGCCATCGAGATGATGGGCAGCAAGCTCGGAGCAAAAGCCGCCGTTGCTGCCTACAACATTCCGATGGTGCCGGGAACGCCCTCTGCTATTGATAACCGCGCCGAAGCCAAAACGATTTCGGCCCAGATCGGCTATCCAATCCTGATCAAAGCCTCGGCGGGAGGGGGCGGCAAGGGCATGAGAATTGTGGAGAACGAAGCCGAGTTTGACGAACAGATGAACCGGGCCGTGAGCGAGGCTATTGCGTCGTTTGGCGATGGTTCGGTGTTTATCGAAAAGTACGTTACCAGTCCGCGCCACGTTGAAATTCAGGTACTTGGCGATCAGTACGGCAACATTATTCATCTGTTTGAGCGCGAATGTTCGATTCAACGGCGGCACCAGAAGGTGGTCGAAGAAGCACCGTCGGCGATTCTGACCCCTGAAATCCGTGAGGTAATGGGTAAGGCCGCCGTTGACGTGGCCCGCGCCTGTGGTTACTTCGGAGCTGGAACCGTTGAGTTTATCGTGGACGACGCGCTGAACTTTTACTTTCTCGAAATGAATACCCGGTTGCAGGTCGAACACCCGGTTACGGAGCAGATTACGGGCGTTGACCTCGTGCGCGAAATGATTTACGTGGCCGAAGGTAAGCCGCTCACAATCAAGCAGGAAAACCTAAAAATAAGCGGCCATGCAGTCGAAATTCGCGTCTATGCCGAAGACCCGGCCAACAATTTTCTGCCCGATGTCGGTACGCTCGATACCTACATCCGGCCACAGGGCAACGGCGTTCGGGTTGACGATGGCTTTGAGCAGGGTATGACCATCCCAATTTATTACGATCCGATGATTGCCAAACTCATCACTTTTGCCCCCACCCGCGAGGAAGCAATGGACAAAATGATTCGGGCTATTGACGAGTACCGGATTTCTGGCGTTCAGACCACCTTGCCATTTTGCCGGTTCGTGATGACCCATCCTGCCTTCCGCACGGGCCGGTTCGATACGGGTTTCGTGAAAGACCATTTTAAACCCGAACTGTTGGCCCCTGAAACCAACGATGCCGATGATTTGGCGGCTGTGCTGGCGGGGTATCTACTGAACGGGCCAGACCCGAAACCGGCCAATACCCCGGCAGTGATCGAGGGGAATCAACGCAACAAATGGCGCGAACGGCGGCTGGGGTAATTTGTAATGAAAACCAGTATTAAAAAGCCTGACCGAGAGAGAAATACAGGCCTGTACCTTCATTGGTGAAACCAAGATCACCACGCAGGTACACATCTTTGCTCGATAGCAGCAAAAACTGGATGCCGCCACCCGCCACCCAGCGAAGATTGCGCGTTTGCACGTCGGCCAGCCGAGGAGCCACCGTGCCAAGCCCGGCGAAGATATTGCCACCAAACCGTCGGCTAAACCCAAACGGCAACCAGCGCACTTCGGCCTGCGTGGTGAGCAGGGTTTTATCGCGGTAACGACCAAGATAATAACCCCGTAGCAGCGACTCTCCGCCCAGCAGGGCCAGGCTGTAAAACGGAACCGTGCCACGCTGAACCGTGCCATATATCTGCATCGCCAGCACCCGGTTTGGTCGGCCCAGCGGTCGGTACAGCCGCCCGTCAACCACAATCGCCCGATAATCAAAATCGCTCCCAAAACCGCGCCGGTAGAACAATTCACCTACTTCCAGAAAAGCTCCCCGGCGCACATTCAGGACGTTTTTGCGCGTATCATAAACCACTGCCAGCCCCAGCCCAACGGTGCGCCCGCCAGCCTGACCTATTTGCTGAGCCAGCGTTCTGCCATTCGGCACAACCAACTCTACGTTCCAGATGGACTGGTAATCAAACTCAACCCCGGCGTACCAGTTGCCGCGAATTTGCCGCAGAAACCGCTGCCGAATCTGCGCCGACTGCGACTCCACCAAAATGGGTAACTCAGCCGGAGCGTCGGGGCCGATGCCGAAAAATAATAACGGAAACTGTTGATACTGAGCCTTTCCCAGCAGAAAATAGCGATTTTGATCGGTATAAACCGCGTTTTCGAGTTGCGCCGAAAACTGGCCTTTCAGCGTTACGAATGACGATAACACGACCTCACTGAGCCGGTTGACGGTGGTATCGTGCCGGGTATGAAACAGCGAAAACGCCCGTACACCCACCTGCAAACTGGTTTCGGGAGCGAAACCGACGGTGGGTAACACCAGAATTCGGGATTCAGCAGACGAAGCTGTATCGTTAATAATTCGATCAATAAAGCGTGGCAATCGCAACTGCGCCTGAGTAGGCGACGCAGCCAGCCAACATAAAAACAAACTCAACTTCCAGCGTATAGACATAGTTAGCCGGGAAACCCCAAAACCAGATAAAGAAGTTTGTTTGGCCGGTATGACTATTTCAGGGAATTTGTTTTTGGTGCAAAATTGCCGGGGCTGTGCAATCAGAAATTGTCTCTGATCTGATAGATTCCTAAAAACTGATGCCCAGCCGCACGGCGAGCCGATTATAAACCCGGCCTTCGTTGCGCATGATCTCGTTCCAGCGAAGCGGTTTTTCGACCTCGGCGGTTTGCCGTTTATAACTCAACGACAACAAGAAACTCCCCGCGCCCGGTTTGCCAATTACCAGACCGATACCCGGATTGAGCATCAGCCCGCCCCGAACGGCGTATCCGGTTGAGGATTTGTTAAGCCAGTTCAGGGCATAACCGGCATCGGCAGTAGCCAAAACCCGCACATTTCGGGCCGGCGATGGCCGGTTGAGCTGAAACCGCAACCCCGCCCCAACCGGCATCAGCAATGCCGATTGATACCAGTCAACGGCTACCAACGCGCCCACCGCTAGCCGTTTAGAGACCTGAACTCCGTTGAGGGTTTGGGCCGTTAAACTGAGCCGGTTCTGCACAAGTTCTGCCCCGGCATTGCCAGACACAACCCGCCCAAACAGCCCGCCAATTTCGGTATAGTTCACAAACGGGTATCGCCGGGCTTGTGGCAGAGATTGAGCCGTGGTTGTGAAGACCGGAACTACTGCCAGCAGACAGAGCAACAAGTTAATTTGTTTCATGGCAGAATCAGCTAATGGTACCGGGCCGTTGAACGGGAATCTTGCTCATCAGGCGCAACTTGCGCGGGTTGCTGTAATCGTACTGATAAAACCCGTCGCGGCCAATGAGCAACAGCGATTTGCCGAGCGGAATTACGTCGTAAGCGTCCATGCCTTCGATGTGTTCGCGGAGGTTTTTGTCAATCGCATTCGCATCAGAGGCATCAAACGTTTTCAGACCGTAGGCTCCTTCGCAGATAAACAGGTTCGGAAAATCAATGCCCAGCCCGTGCGGGTTTCGCATGGGGTAGGTTTTGATGAGCTTCGGGCTGAACAGGTTAGAAATATCCACTACGTCGAGCTGGTTGGTGAATCCCTGGCAGGTATTACCCGACCGAAGTGTGACATAGGCTTTATCGCCGTGAACCACCACCGGGTCGCAGACGCGGGCGTGCTGAAAGACCGACATCCGTTCGGGTTTTTGCGGGTTTCGGTTATCATAAATGTACATCCCCGACTGCGAGCCGATAAACAGTTTGTCGCCGTAGGGAAAAATGGTTTCGATGCCCCAGCCCAACTGAATCTTCGTGCTTGTTTTTGGATCTGTAGGGTCTTGAATATCAAACAACTGTAATGTTGAGCTGCTAACCGTGTAGAGGTAGTTATCGTAAAGCGCGAACCGGGCCATTGAACCCGCCGTGCCATTGGTAGCTTGTTGAGTTGCGCCCGTTGACGAAGCCATTGACCGAGAATCAGACGCGAACGTTAGCCAGTTTCCACCCCAATTGTTGGTAGGCCCCACGCCCTCACCACAGTCGGTGTTGACTTCTTCTTTCACGTAGTCAACGCGCTGATCCTGAACGTCTCCCGTGTTTGAGTTGATGAACCAGAAGGCACCATTAAACTGCCCGCTTGGAAACACGTTGTTGACCCGCTTCACGGGCCTGACGTTGGTTACGTCGCTAATGTCGAGCGCCACCAAATCCATGTAGCTGTCGGCATACAGGATATTACCACGCACGGCCATATCGCCGTTGCCGGGAATACGGATAAAACCCACCATTTTGGGCGCGTTGGGGTTGCGGTTATCAACAACATGGATACCCTGCTTGATTTCGTTGATAAACAGAAATCCGTCTTTGGTATAAATCTTGCCCGGTTCCTGTAACGTCCGGGCGGGTTCGGTTGTTACAGGTTGCCGAATCTGATTTTGTGTGAGCAAAACGGGCGTAAACCGCCGGAAAACGCGTGTTTCGGTGCATTTGTCGGTACAGGCCGACTGCAGAACGGCCACGAGCAGGGCCGAAATCAGGTACATAAATCGGGTCATGATTGATTGAGATTTGTTATCGAAGGTAAGACTCGCCGATATTACAAATGGTTGGAATGCGCCCGAAAATTCTTACACGAACTCCGGTTCGGTAACTCGTTCAGACATGGTAATTTGTATTGATTCTACCCAAACCGGCACGCCAGACAGCACTGCGTTTCCCGTTAGCTCATCCACTACGCGCTCGTCGCTGAGATCATTTGCACTTACGCCCGCGTGTTGTTGGGCTACATCAAGCCGAATACCGGGGCGGTTATGGCCGTAGCCATGCGGTATACAAACAACGCCGGGCATCATGTCGTCGGTAAGTTCGGCGGGCAGTTCTACCGCGCCCACCCGTGACCGCACCCGCACCGATTGGCCGTTGACGATAGCCAACCGGGAAGCATCGGCGGGGTTGATTTGCAACGTGCAGCGATTCCGGCCTTTCACGAGTCGGTGAGCATTGTGTAACCACGAGTTGTTATCGCGCAGATGTCGGCGGTTGATAAGCAAAAGCTGGTTTGACGTTCCGTTGTCTGTTGCTGAAAGCAGGGCTTCGGCGCGGGGCAGGTCGTTGAGGAAGAGGGTAGGAGCGAGGTTGATACGTCCGTTCTCGGTGGCTAATCGGCCCGGCATTACTGACTCCAACGGGCCGAGATCAACGCCGTGCGGATTATCTAAGAGCGTTTGCAAGTTCATTCCGGTTTTGCCGTAAGGTCCAAATTGCAATCCCTGAGCTATTTTTTGTTCGGGGTCAACGGGTTGCGGGCCGGTTTCTGGCGTGTAATGTTCGTCTTCGAGCCGGAGCCGCAAGTTTTCATAAATCTCCCAGTCATACATCGCCCCGTCGGGTTTGGGCACCATCGGCTCTGAATAGCGGGCGGTATTGCGGATGGCAAGCGCGTGAAACGTCAGGTCATAATGGGCGGTTTCGAGTCCCGTTGCCGGGGGCAGAATATAATCGGCGTGGCGGGTGGTTTCGTTCAGAAAAATGTCAACGGAAACCATAAAATCGAGTTGGGCCAGCGCCGTGTCTAACTGTCCGCCGTTAGGCGTTGACAACACTGGATTGCCACAACTTGTCATCAACGCCCGCAGTTGGCCGTCGCCGGGGGTAAGCATATCTTCGGCCAGGCCCGACACCGGTAATTCGCCCATGAATTCCGGTCGCTGACCGACGCGGCTTCTGAAACGATCGTATTTAGTATAGACGGGCCGGCCACCCGGCTGTTTGCGGCCCAAAATATCGAATGCCGGGCTGGTAAACATCATACCACCGGGTTCGTCTAAATGGCCCGTGAGCAGATTTAGCGCATTGATGAGCCATAGGCAAAGCCCGCCAAACTGCTGCGTCGAAACGCCAACCCGTCCGTAGAGTGCGGCCCGTTTGGTGGTGGCAAAATTGCGGGTAAGATGCCGGATGGTGTCAGCTTCAATGCCGGTTGTGTCTGCTACGCGCTCCGGGGTGAAAGGCGAAACGGCTTCGCGCAGGGTTTCGATACCGTCTGTCACATCGACCAACCGACCCACATTTGCCAGATTTTCGGCAAACAGCACTTGCGTCATGGCCAGGAGCAGAAAGGCATCGGTGCCGGGCCAGATAAACAGGTGCTGATCTGCGCGGTGGGCGGTTTCGGTTTTGCGCGGGTCAATCACCACCACTCTGCCGCCCCGTTGCTGAATGGCCCGGAGCCGGGTTGCCACGTCGGGCGCGGTCATAATGCTGCCGTTCGACGCTACCGGATTGCCGCCGATAATAATCCAGAAATCGGTGTGGTCAATATCCGGCACGGGCATCAGCAACGGATGGCCGAAAAGTTGCCAGGCCGCAAAATGGTGGGGTAATTGGTCAACCGACGTAGCCGAATAAACAGACCGCGTTCCGATGGCCCGAATCACACCCGGCGCGGCCAGCAACGTGCCGGAGTTATGCACCGACGGATTTCCGCCGTAAAACGCAATGGCGTTGGCACCGTGTTGCGCCCGCACTGCCCGGAGCCGGGTCGCAACCTCATCGAACGCCTGCATCCAGCCAATTTCCAGCCATGAAACCGCACCATCGGCGGTCTCATGGCGCTTTAGCGGTCGGCGCAGTCGGTTTGGGTCTTCATATACGTCTTTGAGGGCCACGGCTTTGGGGCAAATATGGCCCCGGCTAAAGGGATCGGCTTTGTCGCCTATGATGCTGATAACGTGGCCGTTCTGGTGTTTGATTTCGAGACCGCAGATAGCTTCGCAGAGGTTGCAGGCGCGGTAATGGGTTTGAGTTTCCATGTTGGATTTAGGCTGATAAAGTCAGCCCCGAAAGATACGGTAAATCAGAATCGCCAACATCGCCCCGGCAAATGGGTTGCTTGTATGAAACCAAAACAAACCCCTGTTATGAACCATTTCACCACCCTTACCGAAGCCATGCAAGACCTTCGGCAACGCGGCTACACCGAAGAATTTGCCCCCGACGGCGATTATTTGAAAGTTACCAGCACCGATACCGCCCAGAATATCCGGTATAAAAGTGGCGATATCATCGTTGATGAGTTTCATCGGTTTGAAGGCCCGTCTGACCCCGGCGATGAAATGACGCTATACGCTATTTCGTGCCAGGGCGGCATGAAGGGCGTGTTTGTGTCGGCACAGGGAACGTATTCAAACGAAGTGTCGCCCGAACTGATGGCAAAATTCAACATGTCTTCCAGTAATCAGGTAAATACCGACGGGGCAGTGCAGTCTATCGAGCCGGGTGCGAATTACAACGCCGGATAATAATTTGGCGGCACAAATCCAAGAAAAACCCGGACTCAAAATAAGCATCCGGGTTTTGTCGTAGTATATTTGCACCCCTTATCGAAAATGTCTGATTGACAGGGCCTGTATATTATGAAGTTATCTGAATTCCGGTTCGATTTGCCAGAGAGTCTCATCGCCAAATACCCCGTTGAGCGGGGTGATGCACGGATGATGGTGGTGGATAGAAAAACCAAAAAAATCGAGCATAAAATGTTCGCCGACATCCTTACTTACTTTAATGATGGCGACGTGATGGTGAACAACAACACGAAAGTTTTTCCGGCCCGGCTGTACGGAAACAAAGAAAAAACCGGCGCGAAAATTGAAGTTTTCCTCCTGCGCGAACTTAACCGGGAGATGAAACTCTGGGATGTGCTGGTTGATCCGGCCCGCAAAATCCGGGTGGGGAACAAACTTTATTTTGGCGATAGTGATCTGGTGGCCGAGGTAATTGACAACACCACCTCGCGGGGCCGCACCATCCGGTTTTTGTTCGATGGTAATTATGACCAGTTTATGAAAGCCGTTGATGAACTCGGCGAAACACCCCTGCCGCGCGAAATTCGGGAAGAAACCGAACCCGCCGACCGTGAACACTACCAAACCGTGTATGCCGAGCATATCGGAGCCGTGGCTGCGCCAACTGCCGGGTTACACTTCACCAAAGCCATGATGAAACGCATGGAAATCAGGGGAATCCACTTTGCGCCGATTACCCTCCACGTAGGCTTAGGCACGTTTCGGCAGGTTGACGTTGAAGACCTGACCAAGCACAAAACAGATTCTGAGAATTACCGCATTCCCGAAGCATCGGCGCAAATCGTAAACAAAGCCTTAGACGCGGGCAAACGGGTATGCGCCATTGGTACGACTTCGCTCAAAGCTCTGGAGTCAACCGTTTCGGCGGGGCGCAGGCTGAAAGCAGTTGAGGGCTGGACAGACTTGTTTATTTTTCCGCCCTATGAGTTTAAAATCGCCAATGCGCTGCTGACCAACATTCACCTGCCCGAATCTATGCTGATTATGCAGACAGCGGCCTTCGGCGGGCATGAACTCATCAAAGAAGCCTATCAGGTTGCTATTCAGGAGAAATACCGCTTCTTCGGCTACGGAGACGCGATGTTGATTATTTAACAGGTGGCGGGTGATTGGTGGCTGGTTTGTCTGAGCAAGTATGCCAACCACTGGTCACCAACCACTAATCACCACCTTGAACTACGCCATCATCGTTGCCGGGGGCAGCGGCAGCCGGATGAAATCTGTCGTGCCAAAGCAGTTTTTACTCCTCAATGGTAAGCCCATTCTGCAACATACCATTGAGCGTTTCCTGGCTTTTTCTGACGCGCTGACGTTGATTCTGGTTCTCCCTCAGCGCGACATGGCAACTTGGGCCGCGCTCTGCGACAAACACAGTTTTTACCCGGCTATCCAGACCGTTACGGGCGGAAGTACGCGCTTTCAATCCGTAAAAAACGGGCTGCGGGCCATCAAAGCCACCGATGGGTTTGTGGCCGTTCACGATGGCGTTCGGCCCTTCGTTTCAACCGAAATTATCCAGACCAGTTTTGACAGGGCGGCCCAAACGGGCAGTGCCGTGGCCTGTGTACCGGCCAAAGATTCGGTACGGTTGGTTAGCGAATCAGGTCAAAATCAGGCTGTTGACCGCGCTCGCGTCCGGCTCATTCAAACACCCCAGACCTTCCGGCTCGATTGGTTCA
>JBBRUV010000160.1:0-10674 GCA_038247465.1 Cytophagales bacterium
AACAAAAACGCACCGAGCGCAAATATCAGCAATCCGGTAATGATGCCGGTTTTGTAGCCATAGCGTTTCATAAGCAACCCGGCAGGAATGGCCGTAACAAAGTAGCCCACAAAAAACGCCGAATCAATCAGTGATGACTGTAAATCAGTGAGTTGACACGCTTTTTTGAGGTGCGGGATCAGAATCGGATTCAGGTTATGGGCGAATCCCCACAAAAAAAACAGCACCGTTATCAGAATCAGCGGCAGTTGGTACGGGTTTGGTTTAGGCATTGTGCGTTTCAGGAATAGGAACACAAAGGAATAGAACTATTCGGGGGGATTTTTTCACCGGATTAGCTATTTTTACCATTATTTTGGCAAACTTTCAGCCATTAAATGCTAAACAACGCCAATCATTAACCATGAAGTCTCAACTTCTCCGTGTTCCGATAGGCTCCGAATCGTCGTTCAGCGTCCGGCAGGATGTGGTATTGCATTTTTATGATCGCTGGCATTACCACCCCGAACTTGAACTGCTACACATCGAACAGGGCAGTGGAACGCAGTTTGTGGGCGATACGATTCAGAATTTTCAGCCGGGCGACGTACTGCTGATTGGTGCCAATCTACCGCACTATTGGCGGTGCGACCAGAAATATTTCGACAATCAGGCCGAGTTATTTGCCCAGGCAACGGTGGTGCATTTCCGGGCTGATTTTTGGGGTGATGCGTTTCTGAAACTGCCCGAAAACCGCGCCATTGCCCAGCTTTTAGACCGCGCCAAACAGGGAATCCATATCAACGGCCTAACGCGCGATGTGGTGGTGAATCAACTGAAAAAAATGCTGAACGCTACCGGAACGCAGCGAATTATTGCCCTCCTGACCATTCTGACGGCGGTGGCCGAATCGCCCGAAACAACCCTGATTTCAACCACTGATTATCCCGACCAATTCGACGAAGCCGATACCGACCGTATCAACCGGATTTATGCCTACGCCCTGGCAAACTTTCAGCGCAAGGTTTCTATAGCCGAAGTAGCGGCAGTAGCGAACCTGAGTCCGCACTCGTTTTGTCGGTATTTCAAGTCAAGAAGCCGCAAGCCGTTCTCACAGTTTCTGCTTGAACTACGGGTTCATCATGCCTGTAAATTGCTCTCTGACAGTCAGTTGAGCATCAGTCAGGTCTGCATGGAGAGCGGATTCAATCAGTTTTCGGGGTTCAACAAATACTTTAAACAGATCACCGGCAAAAGCCCGATGCAGTACCAGAAACTGCTCAGGAAATGAATGACAGATGGTCAGATGAACGGCACCACCGACTCTAAACCCATACCCCGCGAGCCTTTGATGAGGATGTGCGTGTGCTGTTGTGGGTTATCGGCAATCCAGTTATGGAGCGAAAATTTATCCGGGAAATAATACGCTTTCGGCAACGCGGGCAGGGCGTAGGCGATGTCTTTCCCGGCCAGAATCACGACATCGAAGTTGCAATCGGCAACGAGTTGGCCGAGGGCCGCGTGTTCTGCCGGGCTGTCGTCGCCGAGTTCGTACATATCGCCCAAGATCACCAGTTTACGGGTCGCTTTTTGCTGCGAAAATTGCCGGATTGCTGCCTCCATTGACGACGGATTGGCGTTGTAGGCATCGAGCAAAATGGTGTTTGTACCTTTCAGAACCATCTGCGAACGATTATTGTCGGGGTTATAATCGGCAACGGCGTTGTTGGCATTGGCGGCCGATACGCCAAAATACTGTCCGATGGCGAGGGCTGCGGCCATGTTCTCAAAATTATACCGGCCCGGCAAATGGGTTGTTACCACCTGATTATCAGCCCCGCGAAAGACCACAACCGGGGCTTCCTGGAGGAGTTCAGGCTCATTGGTTGAGCGATAAAACACCGTTTCGCCGAACGACAGAATTGGCCCTTCGCGCTCGATGTGCATCTCCGTCAGGGTTTCATCTTGGGCATTCAGGAATACCGTGCCGCCCGTTTCGGCCAGAAAATCATAGAGTTCGCCCTTCCCGATTCTGACCCCGGCCAACCCGCCGAAACCCTCGATATGCGCCTTGCCGACGTTGGTAATCAGCCCGTGAGAAGGCTGACAAATGCTACTCAGCAAAGCAATTTCGCGCTGATGATTCGCGCCCATTTCGATCACGGCGATTTCGTCTTCGTTTGTAATTGACAGCACCGACAATGGTACACCGATGTGATTATTCAGATTTCCGTGCGTGGCAAATGTGTTGTATTTCTTGCTCAACACACTGGCAATGAGTTCTTTGGTGGTGGTTTTTCCGTTTGAACCCGTTAGCCCAATCACCGGAATGGTGAGCATTTGGCGGTGATGCCGGGCCAAAGCCTGCAAAGCCAGCAGCGAATCATCAACCAGCAAACACCGCGAATCCTGGGCGGCAATGGCGGTATCGTCAACAACGGCGTACCGTGCGCCTTGTTCTAATGCTTTGATTGCAAACAGGTTGCCGTCAAACTTGTTGCCCCGCAACGCCACAAACAGACAGCCGGGCGTAATTCGGCGGGTATCGGTCGAGATACCGGAGCAGGTCAAAAATTTAGCATAGAGATCGGTGGTTGTTGTCATGTTTTGGAGAGGTTGTTCGTTTGTAAGTAACGCAGATTCAAAATTACATGAAAAACTATCTTTCGCTTTTTTCCTGCCTGTTACCACTCCTCACAACGGCCCAAACGTTCTCATTTCGGTACGACACGCGCCCGCCGGTTTCGATCAGTAACCGAATCCTGACCAATGCCTGGGCGGGCGGGTTGACGGCGGGGCAGTTTTCGACAATGGACCTGAACGGCGATGGCCGCACCGATTTAGTTGTCTTTGACCGGGGCGGCAACAAAGTCAGCACGTTTCTGGCAACCGGCGCGGGCGGGGCCGATGGCTGGCAATACGCTCCTGATTATGAACGCCGTTTTCCGGCCATAACCAACTGGATGCTGCTGGCAGATTATGACAATGACGGGCGCAAAGACCTGTTCACGTTTTATCCGGGCGGGGTGCTGGTGTATCAAAATACCACGCCAAAAAGCAGTTCGGCGGTTAGTTGGAGCCTGACTGCCAACCCTTTGCAACAAAATGGTTTCAACGGCAGAATTTCGCTCTATGTGGCCCCAACCGATATTCCGGCCATTACCGATCTCGACGATGATGGCGACCTTGACATCTTGGCCGCCGATGTGGGCGGCAGCCGGGTGCTGTATTATCAGAATACGAGTTTTGATAAAACCGGCAAACCGGGCCTCGATTTTGGGCGCGTTGGCGATTGCTGGGGCGGTTTTGTACCCGGCAACGGTTGTACCGATTTCACGTTTGACGTGGATTGCCGGGTGTCGGGTGGGCGAGTGGCTGCCCCGAATTTGCGGCCCATGCACTCTGGTAATACCCTGACGCTGTTTGATGTAACGGGCGACGGACGGAAGGATCTGCTGTATGGTCACGTTTCCTGCACCGACCTCGCCGTGCTGAAAAACACCGGCCCTAACAACGCCAGTGCTACGTTTACATCGCTCGAACCGGCGTTTTTGGCCCCAAATCCAGTCAATATCACTTCTTTTCCGGCGGCTTTTCTGGAGGATGCCGATGGTGATGGTGTAAAAGATTTGCTTGTTTCGCCAAACGAAAGCGGTTTAAATGCCCAAACCAGCGATTTACGGGCCAATCACTGGCTCTACCGCAATACCGGCACCAATCAGAAACCCGTTTTCAACCTGGTGCAAAACGATTTCCTGCAAAACCAGATGATTGAACTGGGGCAGAACACGGCACCGGCCCTCGGCGATTTAGACGGTGACGGTGATGCCGATCTGCTCGTCGGCCACCGGGGAAGTTCTGCTGCAACGGGTTTCCGGGCGGGGCTGTGGCATTTTCGGAACATCGGCACGGCCAATGACCCGAATTTCGATTTGGTCACGACTGATTACCTGAACCTCTCT
Source organism: Cytophagales bacterium (assembly GCA_038247465.1). GTDB lineage: Bacteria > Bacteroidota > Bacteroidia > Cytophagales > Spirosomataceae > JBBRNH01. The sequence goes on from JBBRUV010000160.1 coordinate 3,942, forward strand.
CAATTGGCCCTGACCGACCTCGTGCCGCAACTTGCCGACGTGGATGGAAACGGGTCAATAGATTTGCTACTGACCGGAAACGCCCGCGCAGCCCCTGAAATTCGGGTGTTGTTCAACGCAGCCAGCAAGGGTGCAGCCGTTCAGTTTTCGGCAACAACTCAAAAACTACCCTTGCCCGCTGGGTTCTTACCTGGTGAATTGCCAACGGTGTTTGACGTGGACAGCGATGGCAAACCTGATTTGCTCGTCGGTAAATCACTCGGCAGTGTAGACTATCACCGCAATGTCGGCACGGCCATAAATCCGACGTACCAGCTTCAAAACCAGGCATTTGGTGGATTAAAACTAAACACATTGTCCCGAACAGCTTCGGTATTAGTGGTGGATTTTAACGGCGATAAAAAATCCGAACTGCTCATGGCCCGGCAGGATGGCTCGTTGCGGCTATATCAGTTTCCGGCCCAGCCCGATCAAACGGCCACGCTGATTGACTCGCTGCCAGCCCTCGGCCTTCCCGGTGCGAGTCTGATTGCGGCAACCGCCGATTTGTCTGGCGATGGCCTGTCCGATGTTCTGTTTGGCACCTCGGCGGGCGGGCTTCGGTATGCGTTGAACACGTCCGAAAAAATTGTGATCACAGCCACTACCACCGACGAACCAACCGCCTGGGCTTTTCCCAACCCAACAGACCGTTACCTCACCATCCGCCCGCCCACCGACGGGCTGGCCGAAGTCATTTCATCGGCGGGGCAGGTGGTGCTGCCGGGTCAATGGGTTAGGGCGGGTAACGATGTTGGTTTTGATCTGGGCATATTGCCCGACGGGGTATATATTGTGCGAATCACTGCTGAAGGGCGCGGGCCGATGACGCAGAAAGTTGTGCTATGGAAGTGATAAATCAACCCCGCACTGTCTCCACAAATGTCTGAATGCCAGCAGCGTCAGGGCCATTTTCGTGCAGGTGCCGCACAAACGCGCTGCCCACGATGGCTCCGTTGGCAAACTCACTAACAGCATCAAAGCTCTCGCGGTTGTTGATGCCAAAGCCCACGAGCCGGGGATTGCGGAGGTTCATGGCGGCAATGCGCTCAAAATAAGCCCGCATCCCGTCGCTGATACCGCTGACCGATCCGGTGATACTGGCCGACGAAACCATGTAAATAAACCCGTCGGAGACCTCGTCAATGAGTTGGATGCGGTTGTCGGATGTTTGGGGTGTAATCAGAAAAATATTCAGGATACCGTATTCGTCGAAAACCGATTTGTACTCGGCCACGAACAAATCCATCGGCAGGTCGGGCAGGATAACCCCGTCAATACCAACCTCGCGGCACATCCGGCAGAAGTTTTCTACGCCAAACTGCAACACCGGGTTTATGTACCCCATGAGTAATACCGGAACGGTGATTTCTTCCCGAAATCCGGCCAACTGCTCAAACAAAACCCGCAGGCTCATTCCGTTTTTGAGGGCCGTTTGGTTGCTCTGCTGAATGGTTTCGCCGTCGGCCACCGGGTCAGAATACGGCATCCCGATTTCTACGATGTCGACACCTGCCTCCTGCAAACCCTGCAACACGGTTCGGGTGTCGGTCAGGGCGGGGAAACCGGCGGTGAAATACAGGTTGAGGAGCCGCTCGGTTTTTTGAGCGAAGAGGTCGGTAATCCGATTCATAGCTATAAATACTTCGTAAACGTGCTTAAATCTTTATCACCCCGGCCAGAGAGACAGACAACGGCCACATCATCAACGCCCAAACCCAAGCGGGGCAAGGCGGCCAAAGCGTGAGCGGTTTCGAGAGCCGGAATGATGCCTTCGAGTTTACTGAGTTCAAACACGGCGGCCATCGCGTCGTCGTCGGTAACGGCATAAAACTCGCCCCGGCCCGAATCGTAGAGATGGGCATGAAGCGGACCAATACCGGGGTAATCTAAACCGGCTGATAATGAGTAGGGTTCGGTCACCTGACCGTCGTCGGTTTGCATCAGGATCGTGCGGCTGCCGTGTAACACGCCGGGCTTACCCAATGCGGTTGTTGCCGCCGAATGACCCGACGACACCCCCAAACCAGCCGCTTCAACGGCAATGAGCCGTACCGACGGTTCGTCGAGAAAGTGATAAAACGCACCAGCCGCATTGCTGCCGCCACCTACGCAGGCCACCACACAGTTGGGCGTTTCGCGGCCCGTTTTCTCCAGTAGTTGCTTACGGATTTCTTCTGAAATGACCGACTGAAACCGCGCCACCATGTCGGGATACGGGTGGGGCCCGACTACTGAACCAATAATATAGTGTGTATCAACGGGGTTGTTAATCCAGTGGCGCATGGCCTCGTTGGTGGCATCTTTCAGGGTTTGGCTCCCCGATTTGGCGGGCCGGACGGTTGCGCCGAGCAGCCGCATCCGGTCAACGTTGGGTTTCTGGCGTTCGATGTCAATAGCGCCCATGTAGATGATACACTCTAAGCCCATCAGCGCACAGACTGTTGCCGTTGCCACACCGTGTTGTCCGGCTCCGGTTTCGGCCACAATACGCTGCTTACCAAGCCGTTTCGCCACCAAAATTTGCCCGATGGTGTTGTTAATTTTGTGCGCTCCGGTATGGCAGAGGTCTTCGCGTTTCAGATAAATTGTGGCACCAATTTTTTCTGACAACCGCCGGGCCAGAAACAACGGCGTTGGCCGCCCGACATAATCGGCAAGCAATGCCCGGAACTCAATTTGAAAATCGGGTTCGGCAATAATGTCGAGGTATGTTCGGCGCAGTTCTTCGACATTGGGGTACAACATTTCGGGGATGAATGCCCCGCCGAAGTTGCCATAGAAGCCTTTATCAGAGACCGAGAATGAAGTTTGGGGTTTGATTAATAGCGTATTGCTCATTTAACAGGCTTTTGATTTTTCTGCAAAAAATATAGGTCAGCATTTTTCAGACTTTCACGCGCTTGTGCCACTTTTTTGTCCACGAATGCCTGAACAGTGGGATGACGAGTGATAAGTACATCCTCACGAATCTTTTCAGTCATTTTTCTTTCGGTTACTATTCGCATATCAGCTAAGATTTAAGCGCAAAAACGAATCCTACATAAACGCCATTTGGTACAAATTTTTCCAGAGAATCATCAGACCTTCTTCCATACACCCAAAACAATTCGTGTAGTTTATTGAGTTCTCGGTCAATTATAATCCGGTAAAAACGAGTTAGAACCGGATTACTTCCCTGAAAATAAATGAATTTGTCAGGATATTTATCAAAAAAGGAAACCATCGTCTGTAAAACAGTGGCTATAATTTTGGGCATATCCTGATTATTACTGACAATATCGTCGGCCAACCGACCATCGGACATCACATCAACCAGAGCTAAATTGTAGTAAATAGTATCAATCTGGTCATACAAAACTTGTTTAATGATAATCCGTTCAGTGCTTATACTCTCAAAAGCAAAGGTTAGTCGGTTTTCACTACTGAGAAATGGGTATGGCGGTTCGGTCATTCCTAAACCTCCTCCTCCACCGGCCTCAGCCGCGCCAGCAGCTCTCTTACCAGCTCAACGTCTTTCACGCCCGGTGCGGTCTCGACCTGACTGTTCACGTCTACGCCGTAAAGTTTCATGCCGTCTAATTGAGCGAGTTGGTCGAGGTTATGCAGGCCGATACCGCCACTGATAAAAAACGGCTTTTCGTTGTCATACCGGCTCATCACGCTCCAATCGAACTGAACGCCGTTGCCGCCTGGTTGGTCGCCTTTGGCATCGAACAGAAAAAAGTCGCAATAGGGTTTGAAATTGTGCAAAGTCGAGAAATTGAACGAATTGTCAACCCGAAACGCCCGGATGATGCTTACGCCCTTATTCCGCAAACTCCGGCAATAGTCAGGCGTTTCGTTGCCGTGCAATTGCACATACTGGAGATCATATTTCCGTACTGTTTTCAGAACGTAATCTGGCCCGGCATTGACAAACACACCCACTTTTTTGATTTTCCGGGGCAAGGCTTTCACCACGTTCGCATTCAATAATTCACCGACAAATCGGGGTGACTGTTCGTAAAAAATAAACCCGATAAAATCAGGATTCAGAGCCGCAACCGCTTGTAGATTGTCGGCATCGCGCAGACCGCACACTTTTACATTCATGGTAATGAGTCAAATAACCTTCTGTTCCCGGCAGAAGTGTTTAGCGTGAATCAGTCATGAGTGGGAGCCATAACCGAATGATGAATGAGTTGTTTAGCATCAAAGTTTTGCACGAGTTCGGCCAATGCGTTGCCTGGTGCGGCTGTTTTCATGAATGCTTCACCGATCAGAAAGCCGTCGTAACCCACGTCGCGCAGCAGTTGCATCGTGGTCGCATTGTGCAGCCCGCTTTCGGTAATCCGAACAAACGTGGCCGGAATCTGCTCAATGAGTCGGAGCGAGGTGTTTATGTCGGTAATAAATGTTTTCAGGTTCCGGTTATTCACGCCGACTAAATCAACCGAATCGCACAGGGTTTGGGTCAATTCGGCTTCGTCATGAACTTCCAGCAAAACTTCCATACCTAACTCGTGCGCCGTTTGGCTCAATGTCTTCACCTCATTAGGCAACAGGCAAGCCGCAATCAGCAGCACAAAATCAGCTCCCCAGGCTTTGGCTTCCAGAAGCTGGTATTCGTCAATCACAAAGTCTTTGCGGAGAATCGGCGTGGCCGGGTTGGTTTGGCGGGCCTCAAGCAAGTCAGCCGGCGTACCGCCAAAAAACGGCTCATCGGTCAGCACCGATAAGCACGCGGCCCCGGCCAACACGTAACCCAACGTTGTTTCGGCCACCGAAACGAGGTCGTTGATGATACCTTTCGAGGGTGATTTGCGCTTAAACTCGGCAATGATTCCGGTTGAGGTATCGGCGCAGATTGCGGCCCGGGCCGAATTGACAACACGGCCAAAATCAGGCGATTGCCGTAATACCGACGCCGGTGTCTGGGCCTTTCGTTCGGCGATTTCAATCTGTTTTCGGGCGATTATTTTGTCTAAAATTGTCATGCCATTAACTGCTTAAAACGTATCAACGCCCGGCCACTCTCCAACGATTCGCGGGCCTGGGCCACGGCTTCTTCGTTGGTATTGGCCCGGCCAGCCGCCCGCAACGCCATTGCCGAGTTGGCTAAAACGGCCTGTTTCTGGGCTGATGTTGCTTCGTTGTTCAGAACGTTCATAAAAATCCGGGCCGAATCGTCGGCGGTTTCGCCCCCCGACAACGCCCGCGCATCCAGTGTGTCGAAGCCCAGTGCTGCCGGTTTCAGTACCTGCTCGGTGTGGTTGGTGATGAGTTTAAACGCCCCCGTGAGCGAGATTTCATCGTAGCCATCGAGCGTGTGAACAATCATAAACTGCTTGGCGGTTTGTTGGTAAAGGTAGGCATAAAGGCGGGCCAGTTCAAGGCTAAACACGCCTACAAGCTGTTTTTGGGGCTGTGCGGGGTTCACCATCGGCCCCAGCACATTGAAGAATGTTTTCACGCCTAATTCCTTCCTGATCGGGCCAACGTTTTTCATGGCCGGGTGAAACAACGGCGCGTGCAGAAAGCAAATCCCCGCCGTTTCGATTTTACGCTGCAATTCACCCACGTCGTTGGTAAACCGATAGCCGAGCCGTTCCATCACCGTAGATGAACCCGTCAGCGATGATACGCCGTGATTGCCGTGCTTGGCAACACGCTGCCCGGCCCCGGCCACCACAAACGCCGACAGCGTGGATATGTTAAAGGTGTCTTTGCCGTCTCCGCCCGTGCCGCAAACGTCCATTGCGTCGTAGGCTGCGAGGTCAACCGGCAAACACAATTCGAGCATCGCATCGCGGAAGCCTTCGAGTTCTTCAACCCGGATGCTTCGCATCATATACACAGTCAGAAATGATGCAACCTGGGCCGGGTTGTACTGGCCCCGGCCAATGCCAATCAGCACTTGTTTGGCCTGCTCAGTGGAGAGCGTTTTGTACTCAAAAAGGTGATTCAGGATTTGTCTCATCGGTTCAACCAGTTTTCTATCATTGTTTTTCCGCCTTCGGTCAGCACCGATTCGGGGTGGAATTGCACACCCCGAACGTCGTACTGTACGTGCCGCAGGGCCATTACGCGGCCCTGTTCGTCTTCGGCGGTAATCACCATCTCAGCCGGAACCGAATCCCGAACGACCGACCATGAATGATACCGGCCAACGGTCAGCACATCGGGCAGGTTGTCAAAAAGTCGTTCGTGGCGGTCAATAACGGTGGCTTTGTGGGCCACGCCGTGCAGCACATCGCCGAGGTTTTTGAGCCTTGCGCCGAAGGCTTCGCCAATGCCCTGATGCCCCAGACAAACGCCCAGAATGCTTTTAGTGGGGCCATATTCGGCAATCAGGGCCTGCATGATACCCGCTTCTGACGGAATCCCCGGCCCCGGCGAGAGCAGAATCTTGTTGTATTGCCCAACGGCTTCGAGCGTGATTTTATCGTTCCGAATCACATCGGGCCGTTCGCCCAATTCGCGCAGGATATAGACGAGATTGTAGGTAAACGAATCGTAATTGTCTAAGACGAGGATTTTCATCGTGTAACGCGGGTTTCCACCCGCGATTGTTAAGTTTGGTAACGCGGGTGGAAACCCGCCTTCCTTATGAATTAGCAGCGGGTTTCCACCCGCGATTGTTAAGTTTGGTCACGCGGGTGGAAACCCGCCTTCCTTATGAATTAGCAGCGGGTTTCCACCCGCATTACAG
>JBBRUV010000161.1:0-10615 GCA_038247465.1 Cytophagales bacterium
GCCATCAGCCCCACGATGGAAGGTGACACGACGGCGTTTTACCTGCAAAAACGGTTGAAGCAATTCAACCTCAAAATCTCGACCATTGCGCGGGGAATACCCATTGGTGGTGATCTCGAATACGCTGACGAGGTGACGCTGGGCCGGAGCATCCTGAGCCGGATTGCGTATGAATAGTCTGGCGGGATTTTTATCTTTACCTAAAAACAACCGCAATCATGGTAGCAACGCTCACCTCGCTTACCGGCCAAATTCTTGACCAATTAGAAACCGAAAAGACTGTACGCATCGAAGCCTCGCTCGATGAGTATTGGGCAGCCCTCGACAACCTGGCCGAGGAACCTATTCTCCTTCAATACATTGACCACCACATTTGCGCGAGAGAAAATGCAGTTTCTGATAATCAGGCTATAATTGCTATGAACGTAATCAGTTTGTTAGGGTCTGCTTTTTATAACCAACCCGATATTTGGGTGATGGGCAGCAGCAAAGTGGTGTATGTTCCTGATTGTATGTTAGCCACAAACCCCGATGTACTGGAGATGAAGGGCGAGAGTGTGTTATTCCCCCGGAAACGCCGGGCGGCAGGCATCGTTAATCCGTATATTTTAGTGGAGATTCGGTCAGACTCAACGGCCTTAGTGGATGAAAGCCAGAAACTGCCCTGCTACAAGAAACTCGAATTGGTTCAGCACATCATCTACATTGACCAGCACCGGGCTTACGCGACGGTTTATACCAAAAATCAGAGCATTCGGCATTGGTTTAACGACGATTATGACGACCTGAGCCAGTCCATCTTATTAGGCGATGTGGCTTTGCCGATGAACGAAGTGTACCACAAAGTACTGTTATCGGGTTTTGCACCAACAACCCCGGCAGAATAGCGTTCTTTACGGTGAGTTTCTTTTTCCCAATGCACAAAATCATCTTTTATGAATCGCTCCGAATTTCTAAAACTCGCCTTTGGCACATCGGCTGGTTTGCTCACGGTCAATTCGTTTGGGCAGGCACCGGCTCAGACAACGGGGCCGTTTACGCTCGCTCCATTACCCTTTGATGCCGTTGCCCTCGAACCGCACATCGGCAAACAAACCATGGAAATCCATCACGGCAAACACCACAAGGCTTACGTGGACAACCTCAACAAAGCTGTTACTATGCCCGAAAACGCGGCAATGGCAAAAATGAGCATTGATGACCTCGTGAAAAGTGTAGATGCCAAAACCCCGGCTGCCGTGCGGAACAACGCAGGTGGTCACTGGAACCACACGTTTTTCTGGAGTATCCTCGGCCCCGGCGCGGGCGGTGCGCCAACGGGTACGCTGGCCGAGGCTATCAACAAAAAATATACGTCGTTCGACAATTTCAAGGCGGAGTGGGGCAAGGCGGCAACGGCCCGGTTCGGGTCGGGCTGGGTGTGGCTCATCAAAAATGCCGACGGCAGCGTCGAAATCACCTCAACCCCCAATCAGGATAACCCGATGATGGCTCTGGCCGAGAAGAAAGGCAAACCCGTGATGGGTCTCGACGTTTGGGAACACGCCTACTACCTGAACTACCAGAACCGCCGTCCCGATTATGTGGCTGCCGCCTGGAATGTGTTCGACTGGAATAAAATCGGCAAGAATTTTTAGTTTGGCAGTTCGTGATTGGTGGTCAGTGGCAAGTTACGTTCTCGCCAGTCTGCTGACCACTGACCACTAACCACTAACCACTAACCACTAACCACTTTACTATGACTGAATTATACAACACCGTTCCTTCGCTTGATTTAGCTGATTTTACGTCGGGCGATGCCGCCAGGCGTACTCAATTTGTGGCCGACCTCGGCGCGGCTTTTACGAATATCGGCTTCGTAGCCATCAAAAATCACGGCCTCACGCCCGACCTGACCAATCATCTTTACGGGGCGGTTCAGTCGTTTTTTCAGGCCCCCGCTGCCATCAAAAGTCAGTATGAATTCCCCGAATTGCACGGGCAGCGCGGCTACATCGGGCGCGGAAAAGAAACGGCCAAAGGGTTTGCCGTAGCCGATTTGAAGGAGTTTTACCACGTCGGTCAGCCCGAATCCGTTGGTGAGATGGCAAAAAACATCTTCCCGGCTGAGTTCCCCGAATTTGAGCAATATACCGTTGAAACGTTCCAGACGCTCGAAAACGCGGGCCGGACGCTGCTGCAGGCCATTGCGCTCTATCTCGAACTGCCCGAAGCGTATTTTGAGGATAAAGTCAGCAACGGCGACAGCATTCTGCGGGCCTTGCATTATTTCCCGCTTGACCCCAACTTAGTGCCAGACGGGGCCGTTCGGGCGGCTCCTCACGGCGATATTAACTTGATTACATTGCTCATGGGGGCCTCTGCCGATGGGCTGGAAGTTCTCCGGCACGACGGAGTCTGGATTCCCATCACGGCCCTGCCCGATCAGGTGGTGGTGAACGTGGGCGATATGCTCGACCGGCTCACGAACCACAAACTCAAATCCACGATACATCAGGTAGTGAACCCAGCCCGCGAGCAGATGAGCAAGCCGCGCTACTCGATTCCGTTTTTTATGCACCCCCGCGCCGATATGAATCTGGCCTGTTTAGATAGCTGCATCAGCCAGGAAACCCCGAAACTTTACACTGACATGACTGCCGGGGTGTTTCTGGATGAGCGGTTAAGAGAGCTGGGATTGAAAAAGTGATCCGGCGCATCCGCCATATCATCTTTCTGCGAGACGTATCACTCCTGTCATGGACAACGTTCGGCGGGCCGCAGGTTCATCTGGCAATGATGTTCGATTTGTTTGTGAAGAAGCGGGCCTACCTCACCGAAGACGAACTAATGGAACTTAACGCGCTGTGTCAGGTGCTGCCCGGCCCCACCAGTACGCAGACAATCACCGCGTTAGGGTTCAAAATTGGCGGGCCAAACTTAGCCTATCTCACACTACTGGTGTGGGTGTTGCCCGCCGTGAGCATCATGACGGCGGCTGCTATGGGTGTACATTACCTCGAACAACGTGATCTTTCGATGCAGTTTACGCGGTTTATTCAGCCGATGGCGGTGGGATTTTTGATTGTGGCGGGGTATCGGCTGGCCCAAAAAATCATTAAAACGCAGGCCAGCTTAGTGCTGGCAGTACTGGCGGCATTGGCGTCCTACGCCTTTCGGTCGCCGTATCTCACTCCCGTCCTGATTTTGGTGGGCGGCCTGACAACGGCCCTCACTTACGAAAAACAACGTGTCATGGAAAAGCAGCCGCTTCGCATCGGGTGGGCCAACTTTTTTTTGTGGATTGGGGTCTTGTTGGGCGCGGCTGTGTTGGGGGCCCTTACGCAGTCATTACCTGTGCGGCTGTTTGAGAATTTTTACCGCAACGGCAGCTTGGTTTTTGGTGGTGGTCAGGTGCTGACTCCCATGCTTTACAACGAGTTTGTGGCATTTAAGCATTACCTCAGCCGCGAAGAATTTCTATCTGGGTTAGGATTGGTACAGGCCATGCCGGGGCCGGTGTTTTCGTTTGCGCCCTACATCGGTGCGCTCTCCATGCGGAATGACGGTATTTCGGGGCAACTGCTTGGCAGTTTTGTATCAACCGCCGGGATTTTTCTGCCCGGTACATTCCTGATATTTTTCGTGTATCGGTTCTGGGATCAGCTCAAACGCTACCGTCCGGTGCGGGCCTCGCTGGAGGGCATCAACGCGGCAAGTATCGGGCTAACGGCTTCGGCGGCCATTATTTTATTTGAGCCGATGGCTCCGCAATGGCCGATGGTGGCCGTTGTATTAGCTACGATTCTGGTACTCGAACTCACCAAAATCCCGCCTTACCTCTTGATTGTAAGCGCGTTACTGCTGGGAATTGTCTGGCCGGGCTAATAATATCCCTCACAAGAGATCACAGTAACGTCTTCATCCGTGGTTTTATAGACAAGCCGATGCTCGTCGGTTATTCGGCGAGACCAATATCCTTTAAATTGGGGTTTTAACGGTTCCGGTTTCCCTTCCCCCTCAAATGGTGTTCGGCGCACTTCATCAAGCAAATCCACAATTCGTTTCCATATTTTCCGGTCTCGGTCGTTCCAGGCTATAAATTCATCCCATGCACTTGGGTCAAAACGGATATTCCGATTTATACATCCGTAGCTGTCTCATGCTAAATAGCTGTCCAGTAAAGTGTTATGAGATTAGTTTGATTTATTTTTAAGGAACGAATCTGAAACAAGTATCATATTTAGCCGGGACTAATTCGGTAGTTTAGAGCAGGTAAGGTTGGATGATAGCGGATACGCTCATGTTGGGATATGGATTTGCCAACTTTGATTCCTTTTTCATACACCCCCAAATTGAGTCGTACCACAACTCGTAGTCCAGTGCTGGTCGTGGTGGATTCAATCCGCTCTTTGATCGTCGCATAATCGCTGAAAACCACTCCGCTTATAGCCCGGTGAACATGGCAAAATAGCCGATGCTCAATAGGGTTCCACCGCGTCGGCCTTTAGATTGGAGGTATAGGGTGGATAGTGAGCAATCACAAACGAGAGACCGATCTCTTGAGAAAGAGCCAAAAGGCGGTCTTTAAAGCGGTGATGGCGCCGGGCCGCCGACGCGGTATGAGTTGCCTCCACCTGCGTCACATAAGACTAAAATAGTGCGTACGTACATACTTTGCCAAAAAGACAAGACGCCCTGATTCTCAACGGATTCAGGGCGTTTTGTACTACTATGTGTTGTGTAAGTTGTGACCACGGGGGGACTCGAACCCCCATACCTTGCAGCACCACCCCCTCAAGATGGCGTGTCTACCAGTTTCACCACGTGGCCTTATTTTGAAATGGAGTGCAAAAATAAGACGCGGCTTCGGGATTGGCAAACAGAGCGTCGGAAATGAGCGAAACTTTTTAGCAAATCGCTGCCGCGAACGTCATTTTTTCGTACCTTCATCCTTCCAAACGCATCAAACAATTACCGCAGTATGGCATTAGAACTAATCGGCAAACTCGTCAAAACCATGCCCGAAGTGACAGGGCAAAGCCAAAAAGGCCCCTGGAGTAAACAAGATTTTATTCTCGAAACTACCGATGGTCAGTACGCGAAAAAAGTATGCCTTACCGCCTGGGGAGACAAAGCCGCTGACCTCAAGCAATACGCCCCCGGCGACACCCTGAAAGTTTCGCTCAATCTTGAATCACGCGAATACAATGACCGCTGGTACACCGAAGCCCGCGCCTGGCGCATTGAAGCCGGTGAAGAAGGTGCAGTATCGGCAGCTCCGGCTCCACGTGCGGCCCCGGCCCAAAGCCGCCCCGCAGCCGCACCTGCGAGCAATGGCACCACCCCGTTTAATATGACGTTTGAAGACGAGACAAACGACCTGCCGTTCTGACAAAAAAAGCGAAGAAACTGCCGAAATTAGCAGGGCTTTACCCCCGATTTCCGCAGTTTCTTCGCTTTTTTGTAGTTTTTGTGATCCGGCTGGGATTCGAACCCAGGACCCATACATTAAAAGTGTATTGCTCTACCAGCTGAGCTACCAGATCGTATTCACGCCTGCGTCCGGTAAAACGCGGTGCAAAAGTAGCTATTCTTGCCCGGCTATGCAAACGGTAATTTATTTCTTGATCGGATTTTGGTTACTCGTTACGCCCGTTTTCGGACAAACAACCGTTTCTCTCCAACAAGCCGACTCACTCTTTGCCGCCGGACAACAAACAGAGGCCGCGCTGCTGTATGAGTTGGCAATTGCCGACGGTCAGCCCGCAACCGATGCCATGCTCCTTAAACTCGCCTACGTGACCGAACAGGAACGCGACATTCCCCGTTTGCTGTACTACCTCCAGGTCTATTTCGACCGTCACCCAACCGAGACGGTGTTACGAAAAATGAATACTGTGGCCCGTGCCAATAACCTCACCGGCTACGAAACCGACGACCTCAATTATTTTCTGCTGTCTTACAAACAGTACGGCTTTTATGTTCAATTACTGTTGCTGGCACTGGGCCTGTATATCGTTGGCGTGGCTTTCCTGAAAAGCCTCCGGCGCGAGCCTATCCCACAACGCCACAAGGTTGTTACACTGCTGTTTGTGCTGGCATTGGTGGTTTTCGTAAACCTGCCCGAAGGCTATCAGTCAGGCGTAACCAATCAGGAACGGGTTTTTTTGCGCGATCAACCATCGGCAGCGTCCCCCGTTGTTGACGTCATAGGTCGGGGTCACAAGGTCAATATCTTGGGCAGCACCGATATTTACCTACGCGTTTACTGGAAAAACCACCTCTATTTTGTTCGGAAAGACAACGTCTGGGTAATCTGAGCCAACGCTTTCCGCAATTCAAAATGGCTATTCGGCTGGCCCAAACCGGCATTCAGTCAACCTAACTTCCGAAACGCTACCGACCCGGTGTAGTTTTGCTACTGATGACACAGGCCCAACTCGTAGCATATCAGCTTTCTCCGCGTCAAAAATGGCAACTCGCCTTCAGCGTGTTCGTTATTTATTGGCCCGTTCGGATTTACCTGAACGTGAATCAGGTATCGTGGCTGTGGGCCGTGCGGTGGGTACCGTTCTGGCTACTCGAAATTCCGCTATCACTGGCGTTTTTCTACCTCTGGCTATCAGTAGTTGGGTGGCTGCAACAACGCGCTTTCGAGCGAATCGGAAATGATGAAGGCTTCCTCATTAAATTGAACTTACCCGCTCAGTTAGCCATGCTTCTGATAGCAAGCACGTTAGCCGTTGGATTTAATGCATCGTTTCAGTTTCTGGGACGGGGACTGAACACCTGGCTCGAAAGTCAGGTGCCGTTCTACCGCGATCAGGCCGAAGCTCGCTATCGAGGGCAGTTACCAGCCGGACATTCGCCCAAGAACCGACCTATGAGCCGCGAACAGCGCGATAAAATGAACACTGGCATCACCGTTATGGCGATGCTATCGGCGTTTTACCTGTCGGCCAACCGCCGTGCCTACCAACGAATGCGCGACGTAGAAGGCAAAGCGCAACGGCTCGAAAAAGAAAATGCCCAGGCGCAGTTAGCAGCCCTGAAAAATCAGGTAAATCCGCATTTCCTGTTCAATAGCCTCAGTATCCTGTCGTCGCTCGTGCAACTTGACCCTGATTTATCCGAGAAATTCATTGACCAACTCTCGCGGGCGTATCGCTACATTCTCGAACAGAAAGATAACGAACGGATTCTGCTCAAAACCGAATTAGAGTTCATTCAGTCGTACACGTTCCTGCTCAAAATCCGGTTCGAGGAGAAATTTGCCTTACAACTCAACGTCCCCGACGAGATACGAAGCCGGTTTAGCGTAGCCCCGCTTACGCTGCAGCTCTTAGTCGAGAATGCCGTGAAACACAACCGGATGTCGGCCCTCGAACCGCTCACTGTCAATATTATTATCGAAGGCGATTACCTGGTGGTCTCAAATCCAATTCAACTCCGCCCGCAGTCTGACCTGTCTTCGACGGGCGTTGGTCTCGAAAACATCATCAACCGATACGCGCTCCTTACCGACCGCCCAGTGTGGGTTGGTGAGCACGATGGAGCTTTTGTTGTTAAAATTCCGCTATTATGAACGTTATTATCATTGAAGACGAATCCCTGACCGCCCGACGGCTCGAAACATTATTGCTGAAATACGATTCAACGATTCGCGTTCTGGCCCGAATTCCATCAGTGGCCGATGCCGTGAACTGGTTTGGGGATGCTACTAATCCAGCTACTGATCTGATTTTCATGGATATTCACCTCGAAGATGACCTCGGTTTCCGAATTTTCGAACAGGTTAATTTGCCTACACCCGTTGTCTTTACTACCGCCTACGATGAGTATATGATTCAGGCATTTAAGGTCAATAGCATTGATTATCTGCTTAAACCAATCAATTATGAAGAGTTGGTGGCGGCTATTGAAAAGTTTAAAGCCCTGCGTATCCAGTTTGCCAACGCAGGTAATCAGCCCGTTCCCGATTTATCGGCGTTGATGGCCTTACTGGGCAAACCCGCCACGTCCGGTTATAAAGATCGCTTCATGATTACCATCGGAACCCGCATCCGTACCATCGAAACCAGCGAGGTGGCCTATTTTTTTCTGGAAGAGAAGATTACGTTCCTCGTCACCAACGACGGAACGACGCTGCCCATAGATTACAGTTTAGACAAACTGACGCAAGTGCTGAACCCACGCCGTTTTTTTAGAATTAGCCGCCAATTTCTGATCGAACTGGGCGCTATCCGCCAGATTCATGCCTTCTCGGCGGGCAAACTCAAACTCGACCTGCACCCCAAACCCCGCCACGAGGTGTTTGTGAGTGGAGACCGCATGACCGAATTTAAGGACTGGCTGGGGAAATAACCACCCCGCCTTTCATCACCAATTTCACCCGTTTCAGAGCCGTGATGTCCTGCGTTGGGTCACCTTGCACGGCTACCAAATCGGCGAGGAGGCCGGGCAAAATGCGCCCCCGGTCGGGCAAGGCAAACACATCAGCATTCACCGATGTAGCCGACCGCAGCACCGCCAATGGGGTCATCCCATAATCTACCATCATCAACAATTCGCGGGCATTATCGCCGTGGGCAAACACGCCTACATCGCCCCCGGCGCATATCCGAACGCCCGCATCCACGGCTTGCTTAAAGGTTATTCGTTTTTGTTTAATCCGTTCGGGTTCAGGCTCTTGTCCTTTTTTCCAGCCGCGGTATTGGCTCACGGCATCGCCAGCGGCAAGGGTTGGGCAGAGGGCTACGTTTTTAGTTTTCATCAGGGCAAAAATTTCGGGCGTACCCGCGTCGCCGTGTTCGAGCGTGGTGCAGCCCGCCAAAATTGCCCGGCGCATCCCTTCGGCACTGCCAGCATGGGCCACCACCTGCCGCCCGCTGCTGGATGCGATGGACACAATCAGGGTTAGTTCGTCAAGCGTAAATGTCGGGCGGGCTTCGGCCATCAACCCCCAGCGGTAATCGGCATAGACTTTTATGACATCGGCCCCTTTGCCAATCTGCGTTCGCACGGCCCGGCTCAGATTATGTCCGTCGGCTTCTTCGGCTCCCTGCGGCACGGTTATATCGGGACTAAATCCTTTGGGGGCGTAAGACCCGGTGGCAATCAGGGCGCGGGTTGCCACAATCATGCGCGGCCCAATGATAATACCCTGTTCGATGGCTTGTTTCAGGCCAACATCGTCGTAATCGGCACCTTCAGTGCCGAGATCACGGACGGTAGTGAACCCGGCTTTCAGCGTTTTCTCGGCATGAACCGTTGCCCGCGCCACCCGCAACGACCGGGCTTCGCGCAGCACCTGATCATCCCAAGGCGTTTCGTTATAGGGGTGCAGCAACAAGTGTGAATGGCCTTCAATCAGACCGGGTAACAGCGTCGTGCCGGGCAACGGCAACCGGGTCGTGTTCGGGCCAACGGTCAGGCTCTGAGCCGGGCCAACGGCTTCTATACGCTCGCCAACCACGCGCACCGCCCAGCCGTTATGCATGGTCTCACCGTCAAAAACGCGGTCGGGTAGCAGGAGCGTTACGGGTTGGGCTACACAATATCCCGCGAGCAGTGAGCCGTAAACAATGAGTAGTGCGGACTGAATAATGAGTTGGAAGTGCCTGATATTCATATACGAATGGGTTGCGTTGATACCGAAAAATAAGTTGCGCGGAGAGTTGTCACTCAAAAACTCCGACCTTTGGCTGGTCTAAAACATCGTTTCC
Source organism: Cytophagales bacterium (assembly GCA_038247465.1). GTDB lineage: Bacteria > Bacteroidota > Bacteroidia > Cytophagales > Spirosomataceae > JBBRNH01. Next base: position 9,708 of record JBBRUV010000161.1, read on the forward strand.
ATGAAGCCCTGGCACTCTTCTGTACTCTGTTTATTTTTCACTGTTAATTCTTCATTCTTCACTAAAAACTGCTCTGCTCAAACGCCCGCATCGGTGCGCCAGTTGCCAGTTGATACCAAAAAACTGCCCACTGGGGTGGTTATCAACGGTCGGGTTATTAAAGCTGAACGCTGGCAGGACAAATCGGGCGAACACCTGTTGGTGCTAACCCAAACCAAGCCATTCAATCGCCGAAAAGAACCCGATAGCGAGGGTATTTATACATTCGATCAAACACTATACGGCTATCAGTTCGACAAGACGGGCGACGTTTTTACGCAACTGTGGCAGATTCAGGATTTCGTGAAAGCCTGTCCGTTAGACATTTCGTGCGAATTTCTACTACCGTCTGTCCAACTCACCAACCTTAACGGCGATGGCGTGGCCGAGACCTCATTTCTATACCGAACAGGTTGCCGCTCGGATGTCAGCCCGGCTTCGCTCAAATTTATTCTGCACAACGGCCTCACCAAATATGCCCTGCGCGGCCAAACAGTAGTACTGGGTGAGGGCGGCAACTACACCGCCGATCCGGCTTTCAACACCGCCGATAAGCGGCTACTGGTCTTCGCCAAACAGCAATGGGCCAGGTTTAAGAAGGAATTCTGATTAGTTCCTGACGGCATCATACACGCCTTTTGCCAGCACCAGCGTTACCAGACCCGGCAGCAAAATGGCCCCCGCCCGAAAGCCCGATCCAGTGAGTTTATAAACGCCACTGGTGAATTGCGTCGCGCTCGAAAACAGCCAGTAGCCGGCCACCGCCAGCAACGCTACGGCCACCGCAACAACCGCCCGGCGTGGCAAAAACCGCCCAACCACCAGACTAACCAGCAACGTTACGCCCACCACAGCCGCCACCGTACCGA
>JBBRUV010000162.1:0-10576 GCA_038247465.1 Cytophagales bacterium
CGATTGTCGAGAACGATTGTCGAGAACGATTGTCGAGAACGATTGTCGAGAACGATTGTCGAAGGTTTGATTCGTACCTTAGTGGGCGCACAACCAACTCCGGCGATCCCCGCGCCAACCACCCATGTTTACCATCTATTCGTCGTCTGCCGGGTCGGGCAAGACCTACACGCTGACCAAAGAGTACCTGAAATTAGCGCTGCGGCCCGGCCCCACCGATACCTATTTTCGGCACATTCTGGCCGTTACGTTTACCAACGCAGCCGCCAACGAGATGAAAACCCGGATTCTCGACCGGCTCGAAGGCATTGCCGCCGGGCAGGACTCGCCCCTGCTGACCGATATGGTGCAGGAACTCAGCGGCCACCGCCCCGATAGCGATGCGTTTACCATCGCCAAAAACGAACTCCGCAGCCGGGCGCGGGCCGTGTTCCGCAGCATTCTGCACAACTACTCCGATTTTGCCGTGACCACCATTGACTCCTTCACGCAGCGGGTGGTGATGGCCTTTACCGACGAGCTGGGCCTGCCGTATTCCTTTGAGGTGGAGATGGATACCGATGCGGTGCTGGCCGTAGCGGTGGATAACCTGATCGAAAAAGCCGGGGCCGACGAGGCAGACATGGCTCAGATTACCGACATCCTGAGTCAGTACTACCGCGAAACGGCTGCCGAGGGCAAAAGCTGGAACGAAATCCCGAAACTGCTCCAGACGTTCGGCAAAAACCTGACCTCCGACCAACTCTACGAAGCCGTAGCCGCCGTGCAGGAACTCACGCCGGGGGCCATCCGCGCCATCCGCGAGCAGATCAAGGGGTACGGCGATGATTTTGACAATCAGGTACTTGCCGCCGGCCAACTCGCCTGGGGGCAGATCACCGGCGCGGGGCTGACCGAAGAAGACTTTAAGGGAAAGAAAAACAGTGTGGCGGCTTTTTTCAGAACCATTACCGAAAAAGACCACCGGAAAGAACCCTCGGCCACCCACCAGAAACAAATTCAGACCCAGGAGTGGTATCTGACCACTGCCAAACCCGGCATTAAAACCACCATTGACGCACTGGCCGACGGGCTCACCGACTGCTTCAACACCATTATTACCGTCCGCCAGACGCACGGCAGACAGGCGGCCCTGTTCGCCAAAATCCTGCCCAACCTCCAGAAATTAGCTCTGCTCAAACAACTCCGCATCGAGTTCGACGACCTGCTCCGCAAAGATGGCCGGGTGCATATCTCGGAGTTCAACAAGAAAATCCTGCACATCGTGGCCTCCGAACCCGTCCCGTTTCTTTACGAACGGCTCGGCACCCGGTACGCTCACATTCTGGTTGATGAGTTTCAGGACACCTCCCGGCTGCAATTTGCCAACCTGATGCCGCTCATCGAAAACTCGCTGGCGGGCGAGAATCTGAACCTTGCCGTTGGCGACGGCAAGCAGGCCATTTACCGATTCCGGGGGGGCGACATGGATCAGATTGTGGCGCTGCACAGTTGCAACCTCGGTGCGTTGCAGACCATGCACGGCCCCGATTCCTACACCGCCGAGCGCATCGGCACCTTAGCTGGTAAACTCACCGCCGAGCGGTTAGCCACCAACTACCGCTCGGCCAAACCGATTGTGGCCTTCAACAACGAATTTTTTCAGTTCGTGGCTCGCCGGTTCGAGTTTCAGCACCCCAAAATTGCCGATGTATTTGACCCCGAACGGGCCTTTCAGCAGGAACCCGCGCCCCACGCCCGGCCCGATGCCCACATCCAGATTGATAACGTGGAAAAACCGGCACCAGCGGGCAAGCCCGGCCCGGTAATCACTGGTGCCGACGAGCGCGACGTGGACGACCCTGCGAATGCGGTCAACGCCGGAGACTCGCCGGATCTGACGGCGGTGATGCTGTCGCGCACCTTGCTGTACATCCGCCGGGCATTGGCCGAGGGGTATCAGTACGGCGATATTGCCATTTTGTGCCGCAAAACGGCCCAGGCCAAAGCGATGGCCAACGAGTTGAACGCCCAGGGAATCCCGCTCGTTTCGGCAGATTCGTTGTCACTGCAATACGCCGAATCGGTGCGGCTGCTGACCACATTTATGGCCCTGCTGCTGCGGCCCGATCAGCAACTGCTGCGCTACGAATTGCTGTACTTATACTGCCGCACCGTTCACGGCCAAACGCCCGACGACGCGCTGACGGCCAACCTCCGGGCCGTGGCCGAGCGGCCCGATAGCACCGGGGTGTTTGGCTACTTAGCCCGCAACGGCCACGCTTTTGACCCCGACGCGCTCCGGCAGCTCAACGCCTACGAACTGACCGAAAAACTCACGCACGGCTTTGGGCTGTATAGCCGCGCCGACGACGCGCCGTTTCTATTCCGGTTTCTGGATGAGGTGCTCACCTTCGGCCACAAACAGAGCGGCCACCTCGCCGATTTTCTGCTGTATTGGGAAACCGCGTCCGAAAAAATATCCGTTGATCAGTCTGCCGCTGCCGCTGCCGTTACCATCACCACCATCCACAAAGCCAAGGGGTTAGAATACCCGGTGGTGATTATGCCGTTTGTGAACTGGAGCGTGGAGCCGATGGGTGACCTCTGGCTCGACCTGCACTCGGTGGAGTCGGATCTGCTCGACCACCGGCTGCTGACCGGCCAAACCGTGCGGCTACGCTACGCGCCGGTGGCCTTAGGCAAAGCCCTCGACGGCCTGCCCGCCGGGCTGCGTGAGCAATATACCGACGAAGTGACGCGCTGTTTCTTAGAAAACCTGAACCTGTTGTACGTGGCCTTTACCCGCCCCACCGACCGGCTGTATGTGCTGGCCGAAGCCATGAACTGGACCAATGGCCGGGTGCAGAAAACGGTCAGCTACTGGCTCCACGAGTACTTAGAATCGCCATCTGCCCGGGACTGCGGCTACGACTGGAGCGACGACGGGCTGAGGTGCCGGATTCAGGATTGTGCCGAAGCCTTCGGCGGACACGCCCTGGTGGTCAGCGATGACGAAATCTGGCTCGACACCGTGCCGGGCGGCCACCGGGGGCAGCAACTGCAACTGCGCCGGCAGGCCACACGGGTGTTCGACGTTGAGACCTTTGCCCGTACCCGCGACCACGACCGCAAGCTGACCCTGGCCCTGAGTTTGCTGCGCGGAGCGGGAGACATTGACAACACGTTGCGGCAGTTGGTCGGGCAGGGGCTGGTTCGGCGCAGCGACTACCCCGACCTGCACCGCGACCTGCTCACGATTGTGCAACACCCTGACCTGGCCGACTTCTTCGATGCCTCGCTGCGGATTGACACCGACCGCACTATTCTGAGCCGGGCCCAACTGCACGGCGCACCCCACCGCGTAGTTCACCGGCCCGACGGCAGCATTGTGCTGGTGGAGTACCAGACCGGCGCAGAGCAAGTGGGGGAGGACAGCGACGCGGGGGACATCGAAAGCGACGCGGGGGCATTGCCGTTTTTTCTGCGGCTGTACCGCGACATGGGCTACCCGGCGGTGGAAGGGCGGCTGGTGCTGCTCGGCGAGCCGCTGCGGGTTGTTTCAGTGGTTGGTGGTTAGTGGCTGGTGGCTGGTGTGAAAAACCACCAACCACCAATAAAGCCCGTTTACTCGGTTAAAACAGCCAGTCTCGGCTTGTGGGGGTTGATTTTATCGGACAATCCAATCCAATCCAATCCAATCCGTTATGAGCTTTATTAAGACTGATTCGGGTGTAAACCTGTACTACACCGACCTCAATCCGGGCAATGCCAAAGCAACTCTTGTGCTGATTCACGGCTGGCCCCTGCACCACGCCATGTGGGATTATCAACTCGCTGAATTGCCGATGCACGGTATTCGGGTCATCGCCTACGACCGGCGCGGCTTCGGACTATCGGACAAACCCGTTAATGGCTACGATTATGAGACGCTGACTGCCGACCTGAAAGCAATTCTGGATAACCTTGATTTGCAGGATGTTACGCTGGCTGGTTTCTCGATGGGCGGGGGTGAGGTGGCCCGGTATTTTGGTACTTACGGCGGGGCGCGGGTCTCGAAAGCCGTGCTCATCAGTGCCGTAACGCCGTTTATGCTCAAAACCGAGGACAACCCCGACGGTGTTGACCAGAGCGTATTTGACGATATGACAACGCAGATGACCAAAGACCGGGCCGATTTCCTGCAAACGTTTGCCAAGGCGTTCTACGGCGTGAATCTCCTGAGTCACCCCGTCAGCGACGCGCACCTGATGGGCGATTTTGGCCGGGCCTACATGGCTTCGCACCGGGCTACGCTCGACTGCGCCAATGCATTTGCTACGACTGATTTCCGGCGCGACGTGGCGGCTATCAACGTACCAACGCTCATTATTCACGGGGATGCCGACAAAACGGTTCCCATTGACTCATCGGGCGAACAAACGGCCAAACTCATGCCCAACGCGCAGTATATCGTCTATAATGGCGCACCGCACGGCCTGTTTGTGACCGAGAAAGACCGGCTTAACCAGGATTTAGCGAATTTTATCCTCTCTCCTGCGGCCCGCCCAATGACCACAACGGGTGGGGGTTCGGTGGCGTATTAAACCACTGATTACCGAACCGCTGATTGCGTTGATTGGCACTTGATTTCACAGATCCATTCGGGCAATCAGCGAAATCAAGTGCCAATCAACGCAATCAGCGGTTTGTTTTGGTTGAGACGTGGAAATGCGTAATCCGCCAGCGGCCGTCTTCGCCTTTTCTGAGCACCTCCAGCACCACCGCCGGGCGCGGTTCTGCCGGTTTATCGGCAGTTGCTTTTTCATTGGCAGTCGTCTTTCCGTCGGGAGTGGGGGTAGTAGGAGTGGGGGTTTCGTCGTATGTTTCGGTCACGAAGGCAAAATTATTCTCGATGCGGAGCCGGGTGATCTGCTGGTTGCCAATCATCCCCGTTTTGTCGCTGCTGCTGCCGGGACTACCGCCTGTTCCCGTCAGACTATTTATGTAGGCCGTCAGGGTTCGTTTCAGCTCGCCGTTTACGATGACGGTGGCATCGGTGGTAAAGCAGGCCGCTATCCGGTCGGAGTTCTGATCGTTGGTGGCTTTCAGGCGATCTTTGAGCAGGTTCAGAATCGCGCTGCGGTCGGTATAGGCTGCGGGCGAGTTCGTCGTCGTGATCACCGTCCGGCTCAGGACTCGGGTTTCGGTGGGTGAGGTACTCGCTGGTGTTGCCGGGGCCGTTGACTGGGCCAGCACCGGCGTAGCGATTAAGGAGAAAAGAAGCAGATAATTCATGCCGAATTGGGGTTTTTTGACCTGTATAGCGGCAAGTTTACGCAAAAAACAGGGGTGCGGGATCAAAAAAGCCGCAATTTCGCGGAGTTTATCACCAATATCAGTAAATCCCAATCAACACAATACCATGCGTACACTCGTTCTCAATACCGTTGCTCTGTGTCTGGTGGCTCAGTTAGCCACCGCCCAAATCAAGCTACCGTCGCCCAGCCCCGGTGCTACCGTGATGCAGACCGTGGGCGTAACCGATTTGACGGTGACCTACTCGCGGCCTTCACTCAAAGGCCGTACCCCGTTTACCAACGACCTGGTTCCCTACGGCAAAGTCTGGCGCACGGGCGCCAACGCCCTGACCAAATTCACCACCACCACTGAGTTGATGGTGAACGGAAAACCCCTGCCCGCCGGCACATACGCCCTGCTGACCATGCCCGGTGCCGACGAATGGAGCCTGATGTTCAGCAAAAACATGACCCAGGCCGGTGACGGCAGTGCCTACAAGCCCGACGATGACGCGCTGAAAGTGAGCATGAAACCGGTAATGACTGCCGACAATGCCGAGACGTTTACCATTGATTTCAGCAATGTAACCGACACCACCGCCAAACTGAACGTTGCCTGGGGAACCGTGAAAGCCGTTGCTGACCTGATGGTGAATACCGCAGCCAATGCTGCCGCCAACGTGGATAAAGCCGTGATGGACAAGCCCGAAGACGCGGCCACGCTGCTGGCAGCTGCCAACTACAACCTGGCCAAAGGCCGCAACTTAGAGCAGGCATTAGCCTACACTGATAAAGCCATCGGGATGAAAGAAACGTTTCGGAACGTCTGGACGAAAGCCCAGATTCTGGCCAAAATGGGCAAATTTGCCGAAGCCGTCCCGGTAGCCCAGAAAGCCCTGTCGCTGGGTGAAACATCGGGCGATGCCAACTTTGGTTTCATGAAAGAAGGCATCAGCAAAGGCATTACCGAGTACACGGCCAAACTGCCGGCGGTGGTGCCGGCAGCGGTGAAGCGTAAGAAGAAATAAATTTAGTTGGTGGTTGGCTCCCGCGTCAGTACGCCAACCACCAACCACCAACCACCAACCACAAACTAATATGTTATGCCAAGTTGGTATCAAGGTAAAATAAAGTACCAGAAAGAAGAAATCGTTACCGACAAGCAGGGCGACCGAGTGGTGTTTAAGACCATCACCGAAGCCTATTTGGTTGATGCCCAGACCTACACCGAGGCCGAAGCCCGGCTGTACCAGGAAATTGCGGGTAATACGCCAGAGTTCACCGTTGGCAGCATCGGCAAGATGAAACTCGCCGATGTATTTTTCAGGAATGAGCCGGGCGACGTCTGGTATAAATGCAGCGTTACGTTTTTTACCGAAGACGAAAAGACGGGAAAAGAGAAAACGCTCATTCAGCAGATGCTCATCAACGCCAACACGCTCAGTCAGGCGTATGAACGGCTCGAAGACAGCCTGAAAACGATTCTGATGCCAATGGAAATCACGGCTATCAGTAAAACGGCTCTGCTGGATATTTTTGTGGCGGGTGAGTAGTGCTGGTGGCTGGCTCCCGCGTCAGCATATTACATCTGCGGCAGCCCACCAGTCACCAGTCACCAGTCACCAGTCACTAGTCACTAGTCACCAGTCACCAGTCACCAGTCACTAGTCACTAGTCACTAGTCACTATTTCTTCACTATCTTCACTGTCTTCGTTCTCGTTTCTGACTGCGCCGTGAGCAGATAAAACCCAGTCGGAAGCGGCACATTGCCTAAGGGAATTTGTAACTGTAGTTCCGCCCGTGTTTGTCCCATTCCGCTGGAGATAGATACGGGCTGACTTGTTGTTTCCCAGACCACTCGTCCCAGTGCGTCGGCTACTGATACGGTTACGGGCTGATTCGGGCTGGACGCACCAGTGGTTTCGTCCCAGGTCAGCCGCACCAGATCACCCGCCGAAAACGGCACCGGCCAGACCTGTACGTCCCGCTCCGGTTCCATGCCCAGCACCAGGGCGTTCCCGGCAATGGTGGCTGCCCGCGCAAATGTCGGAATACCGTAGCCCAGCCGGTCGTCGGGGGCGTTGTACTGATTACCGGCCCTGCGAATCGCATTGACCACATCAACAGCGCGTAGGGTGGGGTAGGCCTGCCAGAACCCGGCCACCATGCCCGCCAGGAGGGGCGTGGCAAAGGAGGTGCCATTGGCGGCAGCGATGCTCCCGTTGGGCAGGCCGACCACCGTGCTTTGCCCCCGTGCGGCCACGTCGGGCTTGATACGGCCATCGGGAGCGGGGCCAAACGACGAAAACGACGCTTTTGCTCCCGTGCGGTCAACGGCAGCTACGGCTAAAACCGGCACTGCATCGGCGGGAACGCTGAGGTATCGCCAGGGAGTGGTTCCGTCGTTTCCGGCTGCCGACAGCACCACCATGCCGGCCTGGGCGGCCATGGTGGCGGCCCGCGTTGCCAGCCCGGTGGTTCCGTTGAGGTCTTTGTAGGTGTAATTACTGGCGGCATCGTCGAAGGTCGTATAGCCTAAGGATGAGGTAATGAGATCGGCCCCGGTGCTGTCGGCATATTCGGCACCCAGGAGCCAGTTGACTTCTTCTAAGCGCGATTCTGAGGCAACATCTTCGGTTCGCAGCAGCAGGTACGACGCTTTATAGGCCGAGCCGTAGAGTGAATTATCGGCAGTAGCGGCCATGGTTGACAGGACCGACAGACCGTGATCATCGTCTTCATAGACAGCGGCTTGACGCTGCACAAAATCAACCGTGCCCACAATCCGTTTCTCATCGAAGAGTGGTTTTAAGAAGGCGACTTTATCGGCATTCAAAAAGCCCGAGTCCAGCACCCCAATCAGCATCCCTTCCCCGCGAAACCCTTTTTGGTGCATCACATCCACGCCGATCTGCGTGAGTTGTTCGGCAGAAGCCCCGTAGTTTACAGTTGTCAACGACCAGTTATCGGTGATCAACTCAGTTGGAGTAGTCAACAAATCCCCGTTTTCTTTATTGATGACCGATAACTGGTCACCGCCAATTGCCATCCGGGCATTTTTTAGGGTCCGGCCCGATTCGATACCGATTACGACCGGCAGTTTGAGCACGTTGGTGAGTTGGGTATCGGTGGCTTCGATCAGCACGGCATTGAACCAGCGCGAGCCGTACCAGACCGCTGCGCCCAGTTGCCGGATTTGTGCTACGTAAGCCGGGTTGGGCGGAAAATCACGTTCGGTGATGGCGATGCCCTGCCGTTGCCGCCGTTGAATGGCCCGGCTGCTGAGAAATTCTGCCGGGCGACTGATGGCGTAGGGCGTACCGGCTTTGTCTTTAAGCAAAACGAGGTATTTTTTGGGTGTCTGGCCGAAACTGCTCATCGAGCCAACGAAAAACAGGCACAAAATCAGGTTGATGCATCCAATACGGTTCATTAGACAAAGGGTTTTAACCGGATAAAAATAGACTTATTCGAGACCATAAGACAAAATCTGTTCCTGCTGGCGGGTACCGGTTTCAATGCGGGCTTTGCCTAAGCAATCAGCCGCGTAACAAAACCGAACCTGTACCGATTCTTTATACACCAATCCTACGCCAAAGCCATAGATTTCGTTTCGTTTGGTCTGCCCCAGTAACGTCGAATCGGCCTGCTGTTGCACCCGTACCGATGCCGAAAACCCGAACCCGCCAACGGTGAGGGGTTGGTTTGCGTGGCTGATTTCGTAAAAATTCGTTGCCGCACGAAGCGGGTCCGTTGTCAGTGCATTGTACGGATTGGGGTTCCAGCGCGATTGGTCATAGACGGGCAGTAGCAGGGCGAGGGTGGCAATACCGTTTTCGGTGCGGATGAGTTGGTTGTTCTGCCACCGCGCCGACCAGACCGAATCGGCCAGCCAGGGCAACCCGTCACCGGCCCGCCCAAACCGCTCGATGCGGAAGGCCGCGTTGCCGGCCGCATCCTGAAACGCAGCCCCAACGCGCTCTTTGCGCTGAAACGTGGTCAGGATGGGGTCCTGATTGGGCCGGTACCGGGTTTGGGTTACGGTATAGACCACAAACCAGCCCGGCTGGAGGGGGTAAAACCGGGTTTCATCGGGTTGTCGTTTGGGGGTTGTTGCTGTTGAATCAGTTGACGAAAACCACTGGCAACCGATGAGACCGCTCATCAGTGCCAGGATGAGCAGTCTCATCGGGAAACAGATACCGTGTGTAGCCATAAACCAAATCTACCGGGTTTAGCGTTAGTAGCCAAAACCAACCCCAATGCCATGAATCAATCTGCCTTTGAAAACGAACCCGAAATTCGGGTGCTATCGGTTGCCGGGGCCGTTACCGCCATGCTGTTGCTTCTGGCCTTGCTGATTTTTATCCGGTTTTCGCAGAGCATCCCCCAGCCCCCCCCGATTCAGTTTGTGGAGGTCAATTTCGGCACCGATGCTATTGGCAGTGGCCGGATTCAGACCTACAACAAAGCCAGTGACTCGCCCAATGCAGTGGACGTGAAAAAGGCGGAAAAAACGCCCAACCGAACCGTCGGACCGCCCAAGGTGACCACGGCGCCCCGCGTCAGCAAAACGCCCGTTGCGCCGGTGCCGAAGGTGGATCAGGTAAAGGAAAAAGCCAAGACCGTCACCGAAAAACCCATTATCGCCAGCCGTACCGACAGCCCGGTAACGGTGCCTGAAAAAGCCGAGCCGAAGAAAACCAAAGCCTCGCCCGCCCCAATCGACGCGTCGAACCGTCCGGCCCCGCCGAGTGAGGCTGCGCCCAAAAAAGTAGAAACCGTTGACCCCAACGCGCTCTACAAACGCTCATCGGGTGGGGGCGGAGCCAACGGAACGGTTGGCAAAACGGCAGCCACCGGGGGCAACAACAACGGCGACGATGCCAGCGGTGTCGGCGACAAAGGCAATCCCAAAGGCAACATCAACGCCAAAGAGTTTTATGGTACCCCCAACGGTGGCAGCAGTGGTGTGGCCTTCGACGTATCAGGTTGGTCATTAGCCAGCCGTCCCAACGTGAATGACGATTCTGACGAAACGGGCAAGATTGTTTTTCAGCTCACCGTTGACGACTCGGGCAACATCATTAACGTCAAAACCCGGCAAACTACCGTTGGCGCGTCGGTGGTTGAGGTCTATCGTCGGGCGGTGCAGCGGCTGAAACTCCGCCCTAAATCGGCCAACACGCCCCCCACCTCAACGGGAACCATCACCTTTATTATCACCTCAAAATAGGGGTTGGTGGGGGGTGGTTGGGTCCCGCGTCAGTTCACCCGCCACCAACCACCCACCACCAGCCCCCCACCCCCAAGTTTA
>JBBRUV010000163.1:0-10500 GCA_038247465.1 Cytophagales bacterium
ACATTAAAGCCCTCGAAACCATGCTGGCAACCGACAGCCTGCCCTGCAACGTGAAAGTGATGATCGAGGGCGAAGAAGAAGTCGGCTCCGACCACCTCGGTACGTTTGTAGCCCAAAACCGCGAGATGCTCAAAACCAACGTGATTCTGATCTCCGATACCAGCATTATTGCCAACGACGTGCCATCTATCGAAAGCGGATTACGGGGATTGTCTTATGTGGAAGTTACCGTAACCGGCCCAAATCGTGATTTGCACTCCGGCGTGTATGGCGGGGGCGTGGCGAATCCGGCCAACGCACTGGCAAAAATGATTGCATCGCTACACGATGAACAAGGACATGTCACGATTCCCGGATTTTATGACAACGTAATTGATCTCACCGAAACCGAACGCAATGAACTTGCCAAAGCCCCGTTTGATCTCAGCGAATACAAACGTGATCTCGGCATTGCCGATGTATTGGGTGAGGCCGGTTACTCAACCAACGAGCGCACAAGCATCCGGCCCACGCTCGACGTAAACGGTATTTGGGGCGGCTACACCGGCGAAGGGGCCAAAACCGTGCTGCCGTCGAAAGCCGCAGCCAAAATTTCGATGCGGCTCGTGCCGAACCAAACACCCGACGAAATCACCACCCTCTTTACCAACCACTTTATGAGCATTGCCCCGGCGGGCGTGACCGTAACGGTAACTCCGCATCACGGCGGTTTGCCCTACGTTACGCCGATTGACTCAGTTGAGTTTGAGGCCGCAAGCCGGGCAATGGAAGAAGCCTGGGGCAAAAAACCCATCCCGACGCGGGGCGGAGGCAGCATCCCAATTGTGGCCCTGTTTGAGCAGGAATTGGGCGTGAAGTCTATTTTGATGGGTTTTGGGCTGGATATTGATGCGCTGCACTCGCCCAACGAGAGCTATGGCCTGTTTAATTTCTACAAAGGCATCGAAACGATTCCGTTGTTTTATAAGCACTATGCGGAGATGAAAAAATAGTTTGGGCAGGGCGGCCTATGCCGTTCGTAATTTGTGGTTATTCGTTGGTAGCAAAACAACCACAAACCACGAACGGCAAACTATTTTTCACGCCTTCAGTTTCCCCTTCAAATACGCCAATGCCCGTTTGTAGGCATCTTCGGTGGCGGCTTTGTCGAAGTTGGGGTTACTTGGGTTGGCAAAACCATGATCAGCTTCGTAGGTTTTAACGGCGATTTTTTCACCCGCCTGATCCATTGCTCCTTCAAACTGTTTCAGGGTTTCGGTCGAGATAAACTTGTCTTTTGTACCGAACAAACCCAACACGTCGGTTTCGAGCATCTTCAGTTTGTTTACGTCCATCTCCGGGAAACCGTAATACATCACGCACCCTTTGGCCTGTTTGCCTTCCAGAATGGCCGACTGCAACGACAGCCCACCACCAAAACACCAGCCTACGCTGGCAATGTCGGCTTTTGGCCCGGCGTAGCCTATGGCCGCTTTCATAATAGCTCCCAAACGGTTTTTGTCGGCTCCCTGCATCAGTTTACCTGCATCTTCGGCTTTGGTGGCAACCTGCCCGTCATACATATCCAGCGCAATTACGTTCACATCTTTCAGGTCGTTGTAGTACGTTTCGGCTTCGCGCTTGATGTTATCGTTCAGGCCCCACCATTCCTGATACACAAACAGCCATTTGTTCGACGGCTTTTTGGCTTTCAGGAAAAAAGCGTTGGCAGCTTTACCATCGGGCGCATCAATCTTAATCATCTCACCGGCAACACTGACATAATTCAGTGGCAACGGATTGGCGTGGGCAGCGATAAAAGCGGGGTTGCCAGCAAGCATGGCCATGCCGTTGGAGACGGTTACGGCGTGGCACAACGGAATTTTGGTGGCTTGCTGTTCAGGTTTTTTTGGGGCCAAAACCGACAAAACGAGCGTGATTAGGGTAATAAACAGTATTTTCATTTGATGAGAAATGTATGTTGGTACACCAAGTGAACGAAGAAATGAGACCGTTGGTTTGAAGCTTGGTAATCTAAGTAGCCTGCACTAACTCAAAAATCGTTACCTCCGGCAAAATCCCGACTCGACCCGGATAGCCGATGTAGCCGTAACCCCGGTTCACATATAGCCTTTGGTTGCCCTCCTGATACAGCCCGGCCCATTGTTTGTACGCATATTGCGACGGACTCCAGCGGAACAACTCGGTTTCGATACCGAACTGCATTCCGTGCGTGTGGCCGGCAAACATCACGTCAATTTCCGGGAAATTAGGCCGTACCTGAGCGTCCCAATGGCTGGGGTCGTGCGAGAGTAACAGCTTAACAGGGTAATCTTCGGCTCCGCGCAAGGCTTTGGCGAGGTCGCCGTATTTGGGCCATCGTGCGCCCGCCCCCCAATTCTGCACACCAATCAACGCGATTTTATCGCCGTTTGTTTCCAGAATGTGGCTTTCGTCCATCATCAATTGCCAACCCATTTGTTTATGTGCGGCTTTCAGGTCATTGAGATTTCGGCGTTTAGCTTCGGGGGTGGGCCATTCGGCGTAGTCGCCGTAATCGTGGTTACCGAGGGTCGAGAATACGCCCAACGGAGCGGTTACTTTCTCAAAAATCGAGATGTAATCCCGTACTTCTTCGGCTTTGGAATTGACGAGGTCGCCGGTAAAAAACACAAGGTCAGGTTTTTCATTTAGCAGCATGTCTATCCCGCCCTTCACCGCCGTTTTATTAAAAAAACTCCCCGAATGAATGTCTGACAATTGAGCAATTTTCAACCCATTAAACCCAGACGGCAGGTTTTTAATCGGCAGTTTTATCCGCCGAACCCGGTAATCATGCGCCCCTGAAATGATGCCGTAGGTAAACCCAACTAACGGCACGGCCCCGGCAATGAGCGCGGTTTTCATCAAAAAATCAGAACGGGAAATTGGAGGGGAGGAGGAAGGGGAAGCAAGGGGCGAGGGCAATGATGGAGAAACAGAAATTGTCGCCGTTTCGGGCTGCGGTTGGGCAGACCGGGCAATGGCCCAGCGCACAAACCGCCCAGCATCATCGGCAGCGATAAACAGCACGGCAAACAGCTTCGCCAGATACGGCATCACGATTCCGGTCATGATAAACGTTCGGGTGATGCGGCCCAGCGAATCCGGTGGCAAAACCTGCAATGCAATATAAGCCAGCAACGCCAGCCCCGTGAAGCCCCAATAGACGTAGCCGATGGTGCGCTGCGCGGTTTCTGACAGCCCCCGGCTCACAGTGCGCACAGCTTGCCAGACGTATAAATCAATCAGAAAAAGCAGCCCGGCAACGAGGAGGAAAACAAAGACTCGGTTCATAATGACGTGTTTAACGCAGCGGTGCAACAATTACGCAAAGGACACAGAGTTTTGTACTATCCTCTGCGGTCTCCGCGTAATCATTGCACCGCTGCGTAAAAGAAAAATTTATACCAGCTCCGGCTCCGCCTTCGCTGCCGACGCAACCACCGGCTTCTTCGCAAACCGGGCTTTGATCCGCTCGCTGACCCAGTACATACACGGCACCAGAATCAGTGTCAAAACGGTTGAGAATGTCAGGCCGTAGATAATTGTCCAGGCCAGAATGTTCCAGAAAGCCGCGCTGTCGCCCCCCACAATCAGGTGCGGGTTAAGGTCTCGGAAGAGAGCCACAAAATCAACCGACAAGCCGAGAGCCAACGGAATCAGGCCCAGCACAGCAGCAGAAGCCGTGAGTAACACTGGAGTCAGTCGGATACCGCCCCCGTCAATAATGGCCTCGCGGACGGGAACGCCCCGGCCCCGCAACTCCTCGATAAACTCAATGAGCAGAATACCGTTTTTGACTACAATACCAGCCAGGGCAATAATCCCCACGCCCGACATGATAACCGAGAACGTTTTACCGGCAATTACAAAACCGAGCAATACGCCAATCAGTGAGAGCAAAATCGTGGCGAAAATAATCACCGGCTTGATGGCCGAGTTAAACTGCGTTGCCAGAATCAGGTAAATCAGCAGGAGGGCGATACCAAAAGCCGACACCAGAAACGTACCCGATTCCTGCTGCTGTTCCTGCTCGCCACCGGCCCGGATGCTGTATCCGTTCGGGACTTCCATTTCCTTTACTACCTCCGTAATCTGTTGGTTAATTACGTTGGCATTTGCACCCGGAACCACGTCTGAACTCAGCGTTACGAGCCGTTCCTGATTTTTACGGTTAATCTGGCTGAACGTGGTCGAGTAGCTAATGTCGGCTACCGACGAGATGGGTACTTGGCGCAGTTGGCCGCCCGTTGTCATATCACGATAAACAATGTTCAGGCTCAATAGCCGCTCAATCTGGCTGCGGTCGTCGGGCCGGAGCCGAATCATAATCGGGTACTCGTCTTTGGCATCGCGGAATTTCGAGATTTCTAACCCAAACAAAGCCGTGCGGATCGTTCCGGCGATTTGTTGCGACGAAATGCCTTCACGTTCGGCTTTGTCGCGGTTGATTTGCACAATGATTTCAGGTTTGTTGGTAATCAAGTCCGATTTCAGTTGATCAATGCCCTCGATACCAGCCGCCGTAATGCGTTTCCGCAGTTGTTTTTCGAGGGCGTTGAGCGTGGCAAAATCATCGCCCGCAATTTCGAGCGTAATGGCTTTGCCGGTTGGCGGGCCGCTGGATTCGCGCTCTACCGAAATCTCCGAACCGGGGATTCCCTGCATCGCTTCCCGTACTTTTCCGAGCAGTACTTCGGTCGAACGGCCATCCCGGTCAGAGCCTTTCACGAACGCCACCGTCACTTTCGATTTCTGGGGTGTTGCCGAACGGTCGGGCGTAAACGGATCACCCGCGTTTTTACCTACGTTCGAGATTACCGAGTTTACAATGCCCATCGCTTTGTTATCGCGTAGGGTTTTAAACACCCGCCGTTCTATTTCGCGCGTGGTTTTATCCGTCACACGAGCGTCTGTACCGACCGGCATCACGTTATAGACGTAGATATAATCGGGTTCCCCACTGGGAAAGAAAATCACTTTAGGCTGGGCCGCACCCACGATAAAGAACGTGGCAACCAGTAGCCCAAATGCCGCTATGATTGTAAAAACAGGTCTCCAGCCGACTAATAACCAAGAAATTAGTTTCCGGTAATTGTGCTTCAAACCGGGCAACAAATGCTCCTGAAATGGAACAATAATGCGCGGGGTGAGAATGTAGTGGTTGAACACGAACAATATAGCCGCAAAAACAAACAGGTTGCCAAAGCCCCGGTCAACAATATAACCCACTGCGGCCAACGCGGCCAGCACAATGAGTGGGCGACGAATCTGGCCGAAGGTTTGTTTCGTGGCGTGGGTTTCTTCTTCATGCCGTTTCATGAACGACACGGCAAAAACCGGGTTCATGACGTAAGCCACAAACAAGGACGCAAACAGGGTCAGAATCAGCGTCAGAGGCAGAAACTTCATAAACTCCCCCACGATTCCCGGCCAGAACAGAAGCGGAAAAAACGGCGCAATCGTGGTCAGCGTTCCCGACAAAACCGGGATAAACACCTCACCAGCAGCCGCTTTCACAGCCTGTTTGATGTCCCAATCTTTGTTTTCGTTGAAGAGCCTGTGCGTGTTTTCAATTACCACAATGGCATCGTCAACCACAATACCCAGACCGAGCAGAAAGGCAAACAGCACGATGGTGTTCAGAGTGAACACAGTTCCCACGATTGGTCCCACAATCGGCATCATCACAAAGGCCACCAACGCGGAGAGCGGCACCGACAGCCCCACAAAAATCGCGTCGCGGATGCCCATGAAGAACATCAGCACCAGCACCACAAAAATAAATCCGAGTACAACGGTGTTAATCAGGTCGTTGAGTTCGGCCCGCGTCCGCTCCGATTGGTCAGCCGTGACCCGGATGTCGAGTCCCTGTGGAAACCTGTCTGCCTTATATTCTTCAATCGTATTTTCGATTTTGTCGGCAGCGGCAATCAGGTTAGAACCAGCCCGTTTAATCACGTTCAGCGTCACTACCGATTTGTTATCTAACCGGGCAAAATCCTGTTGCTCTTCAAACGAATCCTGCACCTGGGCCACATCGCCCAAGCGGACCGTTGCGCCGGTTCCGGTACGAATCTGCATATTCTGAAGTTGCTTCACGTCCGAAAATTCGCCCTTCACGCGCAGCGTCCGGCGAATACCCTGGATGCTCAATTCGCCCCCCGAAATGTTGATATTTTCGCCCTGAATGGCCGACTGCACGTCGAAGAATGTCAGGCCTGTTGCCTGCATCCGGGGCAAATCCACGTTAATCTGAATCTCGCGTTTCAAAGCTCCCACAATGTCAACCCGGCTGATTTCGGGCATCGCTTCAATAGCATCCTGTAAATCTTCGGCGTATTCTTTGAGTTGCTTGATCGAGAAATTCCCCGACAGGTTGACGTTCATAATCGGAAACTCCGAGAAATTCACATCCTGCGCGGTCGGGCCGGAGTCAAGTTTTTGGGGCAAATCGCGTTTGGCTTTGTCCACCGCGTCGCGTACTCGTTGCAGCGCGTCGTTTACTTTTACGTCGGGGTTAAACTCCACCAGAATTACCGACACATCTTGCAACGCATTGGATTTGATAGACTTAACGCCCGAAATAGATTTCAGTTGTTTTTCAATCGGCTTGTTAATCGTGTTCTCCACGTCTGCCGGAGCCGTGCCGAAATACACCGTGTTGATGTAAATCTGCGGCACCTTAATATCCGGGAATTGCTCTTTGGCGAGGTTGTTATAAACAAACAGCCCGCCCATCGTAATAATGATGGTAAAGATGTAGATCGCTGTCCGGTTCTCGACGCACCAGTTGGTGAAGCCGAGGGTTTTATATTGGTCGAATTTCATATTGAATACGTTTAAGTTTGAAAGTTTAAGGTTGAACAAATGCCGGTTTTGCGTTAAACGTTCAGCCTTGAACCTTATACGACTCATCAAAAATTTATTGGTTGCCCGTCCACAACTTCCTGATAGCCCTTCGTGATGAGTTGATCACCTGCCTGCAACCCCGCCGTAATCTCGATCTGTCCGCCGTAGCTTTGGCCGGTTTTTACCGTCCGGGCCTTGGCTATTTTCTTCGCTCCTTCCGTTGTTGCGACGTACACCAACTGCCCGTTTTCAGTATTCTGAATCAGGTTTTGGTCAATCACAATGGCGTTGGCCCGGTTCACATCGTTAATTTTCACCTGCGCCAGCATATTCGGTTTCAGGTCGCCACCCGGTGGCAACGGTGCTTCAATCATAAACGTCCGGCTCAGTGGGTCAACCGTTGTTGACACAAAACTGATCTTGGCGTTAATGGTTTTATTTATGTCTGGGAAACGAATCTGAATCGCATCACCTTTCCGAACGCTACCCGCGTAGGTGTCGGCCACCTTCGCTACCACCTTCAACTGCGACAGATTCACGACCGTGAACATTGGCACACCCGGCGAACCCATCATCCCGACTTTGGCGAACACCTTGTCAACCACGCCCGAAATCGGGGCCGTCACGTTCGATTGGCTTAGTTGCGTGTTGAGCGTCACCAGCCGCCGTTCCAGCGATTCTTTGTTGCTTTTGGCTTGCAGATATTGAATCTCCGTCCCGATTTGCTGTTTCCAGAGGTTGTTTTGTTTCTCGAAAACCGTGTTTGCCAGCGACAATTGCGTTTGAAGCTCGCCCACCGACGACCGCAGAATCTGATCATCTAACCGCGCCACTACCTGCCCAGCCCGCACATTTGAGCCTTCAACGACGTTTACCGAAAGCACCGTACCACCCGACCGGGGCGATACCTGCACGTTGTTTTTGGCATCCACCGAGCCTTGCAATTCCACAAAATGCTTGAACGTTGTGGCCGAAACCGGCGCAACCACCACGTCTTTCGTGCGAATAACTTCGGCCTTTTGGGGGTCAAGTTTGGCAACTTCACCTTCCAGTGTTTTGATTTTGGTAGTCAGGTCGGCTTGTTGTTTTTTTAGGTCGGTAAGCTCCTGCTTCTTGGTCGTCAGGTCATTTTTGGGCTTGGGTGAGCCACAGGCTACCAATAAGGCCAACAGGAATGCCGTGATATGGTAAAGTTTCATAATCAGTTTTGGATGAGAATCAGGTTCGTTCAGTTTTGAGTTTGTCCGTAATAAAGCTTCCCTGAGGCTTTGTCGAGATCAACTTTAGCAAGCATAAAATCGAGCAGTGATCCGAAATAGTTTGTTTGTGCCTCACGCGATGAACTCTCCGCGTTTAACACTTCGATGTTAGAGCCAACGCCTTCTTTATACTTTATTCTAGTAACGCGCAGGATCTCCTGGGCCAGATCCAGATTGCGTTTTTGCGTCCTCAGCGTCTGCAAACTATTTTGAATAGTAATCTGCGACTGTTTCACCTGTAAATCAATGGAGTTCCGAAGCAAATCGCTGCCAAGCCGAGCCTTGTCAAACGAAATTTTCTTCTGTTGGGCCGCGTATCGCTTTTGAAAACCGTCGAAAACAGGCACCTGAATTTGCAGATTAAATGCTGCCGAATTGAACCACTTGGTTGTAAAGAAATCGAAGATGTTATTACGGCCATTGTTGTGACCGTATGCTACCGAAGCCAGTACGCGCGGGAAATATTGCTTACCGATACCCTGATAATCAAGGTCAGCCAATTCGATTTGATTCTGCAATGTTGAAAATTCGATGCGTTGGCTATAATCAACAGGGGTTAAAAACGCCATTGATCGCTCCGCTTCGTCAATGTTTACGTCCTGAATTTTATCGGTCAACGTGATGTCGTCATTGATTCCCAATCCCATCTGAAACTTCAGCAAGTAATAACTTAGTCCAACCAGATTCTGGACATTCTGTCGTTGGGCTTTGAGATTATTGGCCTGCACTTCAAGCCGGTCAACGTCAATTTTCTCTACAAAACCCTCTTTGTTTAGTACCTGTGTTTCTTTAAAAAGTGTGTCAATTCGATTAATGTTATAATCCAGCAATTTTATGCGCTCCTCACTTACAAGTACATTATAATATGCTTTAGTGACTTGTTCGGCCACATTAATCTTGGTTGCTGTTATATTTTTCTGGCTCAGTTCCCGCAAGGTAGCAGCCGCTTTCAGGCCGATTTTGTATGACGCATCAAACAGAAGTTGATTAACCGTTGCCTGCACATTACCCTGAAAGTTTACCCCAAATGGAATAGCTGTTACGTCAGCATTTTCTGGTTGGTTACCACCTGTGGCAGTTGATGAAGCAGGAGCCCCTCCCCCAAACCCTCCTGCCGGCAGGATAAACTTTTGAATAATTGCGTTATAGGTTAGTTGGCTTCCTATGCTAACCTGCGGTAATGTCACAGACTTGACCTCCCGAATTCGGGCCTCGGCGCTCACGCCATCTAAGCGTGAGCTTTGCACGTTAATGTTTTTATCTGTTGCGAATTGAACAGCTTCTTGAAGCGTAAATGCTTGTCGGGTTTGGGCCAGCACCGACCCGTTAGTGACAATAATAATCGTCAAGAATGCCAGCACCGCTCGAGCAAGTCTAATTTCTTTCATACTCTTTATGGTTGATATACTCGTGATAAACTAAAAATCCTTTTTCGGTGAGCAATCCTCGAATAAAATGTTCCATCAACTGCTGTTGAATGGCCTCAATCGTCAGCCGATTACGCGGGAAAATAGCATCGTTGAAAGCCGCATGAACAGTTTCGAGTCTCAACCGCGCCATTGTTTCTGGGTCAACATTAGAGTAGTAAAGCCCTTGCTCAGTGCCTGTACGGATATTGTCGGCAATAGCTTCCACAACATGCTGCTGTTCAAACTGACGGATAACAGCCCATGCTTTGGGGTGATATTTTTGGATGTCCTGAACCAAATTTGGGTTCGTGTCGGCCAAATGCAGTTTCATCATTTCTGAAGCCTTCAGCATCTCCTGAATCGGGTTACTGGCGGTTTGAATAATACAGTCATAATCGTTGGCTTCACGAGTCATGTTGTGTAGCGTGACCTGATAAACCAAATCGTCCTTATCGGTAAAATGCTGGTATATTGTCTTCTTAGAAATACCCAACCGCCGGGCAATGTCATCCATCGTTATCGTCCGTACCCCATGTTTCCGAAACATTTTTTCAGCTTCTTCAATAACCCGTTCCTTCATCCCGTTTATTCATTACAAACATTCGTTACAGATTATGACTTTTCTCATAAACTGTGGAAACTTTAAGAAGGTTTCCGGTTTCCAAAAATCTATCTCGAAAAAGAGAAGGCTTATTTTCACTGTAAAAGTCTGACTATCAGTGGTTTTATAATTACAAAAACTGGATAAGCGGTAATATAAATCCGGGAATGGCAAATGCTGGAAGCAGGATTTTGTACAATTTAAAGAATAACTTATGGTAAGTAATGGCATAAAAAAACCCCTCATTGATTTCTCAGTGAGGGGTTTGCAATAACTAAGGGGTGGCAGTAACCTACTCTCCCGCCATCGTCCGGCAGTACCATCGGCGACCAGGGGCTTAACGGCTCTGTTCGACATG
>JBBRUV010000164.1:0-10473 GCA_038247465.1 Cytophagales bacterium
CCCCGGGGGGTTTTTTATTTATTTGTGGGGGGGTTGTGGGGTGCCCCAGGCTTTTTCTCCCCACCCAAACCCCCCCACGAATCATTAACCACTAATTTACTTTACTGCAAAATCAGACTCTTTCGCGCCGGTGTTGATTTTGACTTTATCAACGCTCATGGTCATGGCCCGCCCGCCCGACTGCACGATACTGGTGGGGTACTTCAATCCTTTAAAGTCCTTGTAATCAGTGTAAACCATCGTCTGCGTTATGTCGCGGCCCTGCATTTTCTGGGTCGTCACGGTCTGCACCTTGAGGCCCGACTCCTTGTCGTAGAAATCCGCCCAGCTTCCCGACCCGTCGGCGGCTGAATGAGTGATTTTGTAGGCTTCTTTTCCGTTCACGGTTTCTACGCCATCGAGGGTGTTTTTCAGGCCCATTGCCGCGTAGTTTAATTCGGGGAACATCGTTGCCTGCAAAATACCGGCCTGGGCTTCTTTGCCTTCCAGTACGCGGCTTCCCTGCATGCCGCCCATCCCCATTTTGGTGCCGTCGGAGGTCATCCGCATCACTTCCATGCCGCTGGCATTGATCACCATGCTCGACTTGTTGGGAGCCATTGCTTTGCGGGTCATCATGATGGGGCCGCGCTCGGTTTCTGCCGACATCTCAACGGTCATGTCTTTGATACCCGAAACGAATTCTTTACCACCAACGGCGGCAACGTATTTGTCCATGACCTGCTCGGCGGTCATGTCCTGCGCGGTTGTGAATCCGGCTGATGCTAAAGTGATTAGCAGGAAAAATGTAATCTTTTTCATTTGATTTGGGGTTTTACGGACTTTGATTCAAAACGATAAATAAGGTTTAACGGCCGGCAGGCGATACATATCTACCCGTAAACCAGCCACCAGCCACTAACGACTAACCACCACTTTTGGCCCTTGCCGGTTGATTTGTGACACGTAACATTGGCTCATAATCTCGGCTTCGGCAAAGGCCGCCTGCATGGCCACGCCCACGCGCTGTGCCGTTGGTTCGTCGCGGCAGAGGGCAAACAACGACGGCCCCGACCCCGAAATGCTGCACCCGAGCGCGCCGTTGGCAAGCGCGGCCTGTTTTACTTCCTGAAACTGCGGAATCAGAATCGAGCGGACGGGTTCGATAATTACATCTACGAGTGATCGGCTAATCAGTTCATAATCAGGTTTCATCAGCCCCGCAATCAGCCCGGCCACGTTGCCCATCTGGGTGATCGTATTTCGGAGCGATACCTCATTTTTCAGGATAAACCGGGCATCTTTTGTATTCACTTCTACGTCGGGATGCACGAGCGTGGCGTATAAGTCGGCGGGCGTTTCGATTTTT
Source organism: Cytophagales bacterium (assembly GCA_038247465.1). GTDB lineage: Bacteria > Bacteroidota > Bacteroidia > Cytophagales > Spirosomataceae > JBBRNH01. The sequence goes on from JBBRUV010000164.1 coordinate 1,349, forward strand.
ACCACATCCAACGGCGCGTAACTGCGTACAATCACAAATCCGCCCAGCAGACTTGGCCCCACGTTATCGGCGTGGGCCGAACCGCAGGCGATACGCTCGCCTTCCATCGCAAAGGGCAATAAATCAAGCACTTGTAAGGGGCTACCGAGGAGTTTGTTGATGGCGAAAACCCCGGCTACGGCACTGGCCGCGCTGGAGCCTAAGCCGCTGCCGAGGGGCATTTGTTTGTGCAGTACCACGTCAACGCCCACGTCGGTTCGGCGGGTGAATTGCAGATACCGGTCAATGGCGATACCCGCCGTGTTGCGGCCCGTTTCGCGGGGCAACCGCCCACCGTCGCCGGTGATATTGGTGATGGTTACACCCGGTTCGTCGCGCCGGGTAAGGGTAACAACATCGCCGGGCTGGTCAACGGCGAAGCCAAAAATATCGAACCCGCAGGCCACGTTGGCAACGGTGGCGGGGGCAAAAACGGTGATTTCGTTCACAATGTAGTGGCAAAGTGGTTTGTAGCGGTAAAATTACAACGTATGCCGCTTTGCAAATTCACTGTTTTCATAGTAGGCACTATTCTTTGCACTACAATCTTACCCATAGAAGCCAGTTAGGCCAAGGCCCCCCCATCCAGCGACGAAAACAACAAATGCCGCAAAAATGCCAGCAGATCAGTATCGTCCTGCTGACCGCCAAAATCGGTCAGCGATGGTAAATGTTGCATAAAAAACGCCTGATAATGCGCCGTTTCGATAAGCGAACTGGCGCGTGACCGGGCAAATGGGTAATTGGGCCGATACTCCTGAATAATGCCCGCAATGCGTCCGCAGAGGTCTTTGTAAGGCTTAAACAATTGTTGCCGGTTGTCATCTGTAACGTGATGGGTGAGGTAGGCTTTGCTGGCTTCCCGAATCACGATACCGTGCAGGGTTTGGATGTCTATATCACCGTTGGCCGCTTGGGAGAGGTCATGGAGGAGCAGTACACGCAGCACCCGTTCTAATTTTTCGTGCGGGTCGGTGAGATTATTGGTCTGAAAAATCACCTGATAATTAAGCCACTGCCAGTACCACGCCACCAGATACACCAGCAGCCGGTGCTTATTCTCGAAATACCGATAAATGCTGGCTTCTTTGGTACCCAGCCGGTCGGCGAGTTTACGAAACGTAGTATCTTCAAAGCCTAATTCATCAAAAACAACGATTCCCTGTTGCACAATTCGGCGGCCCAGGTCGGTGCTTTCAGGATCACGTAAAAACAGGTGTTCGTTCATGCGGACGGAGACGCTGTATTCCATAGTAAGTTTGGCAGTTAATACCCAATTTGGAAGTTTGCCAGGCCGATGATACTATCCAAATAACCTGTTAGAAAATTATTAGAATCAGATGCAAGGTAAACCATACCCCACGAACAAAAGTTAGTTTTGCAGAAAAGAAAGTAATACTATCGTTTGTATAGCCGGGAGAGGTCAATTAATCGTTATGCTGTGTCTGGTCCTGTTTGTCAACTCACCGAACCCAAACTAACCGTCGGTTAGATGGGTTTTGTGTTGGCAGAACAGCGCACGGGGCCGCCTACGGCTGAATGATCGGACTAAGCTATGATACGTCGCATGTGCTTGGGTTTCGGTACGCGTTCAACCCTGCTATGTATTTCATAGTGAGTACTGGTGGCCAGTGGCTCCGTTTACATTTTTAATTATGGCATCTACCAACCCGCAACCAGTTTCTCCACCCACGCCCTTGCAGCGATTGCTGCGGCTCCTCAACACCGAAAAGCGCGACATTGGCTACGTTTATTTGTACGCCATCGTCACGGGATTAATTGGCCTGTCGCTGCCATTGGGCATTCAGGCCGTGTTCAATCTGGTGCAGAGCGGGGCGGTTTTTAGTTCGATTTACCTGCTCATCGGTCTGGTGATTGTAGGCGTAATCCTGACTGGTCTGCTGCTCATCGGGCAAACCACGCTGGTCGAAATTATCCAGCAGCGCATTTTTGCCAAAGCTGCTTTGGAGTTCACCTACCGCCTGCCGCGCATCACGCCCGACGCGCTCGAACCGTATTATCCGCCCGAACTGATGAACCGCTTTTTTGATATTCTGACCATCCAGAAAGGCTTACCAAAACTGCTGATTGACATCACGGCGGCTTTCGTACAAATTATTTTCGGCATTATTCTGTTATCTATCTATCACCCGGTTTTTCTGGTTTTTGGCTTGTTTACGGTGCTGATGGTACTGGCCGTAGTCTTTATCAATGGGCGTAAGGCCCTAAAAGCCAGTCTAAACGAATCTAAATACAAGTACAAAGTGGTAAGCTGGCTCGAAGACATCGCCCGTGATCTGGCATTCTACCGGCAGCAACACACGGATCTTGAGCCGATTGACAGGATGGACGAACTGGTGGCGAATTACCTTAAATACCGCAACGAACACTTCTCAGTATTGAAACGATTCTACGGCAACGCCGTGGCATTCAAGACTATTCTGACCGGCGGATTGCTGATTGTGGGCACCATGCTGGTAGTGAGCCGGGGCATGACGATGGGGCAGTTTGTGGCCGCTGAGGTGATGATTGTATTGATTACCAGTTCGGTAGAAAAACTAACGATGAATATTGACGTGGTGTTTGACCTGCTCACGGCGGTCGAAAAAATGGGCGTAGTAACAGATTTACCACTTGAAGACCAACTGAGTTTGTAGTTCGTGCAGGGCGGCCTGCACGAACCACAAACCACAAACCATGCTTAATCTCTCGAACCACCGTATAGATCCGGCCCTGTGGCAGCACTATCCGCTCAAAACGCTTCGTAATCTGCCCAGCTCCCAGGCCGGGCGGCAGTTAGCCCGCTGGATGCTGGTTTTCCTGTTTATTCTGCTGTTTGTGCTGGTTTTGCCCTGGACACAAACCATTGACGGCACCGGCTCGGTAACGGCTCTCACCGCGCAGGATCGCCCGCAAACGATTCAGACCGCTATAGCAGGCCGTATCGAACGATGGGCCGCGCAGGAAGGGCAGGCCGTCAAAAAAGGCGATACGCTGCTGGTGATTTCGGAAATTAAAGACGAGTATTTCGACCCCAATTTGCCGCTCCGGTTGCAGGAACAACTCACCGCCAAACAGGGTAGTCTCGATGCCACCGTTACAAAAATAACCGCCCTCGATGCCCAGATTACGGCCCTCGAAGCGGGCGTTGCGGTTAAGTTAGCCTCGGCCCGTAATAAAGTGAAACAGAATCGGTTTAAGGTCATCAGCGACAGTACCGACCTGATTGCCCAGCGCACGAATTACCGCATTGCCAATGACCGGCTCAACCGATCTGAGATGATGAACCGCGACGGGCTGATTTCGCTCACCGATCTGGAAACCCGCCGACTCAAAATTCAGGAAGACTACGCCAAAGTGATCTCGCAGGAAAACAAACTCAACGGCTCGCGGCAGGAATTCATCAATGCCCGGCTTGACTTAGCCACGATTCAGGCTGATTTTGAGGAAAAACGCGCTAAAGCCATGTCAGACCGTGCTTCGGCGGTGTCGTACCGGGCCGAGGGCGGGGGCGAAATCGCTAAACTCGCTAATAAAATCAGTAGTGTTGACGTGCGCCGGGGGTTGTATGTGGTTCGCGCTCCGCAGGCCGGTTTTGTGGTGAAGGCCATAAAAATGGGTATCGGCGAGACCATTAAAGAGGGCGAAGCCGTTGCCACCCTACAACCCGCCAACCCGACCGTAGCCATCGAATTATATGTGCGGGCGATGGATGTGCCGCTGATTGAACGGGGCCGCAAGGTGCGACTCCAGTTTGATGGCTGGCCGGCGGTGCAGTTTTCGGGCTGGCCGACGGTGGCGGTGGGTACGTTTGGGGGCGAGGTGGCCGTGATTGATGCCGTCAGCAGCACCAACGGCAAATACCGCCTGCTGGTGAAACCGGCCAAAGATGACCCAAACGAAAAAGGACATCCCTGGCCTGAGCAACTCCGCTTAGGATCAGGGGTTTACGGTTGGGTAATGCTTGACGATGTGCCGGTCTGGTACGAATTCTGGCGGCAGATAAACGGCTTCCCGCCGAGTTTGAAAGAAGAATCGAGCGAGGTGATTAAGAAAAAATGACGGGTCAGTTATCAATAATCAGTTATCAGTTATCAATGCTTGAGATAAAAAAAGCCAGACGGCCTGTGCCTCGTCATCCTCAATCCCGCAGAGTACTTACTAGCCCCGTATTCGTTCTTCACTGCTTATTGATTACTGTTTACTGTTCACTGTTTACTGCCAACGCCCAGGAAGTCTTCACGGCTTCGTCGTTTTATGAAAATATTCGGCTGTACCATCCGCTGGTGCGGCAGTCGGCGTTGTTCAGGCAGGAAGTGCAGGCCGAAATCATGCAGGCACGGGGCGCGTTTGACCCCAAACTGTTCTCTCATTTCGACCGCAAGGAGTTTGGGCAGGATGTGTATTACAGTTACTGGCAAAGCGGCCTTAGCGTTCCCATTGCACCGGGCGGTATAGACCTGAAAATGACTTATGATGCTAATCGGGGCAAATTCATCAATCCTGAACTGGTGGTGCCAAACACAGGCTTGCTGGCCGTTGGGCTGAGTATTCCATTGGGGCAGGGGCTGCTGACGGATGTCCGCCGAACGGCTCTCCGGCAGGCGCAGGCGGCCACCACACTGGCAGAAGCCGACCGGCTCAAACTCATCAATAAAACCCTGTTCGAGGCCGCCAAAGCCTACTGGGACTGGTTTCTGGCCTACCGGCAGTTTCAACTCATTGACGAAGGCTACCAATTAGCCGACACCCGTTTTCGGGCCGTTCGGCAACGGGCCACGCTCGGCGACGCGGCTATGATTGACACCACCGAAGCCATTATCACAGCGCAGGACCGGCTGGTGCAACGGCAGCAGGCCGACGTTGACCTGCAAAACGCCCGGCTTGTGGTTTCTACATTTTTGTGGGCCGACGGCTCGGCTCCGTTAGACCTGCCCGCATCGGTTGTGCCAGAATCACCGACCAACGTTGTGTTGCCCGAACGGGTGGTGCAGGCTCTGCTCGATTCTGCCGCCAAACGCCACCCCGACCTGCTTAAGCTCGATGGAAAGGCGCAGCAATTAGCCCTCGACGAGCGATTTTGGCGGCAGATGATCCGGCCACAAATCAACGTTAGTGCCATGCTATTGAGCCGTACTGACACGCCCGGTGTTGGTTACGACTGGTCGAGTCAGTATTCATTTCGGCCCGAAAACCACAAGATTGGGGTGGACTTTGTGCTGCCCGTTTTTCTGCGGAAAGAGCGCGGCAAACTCCGGCAGGTTCAGGTAAAGCAACAGCAGGTTGTGTTTGACCGGCAGCAGACCAACCGCGACATTCTGAACGACATTCGGGCGGCCTATAATTCAGTACAAACGCTCGGAAATCAGTTGACGTTGCAGGAGCAAACCGTTCAGAATCAGGAGATTTTACTGCGGGCCGAACAGCAGAAATTCGACCTCGGCGAGAGTTCACTGTTCCTGGTAAACACCCGCGAGAGCAAGCTGATTGACCTCAGGATAAAGCGCGAAGAACTCCGGGCCAAGTACCAGAAAGCCGTTGCCCAGTTGTATTTCACGGCGGGAACAACCTTGTAAATTACCCCGTTAATTCCCTTCCCGGAAGAAAACCCGCTTCACCCGCTCACTCACGCCGGTCAGAATCTCATACGGAATTGTGCCGATGGCGGTGGCTAACGCACTGATGGTCAGGTTTGGGCCGAAGATTTCTACCACATCACCTTCCTGCGCTGTGGGCGCATCGGTTACGTCAACCATTGTCATATCCATGCACACGTTGCCAACGGTAGGGCAGCGCGTACCGGCAATCCAGACCTGACCCACGCCGTTGCCAAACCGCCGGTCAAAGCCGTCGGCGTAGCCAATGGCGATGGTGGCAATGCGGCTGTCTCGCGCCAAAATACCCCGTCGTCCGTAGCCAACGGTTTCGCTCGCCAGAACAGTTTTTATCTGGCTGATTGTGGTATTGAGCGTGCCGACGGGCCGCACAGCTTCGGGGTCTAAGTGGCTGCTTTCTACGCCATACAGCCCGATACCGAGCCGAACCATATCAAACCGGAACTCCGGGAAACGCACAATGCCCGCCGAATTGAGCAGGTGCGCCGTGGGCCGGTAGCCTAATCCTGCTTCGAGCATAGCCAGACTGCCGGTGAAACGCTGATGCTGTTGCCGCGAAAAATCGGTCAGTCCGGCCTCGTCGGAGCCGACAAGGTGGCTGAATACGGTGGCGATACGCAGGACCGGATGCTGATTCAGGAACGAAACCACTGCCGGTATTTCATCGGGCATGAAGCCCAAGCGGTGCATACCGGTATCAATTTTTAAGTGGCAATAAAGGGAAGAGGGGGAGGGTTGGGAATATGCCTGGGCGATAACTCCCTCTTCCCCCTTTCGTCCCTTTTGTCTCTTTCCTTCTGTCTCCCCTTCTAAAAACTCCGCCCATTGGTGCAGGATGCGAACACTGTATAATTCCGGTTCGAGGATATGATCGAGAAGCGTTCCGAAAGTTTCGGGGGCGGGGTTCATCACCATAATCGGCAGCGTTACCCCGTTTTGCCGCAGCGTTACGCCTTCGTCGGCGTAGGCAACGGCTAAGTAATCAACGCGGTGAAACTGAAGCCATTGCGCTACTTCGGCACTGCCACTGCCGTAGGCAAAGGCTTTCACCATGACCATGATTTTGGTGTTCGGTCCGCCGATTGGCGACGCTTTGGCGCGGTAATAATTCAGGTTGTGCGTCAGTGCATCGAGGTTGATGTCAAGCACCGTGCCGTGTTGCTGGCGTTGCAGGCGGTTCACGATTCGCTCAAAGGCAAACGGTCGTGCGCCCTTCACCAGCACCACCGCGTTGCGCAGCGCATCAAACGTAAAGCCAGCCATGAACGCGTCGGTGCTGTCGAAAAACTGGCTGTTTGCCGGAAAAAGCTCCGCGAACTGGCTGATAACCGGCCCAATGCCGATGAATCGGGTACTGTTTTTCTGGCCGATAAACTGATCGTCAATAACCTGACTGCTAATAAGTTGTCCGATCTGGGCGTATAGTTCATCGGCGCGCTGCCCGGTCTGGAGCAGGTCAGACAAAATCACGATGTTGGGTTTGCCCGTTCGTTGCTGCTCCTGAAACGTGAGCGCGAGTTGCAGCCCCGTCAGGTCGTTACTATACGAATCGTCAATCAGCACGCAGCCGTTGATGCCCTCTTTGCGTTCGAGCCGCATCGAAACGGGCCGCAATCGGTTTACCCGCTCCTGAATCGCGTCGCGGCTGATTGTGCCGGGTTGCAACGCATTCAGCACCCGAATTGCCACAAGACAGTGCGTCAGATTCTCGACCGAGGCCGGGTCTGAAAACGGTATCGCAAATCCCCAAACACCGTCCTCGTCGAGTGCGTACTGCTCACCGGGCAGCAAAAAAAGCTGGCCGTTTTGGGCCGATACCCGAAACATCGCCCCGTCATGAGCCGACCACGTAAGGAGTTGAATCCGGGGATTTACGGCCCGGAGCAACAGGTTTACTTCTTCATTAATTTCTTGGTAATCAGCGCAGTAAATAAGCGTTTCGGCCTGGGTAAAGAGCCGTAGTTTCTCGGCTACTTTCTGTTTCCGGGTCTTGAAGCCTTCGTCGTGCGCAGGGCCGATGTTGGTAAATAGCCCGATGGTGGGTCGAATCACCGCTTCGAGCCGCTGCATTTCCTGCGGCTGCGAGATACCCGCTTCAAAAATCGCCAGCGTGTGCCGGGCTTCCAACTGATGCACCGACAGCGGCACGCCCAACTGTGAGTTATAACTTTTGGGGCTTTTGCAAATCGTGTAATCGTCGGTCAGTAGTTGCGCCAGCCACTCCTTCACAATGGTTTTGCCATTGCTGCCCGTAATGCCAATTACGGGCAATTGACACTGCGCCCTGTGTTCGGCGGCCCACGTTTGTAGGGTGTGCAGGCTGCTTTCGACTTCGATAAACGTGGTCTCGCCCAGCATAATCAGGTTGGCGTGGCGGGCGGGAGTCAGGGCCGGTTTCTCGATCACAAAATGCCGGATGCCGCGCTCATATAACGTTTCGATAAACGCATGGCCGTCGTGCCGGTCGCCCCGGATGGCAAAAAAAACGGTGTGGGCCGGGTCCATCAGCGGTTGCCGCGAATCGGTGAGCCAGATAAAATCGTCGTAACGCATTGATTGATAAGAAGAACGGCCAGAATTGTTGTAGTCTGTGTCGTGAGAAATGGAAGGCATCAAAATTAACGCTAAAAAAAATGGCCTGTTGAGCCAGCGTTTTTGGCACCGTGCGCGTCTATGCTGTTGTGGGATCAATATCTCGGTGCATTAACCAGCCGCAGCACCCTTCGCGTTGGAGACCAGTATTACCGATACATCGCCCGAAAAAAACAGTTCAGGCTTACGCCGTTCACGCGCCGACTCATCCGCATAGCCGGGCTTATCTGGCTGTAGGTTGATGCTGACGATAGAATCAGATTTTACCGATTACTCAAAACCGGGCCAAAAAGTTGGCGGTTGGCGGGCCGTTGCGTACCTTTTCCGCGATCTAAGTCCCCTTAGAACCCGCCTTATTAACGACATGGAAGCCCTGAACCCGGTACAAATTGCGCCCCTCACGGGGTCGTGGCGCAATGTGGCCCGCGCCCTGACGCACTATCAGGCCCGCCACTGGGATCTGCTGACCACTACGCAACACCTTGATTTCAACGCCTGTCAGAATAGTTTGCTCACCCACGCCGATGCGCTCGATAAGCGGGGGGTGCTGTTTTTGCCCGGCCCCGTCACCGAATTTTACACCGATTCGCTCGCTCTCAACCAACAGGTCATGCGTACATTACCGCATACCAACAACACAGTTCAGGGATACACGCTCGGCGCAATGGTAGTGGCATTAGCATCGGGTTTGATCTACCAGGATGCCCGGAATAGTCGTTCGGCCCAGCGAGAATTGAAGCGATTGTTAGGGGACTTGTAGAGACGCAACATCTTGCGTCTCTACCAACATCTTGCGTCTCTACCAACATCTTGCGTCTCTACCAACATCTTGCGTCTCTACCAACATCTTGCGTCTCTACAGCGATTCCCACGATAGCC
>JBBRUV010000165.1:0-10459 GCA_038247465.1 Cytophagales bacterium
TATCGTTGACATTGATGGCGTTTCTGCTGACCATACTATCATCAATAGCGACCCCATACAGTTTGGCCACTTCATCGGCGTTGAGAAAGTTTCTGATTATCAGGTAACCATCCCGGTTATACTGCCGGATTTGAGCGGGCGTTAATGCGTTGTTTGCCATGTTGATCGCTGTTGTTTGTGTTGATTTAAGAAAGTTGTAGATTATTCTTTACGCCGAATGCCCGCGCTGGGGCACACCGTTACTTACCACTGATTTCAAAAAGCGTCCCCGAATAAAGCCCGGTTAAACCCACCGGAAATCCCGTCGTTTGCAGGGCCTTCCCCGTCAGGGAAGCCACCGCTTTGCCGTCCATCGTTTTTACGTCATAGCGGGTTGCCGGGTCCAGATACTGCACCGTAACCATTCGTTTGTCCTCGGTTCCACCTTGTCGGAACACGCCGATAATCCCTCCTTTTTTCGCATCGGTGTTAATGCGTTGAAAGCCGTCCCACATACCTTCCATCGGCTCGCCGAATCCGGGAAGGTCCTGTCGGTAGCTCATGATCTGGTATCTGTTTTCCATTACCTGCAGCCAGTCGGCATAGGCCCGGTATTTTTTCAGGTCGGGGGCGGCTAACTTCCGGGGATCGCCCAGCATAATGGGCAAGGCCCCCGCCAGCGATTTAATGTGCATCTCCCAGCCAGCATCCTGCATTTCGGGATTCCCAATGACCAGCGCCGTGGCAGGTATAGCCGGTGAACGCCACCAGGCCATGTTCCTGACCCGCAGGTCTACTTTGGCATCCGGGCCGTTGAAATTAGACAGCCAATTTCCCTCGGCGTGTTTCAGCATGGCGTAGTCGATCAACTGCAATCCGCCCATCGTTTCAAACGTGCAGTCAATGAACAGGTTGGGCTTCAGGACATGCAGTTCATCGAAGAGTTTCCACATCGGCTCATAGTTGACAAACAACGACTCCTGATGGTCTTTGTGGCCTTCGTGATTGGCGGCATAACAGCCCGATTCAGCCGTATCGAAACGGTACGGACTGGTAACTACGGCGAAGTCAAGTTTGAGGTATTCCAGTCCATAGTCTGCCACCAGTGTTTTGAGTACGCCTTTGATATGCCCATACCATCCGGTACTGAAACAGGCTGTATATTTATCAGGGTCGTTGATAATCAGGGAAATGGGCTTTCCATCTTTATCCTCAACAAACCAGTCTGGATGTTGCTGATATACTTTACTGTCGGGAGCCGCCGTGCCAATACTTACCCACAAGCCGGGTTTCATACCCAGCGATTTGATATAATCGAAGACCGGCTTCAACCCATTCGGAAATTTAGTTTTGTCGATTCCCCAGTCGCCATAACTATCCTGCCAGCCGTCATCAATCACAAATTCTTTCATGCCCGCTTTTGCCGCAGCCGTTGCCAGTTCCATCACCAGCTTTTCGTTGATGTTTTTGCCAAAAGGCACCCAGGTGTTATAAACAAAAGTGGGCTTCTGCGTCAGTTCAGACAACCGGATACCCATATGCTTGCGGACGAAATCAGGCACGACGCTGTTCAGTACCTCGTCCGGGTCCTTGTGGTTGTTATAAACGATGGTGAACACCTGCGGGGTGGTAAAAGACTCCCCTTTTGCGATGTATTTCCGAAACGGAAACCGGGCGTTTTTGTGCGTTAGGCCGCTTAGAATGGCGGGTTCATCCCAAAATGCCGACGTGTGTTTCATTACCCCGGAGGCCTCATTGCCCAGCACGATACCCTGCTGCCAGTTGCTGTTATGTACCGTCAGTAACGCGTCCTGCATGTTGCCATCGTAGGGGCCAACAGATCGCCGTCGGCCGTAATCGTGACAAATCCAGCTAAACGTCGTGGCGTAGTACCCCGTTACGATGAACTTCTCCACATCAACCGATTCCAGCCGAACCGGCTCGTTGGTTAAGTTTTTGACGGTTAAGCTTTTACGGATAACGGGCAGGTTGGGATACAGTAAAAAGTTTACGGTCAGTTCTACCTTGCCATCTCCGCTTTGCAGCGTCACAGCCGCGCCGTTTCCCTGTTTAGCGTCTGAAATCGAGCGGATGCCCGTCTGCTTCCAATTGCCCGAACCGGTGTAGACGGCATCGTTTACGACAAACTGAAAATCAGGATTCGTCTTTTGGAAGTACTTAAAATCGCCCGTTACGGGCTTGTAGGCGGTGGTCAGAAAGGAGCCTGCTTTACCGGGCAGTTTAATGGTTCGCTGCACTAGGCCGTTGTTCAGTGTCAGTTCAGTATCTGTCCAGTTGGCATAGACCGGGTCTGGAGCGGCCGGTGAGTAACCGGCAACCGGAGACATCCCTAATCCGATGCACAAAAGGAGGCAATTCAGGAAGAATAGGCTTACTGTTCGTTTCATGGGCGGTAGCGTTTAAGGCTATCTATGATCTGCTTAATGGTACTAAAAGCTCACAAAATTCAGTTTTTTCAAGGAAGGCCAGATAGAGTATTTTAGCATTAACATGGATTATTCTACCTTCGATTATAAATCAGGGTTGAGCGATGCCAATAAAGCGACATAATCGAAAAGGCCGGGGATTTACTGGTGAGCGGATGATCGAGATTCCGAAAGAGGTAGTCGAAAAATGCCGGACACTGCCCCTCATCAGCCACCTATTCGTCACTCAAATGGGCGTTTTCCCGAAGGCCAAGCACCACTATTACCAGCGGCCAACGGGGATGTTGCAGGTGATTCTGCTCTACTGCACCGACGGACAAGGATGGATTCAGATGCCTGCGGGCCGGGTGACATTACAGGCCGGGTCGGTATTTGCTATTGCGCCCGGCGTACCCCACTCCTACGGGGCCGATACCGACAATCCGTGGACAATTTACTGGTTTCACCTCAGTGGTAGTCAGTGCGCCGGGGTCACGATGACGACCAAAAACGAGGAAGGTTCGACTCCGCAGGCCGTTTCGGTTAGTTTTTCGGAGGAGCGCATCCGGCTCTTCGAGCAGATTGTCGATACGTTTCTAAATGGGTATAGTCCGGCCAATCTGCTCTTCGCCAACTTGACCCTTCCTTATTTTTTGGCTTCGTTTGTTCAGCCGGACAGTTTTCAGCCAGAAATTGCCGGCGGTAAAACGGCTACTCCAACCGATAAAGCGATTCTGTTTATGCAGCGTAATCTGTCGCAACCCGTAACACTGGATAATATTGCCCAGTCGGCCCACCTGTCGGTGTCGTTTTTCTCCCGGAAATTCAGGCAGGAGACCGGCTACGCGCCCATCGAATATTTTAACCACCTCCGCATCCAGAAAGCCTGCCAGTTGCTTCACTTCAGCGATCTGCGCATCAATGAAGTCGCCACTCAGATTGGCATGGACGATCCGTTTTACTTTTCGAGGTTGTTCAAAAGCCAGATGGGGGTTTCGCCGGTGGCGTACCGGAAACGTGAAGGCATTCAGCACAGGTCTTAGCGTCAGGCGTACCGCTGCTTTAACAGCAGCATCATAAACACGTTAATGTCCCATTGATCGCCTATCGGCAACCGGGTATAAGGCATTACAGGCATGTAGGTTGGCGGGCCAAACTCGGTTGTGATTGTCAGTTGGGTGCCGGTTGTCCGGTGTCGGTCAACCACCTGATCCCACCAACCCAGATGAGCCTGGAGCGTCTGTTCCCATTCCGGTGCGCGGGGGTCGTTAACCTGCGGCCCTTCGGGGTGCCCTACCCGGCTGTGGATGTGGTCGGTACGGGACAGGGCCAGATTTACCGCGTCGGCCTGGTTTTCGAGTAAGGATTCGTGGACGTTGCACCAATGTGAAATATCCAGACAAATACGAAGGTTGGGCAGCCCGATCAGGTAATCCTGGGCGATATGGGCCGCAAACAGCGACTTGCCCCGGTGCGTTTCGTGAATGATTTTGACACCCGTTTCTGCCGAAATCCGGTCTGCCAGGGCGAAGAGGTGTTTGTTCTGCGCAAGGGTGAAAAAATCCTTGCCCGTCTGGCAGTTGACAAAAACGGGCCGGGCTGCAATCAGGTGGCGCAGGTATTTTTCGTACTGCCGGCTGTGTTCGTCAAGGTCGCTTTCAATTGACTGCCAGTATTGCCCAATCAGGTCAAGATCGTGGTCGCGCAAGGTGGCTGCGATTTCCCGGCTCTCCTGATTGTCGAGCGGTAAGGCCATTTCAACGCCGTCGTAACCGGCGGCTTTTACCCGTTGGCAGAACGTGGCGAAGGGCAGGGTGTTCCCCCATTGCGGGGCGTAGAATTTGATGGACATTGCGGTATTATTCGGTTAGAGCTACGGAGCCAGGGCATAGGCCACGTATTGATCGCCGGATTTTGATTTGAGCTTCCCTCCGCCACAGGCAATGACCACAAACTGTTTGCCCCCGGCAGAATAGGTAGCGGGTGTGGCGTAACCGGCTGTTGGCAGGGCCGTTTGCCAGATGGTTTTACCCGTTTTTTTGTCAATCGCCCTCAACTGCGCGTCTTTGCTGGCGGCAATAAACAGCAGCCCACTGCCCGTTATGAGCGGCCCGCCGTAGTTGTCGGTGCCGGTGGGCGGAATCCCTCTGGCGGTCAGCTCCGGGTATTCGCCCAGCGGCACCTGCCAGCGGTGTTTGCCCGTGTTCAGGTCAATGGCCGTGAGGGTGCCCCAGGGCGGTGTGCTGACGGGATAGCCGTTGCTGTCGTACCAGCGGTTATAGCCCGTGTGCTGATAGGGGAGTCCGTTTTTCCGGGCCGCCGATGGTTGGGCCGATTGGGTTTTGTTCATCAGAAAAGCGACAAGGGCCTTGCGTTCGGCATCGGGCAGGTGCGAAAAGGAGGGCATCATTCCCCGGCCTTTCAGCATCACCTGTTGAATGGCTTCCGCCGAAAGTCGTTTGTCAATATCCAGCAACGACGGGTATGAGCCATCGTGATTCCCCCGCCGGTCGGCCCCGTGGCAGGCACCACAGTTCGATTTGTACAGTTGGGCAGTCGTCGTCGAAGCCGTTAAACTGGGCTGCTCCCGCAAAATCAGGGTCGAGTAACAGGGGTTTTGTTTGGCCGGAATATAAATCGTGCCGTCGGGATCGGTGGCGGAACCGCCCCATTGCGCGCCCCCATCGGTGCCGGGAAAAAAGATCGTCATGGCCGACGTAAGCGGAATGTAGGGGCTACCCGTGCGGGCTTTTCGGAGCGTGGCTATAATCTCTGTCCGGTTTGATGCCCAGGGGTTGATGTCTTTTTCGGTAAATGTCTGTTGGGTAAACGGGGCTGGTTTCAGTGGAATAGGCTGGGTCCGGCTGGTTTGCTCGCCCGCCACGCCATCGCCCGGAAACGGCTTCTCGACCACCGGAAACAGCGGCTTTCCCGACACCCGGTCAAACACAAACACGTGGCCCTGCTTCGTAGTCTGGGCTACCGCATCAACGCGTTTCCCCCCCTGTGTTACGGTCAGCAGGTTGGGCGGAGCGGGCGGGTCACGATCCCAAATGTCGTGGTGCACAAACTGAAAATGCCAGAGCCGTTTGCCGGTGGCCGCATCCAGCGCCAGCAGGCAGTTGGCGTAGAGGTTATCGCCTTTGCGGTTGCCGCCGTAAAAATCGTAGGCAGCCGAGCCGGTGGGTACATAAACGATCCCACGTTTCCGGTCAATGGCCATCCCCGCCCAGGCATTGGCCCCGCCGAGCCGTTGACGCGGGTTAGCCGGTGCCCAACTCGAATAACCCGCTTCGCCGGGTTGCGGAATGGTATGAAACGTCCAGATTTTCTGACCTGTCCGCACATCGAAGGCGCGGATATCGCCCAGCAGCGCGGTTTCGCCTTCCGACACGCGTGCGCCCACAATGAGCAGGTTTTTATAGACGGTATTGGGCGTGTTGGCCCGAACGTAGGTATCGGCAGCGGGTCGTTCTATGCCTTCCAGTAAATTGATGCGCCCATCCTGACCGAAATCGCGGATACGCTGACCGGATCGGGCGTTGAGCGCATAGAGTCCATTGCCGGCCCCGAAGAAGATGCGCTGATCGGTGCCATCTGTCCAATAAGTCACCCCCCGGCTGGTGGTGCCGTCGGTGTCGGGGAAATTTGTTTTCCAGATTTCCTTGCCAGTGGCAGCATCCAGCGCAAAAGCCTGTGTATTAGCCGAAACGCCGTACAAAACACCGTTGATGATGATCGGATTACACTGGATTTGGGTACGATTCCCCACCGTGTCGGCTCCGCCCGACGCATACGTCCAGGCCACACGCAACTGCGCTACGTTTTCGGGCCTAATCTGATCGAGGGGCGAATAATGATTACGTCCGCCATCGCCGTTGTATTCGGCCCAGTCAGTATCAGCCGGGACTTCATACCTCACTAAACCCAACGAGACCAGGAAGATAAAACAGCCAACAATCAGGAATTGAAAAGAACGGGTTTTTCTAAACATAACAATTAGCTTATAAACGCCTGACAATCAAGTTATGAAAAATATACCAGTCCGATGCCGACGCAGCCGCGTATGTTCAGGAACCCTACTGTTTTAGCACCTTACGAATGCTGACCAGCTTCTCGTCGCGATAAATTAGCAACAGGTAGAGGCCACTTGGCAATTTCTGAACGTTTAGCTGGTTATTCGGCCCGGACAGTGCAGCCTGCATCATAAACTGACCCAGGCCGTTTACGATCTCGGCCCGTTGGGTCGTACCGGGTACTGCATCCCATTTGATGGTCAATAAATTTTCGACCGGATTGGGCGAGACCGTAATCGGTTCAGCCGGTTCTTCGAGGGCTGTGATCACGGGCTGTACCTGGTATTCATAGGCACCAATATCCGGTCTCGCTCCCTGCAGACGGCTAACGCCCAGAATATCCGACTGGCTAAATTGGCCAGCGACGGTAGAACCTTTATCAACGGCGGGACTGCTTGCTTTCAGGGTAAAGTTAGCCAGCGCCAGGCTGGTGGAGGGGTTTACGAATTGCGGATCGGCGACCACGTCATTCGGCCCTTTTACAGCGACTTTTCCGGTGAAGTAGATATTGTAGTCATAGACCACCTTAACATTCTTGTAGTTGGAATTGCAATCGCCCCCGGTACGGGCATACATGATGTTATTGATGATGTTAACATCCGTGCAGGTATTGGAAAAAATATCAGCATAGCCAACAACCGTCCCATTTTGGTAAGCCGTGTTGTTGATAATGTCCACGTGGTCGGCTTTGTAGGTGTGGATACCCGAACCGCCATTGTTCACACTAACATTGTTTTGGATGAGGGTACGCCCGGTGTAGGCATTGGGGCTGGGTGTGGGCGAGCTCTGCTGGTTGTAGCCCTGCTGATTTACGTCGATAATGATACCGTTCCCGTCGCTCAGTTTTTTCTGACTGATCCAGGGAATGGTGGTTTTATTGGTAAAACAGATATTGTTCCGAACGATGTTTTTGTAGGTCGTGAGCTTATCGAAATTGAATGGGGTCAGAATGCTGATGCCGCTGCCGCCATACACCATGTACCACGCATTGTTATAGACCACGTTGTTTTCGATGGTGGTGTAATCAACCTGAATCGAACTGATGCCTCCTCCCGGAAAATCATGCACCCGGCAACCCCGAATGGTTACGTGATGCGGCAACTTTGATTCGGCAGCAGGACCACCAATGGAGAGTCCGTTGGTGTTGTAGGTTGCACTCGGCGAACCGCCGTTTACCTGAGCCTGATAAGCGGCAAACGCGCCATCGTAGGTCAGATTGGCGTTGTTGCCGATCAGCTCAAACCCCTCAAACACAATGTATGAGCCATTGATCGACACCGCATTCCAGACGTTACCGGAAGCCGTTATCCTGGGTGTGTTGCCTTTGAGGGCTTTGTAGGTGATATAACCCGTTGCGGTGCCGGAGCGCGTGATGTTCAACACCGGGCCGGACGTGGAATTATATACGCCCGCCATCACCAGCACCGTATCGCCGGGATTAGTCAGGTCGGCGGCTTTCTGGATCGTCAAAAACGGCCTGGCCGTCGTCTTGCCATCGTTGCTGTTGCTGCCTGCCGAAGCCGACACGTAGTAGTTTGTGGCTTCTGCTGGTTGTTGCCCCCAGATAAACAGGGCGACAACCAGCAGAAGGAAGCGGAAATTTCTCATACCTATTTGGATTGATCTTGGTTTATACCACCATGCCCCAGCCTTTCTCGTACTCCCGTTTCCAGAGCTGCATGGCGGGTTTGTTGTCGTTGATGTGGCCGTTTGTGGGGTCGCAGTGGAGCGTGGTTCCGGTGCGTTGCGAGATATTGGCGAGGTGACATAGCAGCACACTTTTGTGGCCTTCTTCGATGGGCGCGGTCAGCTTGGCATTCTCCCGGATGGTTTCCACGAAATTGGTAAAGTGCGTGATTTCCAGGTCGCCCGTTGCACTCACGGTATTGTTGGGGTCGAGTTTGGTGCCCGGCTTGATCTCTTTGACGAGCTTGTTCTTATCGTCAAAAATCTGGTAATCGCCACCGCCTTTGTTCACCAGCGTGCCTTTGGCCCCGTAAACGATAAAGCCGCGCCCACTGCCTTCAATCGGGAACGAGCTGCAACTCCGGCCCTCCCAGGTGATCGCTTTTCCGCCATCAAACTCAAACGAGGCTACCTGCGTATCGGGCGTTTGCCAGTCATCTTTATACGCATACCGCCCCCCCGACGAGGTTACTTTCGTCGGAAAATCAACGCCGAGAAACCAGCGGCAGCAGTCAATTTCGTGGTTGCCGTTGTTGCAGGCTTCGCCGGTGCCCCAGTTCCAGAACCAGTGCCAGTTGTAATGCACGAGGTTGTCGCGGTACTCCTGCCGGGGGGCCGGACCCTGCCAGAGGTTGAAATCCAGCGTGGTCGGGACGGAAACCACCTTGCCCACGCCAATGGATTTTCGGGAGTTGGTGTACCAGGCTTTGGCAAAATACGGGGTGCCGATGGCTCCGCCCTGTACTTCCTTCACAGCCTCAATCAGCGTTGGGAACGACCGGCGCTGGCTGCCCACCTGGATCAGTTTGCCGTATTTGTTGCGGGCCTGAATCAGCAGTTCGCTTTCGTGTGGATTCTGGCTGCAAGGCTTCTCGACGTACACGTGCTTGCCGTTGGCTACACCCATCAGGGCCGCCGGCGCGTGCCAGTGGTCGGGGGCGGCAATGAGCAGCGCATCGAAGTCGGTCTTCGTCACCAGTTCGCGAATATCGTTGATGATGGTGGGTTGGCGGCCGGCATCTTTCACGGCATTCAGGCCGTTTTTAATGGCTTTATCCTCCACATCGCAGAGATAGGCTACCTCCACGTTGGGTAGTTTGGAGAAGGAAGCCGCATGATACGCCCCCCGGCTGTTTACGCCCATCACAGCCACAACGACCTTATTGCTGGGCGCGTTTTTCCCGTAAATGGGGAAGTTCAAAATGGTGGTGCTGGCCGTAGCCAGGGCCGTTTTCTTAATAAATTCCCGACGATCCATACGTGTTTTATTTTGGGGTGATAAGCAGTTAATCTGGTTAATTTTATAATCAGACTATTGGCGTTTGATCAGGCTTTTATCCGCAATCAGAATCGGCGCGTCATAGACCGGAATATTCGTAAAGGTGTAGGTATCACCTGTTTTACTCCATTGACTGGCCGGAATCTCATACACCCCACCCGTGATCACATCGACAAAAACCGGCTGGTCGAAATTGGCGTTGGTGAAGGTAAAGCTCAGTTTCCGCGCTTTATTCGATTCTACCGGAATGGCATCGTTTGACCAGATTGTGTACACCTGCTTTTTGGTATCTTTATGCCGATAACCATACACCGCCAGGCTGCGGTCGGTGCTTTTGGTATAACTTACCTCGTCGCTTTTTTGGGGGACAACCGCTTTGTTGTACGTGGCCTGCACGCGCTTGATCCGCTCCAGCGTATGATCAAAAATGGAGGTTACGTTCTGAACGGCGTAATAGGCTAATTTGGGCCGAACCGCCCGTTTCAGCGAATCGGACTGGATTAGCCCTTTGTAGTTCATGCGGTTAATCGGCCCGTTGGTGTACGCCATCTCAATAATCCCGAACACACTGGTTTCGATGTCATGACCCAGATCGCCCAGCATTCGGCGCGTGTACCACTTGGCCTGCGCCACCTCCGACCAGTCATAATCACCCAGCGCACCGCGACCAAAACCCGGACTTGATGGCGCCCCGTTTTCGCCCTGCCGCAGCGGAATGTTGGGGGCGTATTTATCCAGCGCAGCGCGCAGCGCCATTACTTCCGGGTAATGCGAATCGGGGTTGTAGGTATAGTCGTGGTAGGTGAAGTTGTCGAACAGGTTTATCTTTTTTCTGTCGGCAAGTACCCGAAAAAACTGCTTGGCATAATCGAGGCCGATGTGTCCCAGCCCCAGGCCCGATACCTTCGCTTCGGGTTGAATGCGCTTGATGATATCGATAGTACGAATGTTGAGCGCAGCCGCTTTATCGGGCGTGTTTTCGAGGTTGTCGCCGAAGTTGGGTTCGTTCCAGA
>JBBRUV010000166.1:0-10412 GCA_038247465.1 Cytophagales bacterium
CCCGCCGACCGGGGGCTGTATAAGCCCGTCAGTAACCCCACGCTCAGTACCACGTAGCTCCGTACACTCACCGGGCAGCACTTAGAAACCGTAGCCTACGAACTCAGACGGTAGATTTTTGGCGATGATTTGACCGATGCCGAGTTGCAGGAACTCACTCACCGCGCCTTTCCGTTCGATACGCCGGTGCTGGAATTAGTGCCGGGCCAAACGGCAGTTCTGGAGTTGTTTCATGGGCCGTCGCTGGCGTTTAAAGACGTTGGGGCGCGGTTTATGGCCGGGCTGATGTCGCATTATTCGCGCGATACAGACCACGAGGTGCATATCTTAGTTGCTACATCGGGCGACACGGGCGGGGCCGTGGCGATGGGGTTTTATAACGTGCCGGGCGTTCGGGTTTCGATCCTGTATCCGTCGGGCCGGGTCAGCAATTTGCAGGAAAAACAATTGACCACTCTCGGCGGCAACGTGCAGGCGTTTGAGGTGCAGGGATCGTTTGATGATTGTCAGGACATCGTGAAACAGGCATTTCTGGACACCGACCTAAATCAACAGATGCGGCTCTCGTCGGCCAATTCGATCAATATTTTCCGGCTTATTCCGCAGAGTTTCTATTACGTCCGGGCGTTCGGGCAGGTCAGTCACGTTGGTAAACCCGTTGTGTTCTCCACGCCAAGCGGCAATTTCGGGAACCTCAGCGCGGGTATTCTGGCGCGGCAGATGGGTTTGCCGGCGCGTCGGTTTGTGGCGGCTACCAACCTCAACCATGCCGTGCCAACCTACTTAAAAACAGGCGATTACGAGCCAAAATCGTCGGTATCTACAATCTCCAATGCCATGGACGTGGGTAATCCGAGCAATTTTGTCCGGCTGAAGCGGCTCTTCGGCGATGCGCTGGGCGATATTCAGGCCAACGTATCGGGGTATTATTTTGATGATGATGAAACCCGCGCCGGGATGCGCCAAACCTACCGCGCCTACAACTATGTTACCTGCCCGCACACGGCCATTGGCTTGCTTGGTTTAGATGCTTACCGATCTCAAACCGGCGACACTGATAGTGTAGGCATTGCCTTGGCAACGGCGCACCCGGCCAAGTTTCCGGTGGTCGAAGAAATCCTGGGCGTATCGGTCGAGGTGCCCGAACGGTTGGCCGAACTCGCCCACCGGCCCAAACAGGCGATGTTGATTCCGGCCCAATACGAAGCATTTCGAGAAGGACTCTTGCAGACGGTGTGATGGCTACAGCCAGCCAAACCGCTCGATCAGCCGGTCGCGGTGATTGCGCGAGACGGGTATATTTTTTTGATCGCTCATAATCAGGTAATTACCTTCTCCTTTTACGAATTTTCTGATCTGATCCAGATTGACGATGTACTGCCGGTGAACCCGAAGAAAATGCCGTTCTTCGAGCAGTTCCTGAATCTCGCGCATTGGTTTAGTAACGAGATACTGGTTGCCATCGGCCAGAAAAAACTTCGTGTAGCTGTCGTCCGATTCGCAGTATAACACATCGGCGAGGGCCACAAACGTCACACCGTTCTGATAGGGCAGGGCAATCTTATCGGGCAGGGGCCGGGCGGTGTTGCTGAGTTGATGTTGCAAATGCTGAATCTGTTCGGGAGCCGTTTTGTGTTGTTTCTCAATCCGGTTCACGGCTTCGATCAACTCCTGCGAGTCAATCGGTTTGAGCAGGTAATCAACCGCGCTGTACCGAAACGCTTTAAGCGCGAAACGGTCGTATGCCGTTACAAACACCAGCGAAAACGACAAGTCACCCACTGCTTCCAGCACCTCGAAGCCATTCATCTGCGGCATCTCGATGTCTAAAAAAACCAGGTCGGGTTTATGTTCCAGAATAGCCTGTACGCCTTTCGAACTGCTGGTGCAAGACGCAACTACTTCAATAACAGGGCAGTGTTGGGCAAGCCGCAGCGCCAGCAAACCAACGGCATTGGGTTCGTCGTCAATAATAATGGTGCGAATCATGTATAGTTGTCAGTTATCAATGTGTAGTTATCAAATCGGAATCTCGATAATGACCCGCGTGCCGGTAGAATGACCCTGCCTGTCGGTTAAATCCTGCACGTCGGCCCGGGTTTGGGTATGATACAACTGGTTGATGAGTTCGATGCGTTCAGCGGTTACTTTCATGCCAAACGACTTGTTTTTGGTGGCCGACTTGCTCTTGTATTCGGCGGCTTTGGCCCGACCAATGCCGTTGTCGGTTATTTCGATACGGAGCCGGTCGGGTTGAGGTTGTTGCACGGCCACCCGTACCGTGCCGCCTTCTTCTTTGTGCATCAGGCCGTGCCAGATGGCGTTCTCGACAAAGGGTTGCAGCAGCAACGGCGGAATCTGTATATCATCGGCATCAATACTGGTATCAACCGCAATGCTATACTGTAATTTCTGGCCGAACCGCATCGTCTCCATATCCATAAAAAGCCGCAGCGTTTCGAGTTCGTTGTGAAGCGTTACTTTTTCGGAACGCGAATTCTCCAGCACGAGCCTGATCAGCCTTGAGAACTTACTGAGATAACCCGACGCCTGTTCGATCTCGTTTTGGGCGGTGAAAAACTGAATGGAGTTCAGGCAGTTGAAGATAAAATGGGGGTTCATCTGGGCGCGGAGCGCGGCCATTTCGGTTTCGGCAATTTTCTGGTTAAAATCGTTGGTGAGCCGTTGCAACCGTTCGTCCTCGATGAGCCGGCTTTGTTCCTGAATAATACCCACTCGAACCGACAAATCCTGCTCTAACTGCCGGGTGTAGTCGCGTTGCAGGCGTTGATTTTCGGCCTGGACCTGGTGGGTGCGCTGGCTAAGAGCCAGCGAAAAAAACACCAGCTCAAACAACACACCTACCGAAAAGCACACAACTGGGTCGAGCCAGAGTGTGCCAATGTGGGTCAGGTTCAATTGGTCAATAACAGCCGCCGTCACCGCCGACAGCAACGCGCCCATCGAACCGATAATTAGCAGCCGGGTTTGCGGAATGCCGAGCCGTGTAAACCGGATAAAAAGCAGCAAAATCAGCAAGTACGTGACAAAGGTAAAGGCATCGGCAAGGTTGGCCAGGTGACGCGGACCTATCTGCACGGCAAACCAGGCAAACACCATGCCCGCCGTTAAAATCCAGATCAGCCACCGGATGAGCCGATGCGTAGGCCGGTGTTGCTGCCCGATGTTCAGAAACGATCCCAGAAAGAGCAGGTACATGATCTGCACCGAGTATTGCGCCACGCTGGTCCAGGGTCGGCGCAGGGGATCAATCAGGTTCAGGCGGAAGTTAAAATCGAGGGCCGCAAAAAACAGCAGAAAATTAGACCAGAGGTAGTAGGCCCAGTAGCGGTAGGTCGCATCGCGGAAATACACACCCTGCACAAAGGCAAACAGCCCCATAAACAAACACAGGCCCAGCACCATGCAGAGGTAGCCGAAGTGCAGCAGGCTTTTTTCGGCCACCGGAATTCCCGCCACCAAATTGGTCAGCGACCAGGGTGCAGATTCTTCATCGGAGTCGGGTGTGGTCAGCCATACCGGTCCCACCTGCCCGACGCGGGCGATGTGGTAACAGAGCAGAAAAATGAACCGGGCAGTCATGATGAACGAGGAAGCCAATAGCCCGAACGTACAGGTTTAATTTGGTTTTTGGAACAATGGGTCGGTCAATAGTCTGATTTATAGCGTGAATAGCCGGTTTTGGCGGGTAACGGGTTTCTGGCTGATTTCCGATAAGCCATGCTGTGTGGCACTTACCATTTGCTCACTTACCCCAAAAAACCGGCTGTTCACCCGGTGTTTCCGTTCATTGGCAGGTAGTTAGTGGTGCGCTGTGTTCGCTAAACCCAAGTTTGTGCGACTAATCGAGTAATCAATTCACAAACCCCAGGTAACTATGCACACGCTTACCCGCTTCTTCCGCCCCACCATCCTGTGCCTGCTGGCCTTGGCCCTCGCTGTTGTCTCGTCGTGCAGCAAAAAAGAAGATGCCGTCCCCAAAAGCATCGAGAAGACCATCACGGGCTTTTCGTTTGCGAGCCTGACCCCCGCCGTTGCCGGTACCATTAGCGGTAACGGCATTGCGGCAACGGTTCCGTTTGGCACCAACCTAACCCTCGCGCCCACCATCACCGTCTCGGCAAAGGCAACGGTGTCGCCCGCGTCCGGCTCGTCGCAGGATTTCTCGAAGGCCGTGACCTACACCGTGACCGCCGAAGACGGCAGTACACAAACCTACACCGTGAACGTGGGCGTTGGGGCCGCGCCCAAAAGTTCGGCCAAAGACATCACTGCGTTTGCCTTCAACGGCCTGACCCCAGCAGTAAACTGCGCCGTTGATGCCACTGCCAAGACCATCTCGGCCACGCTGTCGGCTGGCACTGACGCTACCAAACTCGTGCCAACGGTAACGGTTTCGGCCAAGGCAACGGTTGCGCCCGCAACGGGCGTAGCGCAGGATTTCTCGAAAGAGGTGCTTTATACCGTTACGGCGGAGGACGCGAGTACGGTGGTTTATAAGGTGGGGGTGACGGTGGATAAACCTGCTTTCAATGGGTTGGTGTATGTGGGTAATCTGGATGGTGTGCTGGTGGCGGTCGATGCCTTGACGGGGGCCAAAAAATGGGAATTTAAGGCTGGGGCTTCCATTAATACTACGCCGACGGTAGTCAACGGGGTGCTGTATATCGCCAGTTGGGATAAAAAACTCTACGCTTTGGACGCGCTGACAGGGGCTAAAAAATGGGAATCGAACCCGGTGACAGTCAAACTATTGCAGCCTTCCGCAGCCCCAATAGTGGTTAATGGGGTACTGTATTTTGGTGGTGAGACCGCTTTATACGCGCTTGATGCCAGCAGTGGCGTGAAGAAATGGGAATTTGTCGGGGATGGCATTTATGGCTGGAATGCTTCGCCCACGGTGCTGAACGGGGTTGTGTATGCCATTATTCGGGGAAATACGGGCGGTAAGTATGGAATGTATGCATTGGATGCAACAACAGGTACTGTAAAATGGGGTCCTGCAACGGATGTTTATTTATCCGAATCGTCGCCTGCCGTAGCCAACGGATTAGTTATTGCCGGTTCAGAATTGAATGGTTTAGTAGCTGTCGATGCGACAACTGGGGCGACTAAATGGAAGTTTAGTAGTGGTGTCATCGTCAATTCATCCCCCACCGTCGCAAACGGTGTTATCTACGTGGGAGCAAGTGCGTTTAGCAACAAAGACAACGACAAACTCTACGCGGTCGATGCTATAACCGGCGTAAAGAAATGGGAGTTTAAAACCCCCGATGGCGGCCCCGATTATTCTTCACCCATTGTGGCTGGCGGTATTGTCTATATCGGTGCAGGGGGTACGCTCTATGCCGTTGATGCCGCAACGGGAGCCAAAAAATGGGAAGCTAAACCCGAGGGCGGTCTGATTCTTTCGGGGCCGGTAGTGGCAACAGGGCTGGTTTACCAAGCCATCAGTAAAAAACTCTATGCTTTTGATGCTATTACTGGGGCCAAAAAATGGGAATACGACACAGGCCGTACCATTGATCATTCCTCACCCTGTGTGGTAGCTAAAGACGGTACCGTTTACCACGCGGGTATCAGCGGCATGGTGCAGTAGTTGGTCATGGTTTCGCGCTCGTCACAATAAACATTAAGGCTCCCAGCAAACGGGGTAGTTCGTTCTCGGAGAGGTAATACCGTTCGGTGTCAAGCGTGAGGAGGTCGTTTTCTAACTTCAAAAACAGCCATTCGTAGGCGTTGGTGACGCAGCCAAAAACGGTCAGGTTGGGTTTGTTTTCGGCTTCGTTAAACTGCTGGGCAGCCACCATTTCGGCCCCGGCCTGGCCTAAACCTTCTTCGACCGAACGGTTTTTGGCTTCGACTAAGCAAAATACCGCCGACGAAATATCGAACGAATGGATGTCGGTACTGAGCAGATAGTCGCAATACCCGTTGAGGCCGAGCTTGGGATTCACGTCGAAAGCGTAGCCAGAATAGATATTAAAGGTCTTGTGTTTACGCCTGATTTCTTTCAGAACGGGCATAATGAGGAGTTCTGATTTGGCTTTTTCGCTGGCGTGCAGGGGCATTTCGGCGGCCTCCTGCAAATCGAAGCGGAGTTTTTCGGTGGGCAGTTCGGGGGTTGTATGCGCCAAAAAGTTGGCGATTGTGTGCTTAATGTTAAACGCCCTTTCAAGTTGTCGCAAACTCGTAAAATCGCTGTATGCCATGATTAGCTACTTTTTTTTCAAAGTTACCCAATTGTCTATCTCCAGAAAATTTATTGGTTGGGCGGGGCTTATTGGGCTACTGGTTGCTCAGGCTTGCCAACCCCCAAACGACTCGCCTACGCCCGTTGTGCTGCCTGCCGAACCCGCCGTGCTGTGGGGGCAGATGACACTCAAAACAATGACCAAACTCACTGCCAATACGCCCACCTACGGCTCGCGGGCATTGGGGTTTATGGGCCTGACGATGTATGAAAGCGTAGTGAATGGCAGCGACAAACACCGCTCACTGGCCGGGCAACTGAGCGATTTAAACACGCTGCCCAAACCCGAAAACGGCCAAACCTACAACTGGATGCTGGCCATGAACGCCGGGCAGGCCACCATGCTCCATAATCTCTACGACTATGCCGACAAGTTTCGGCAGTACAGTATTGACTCGCTCGAATACCAGATTCAGACGCAGTACAGCACTGGTCAGTCGCCCGACGTAGTTGATCGGTCGGTGCGGTATGGACGGGCTGTTGCCAATGCCCTGTTCGAGTGGTCGAAAACGGATGGGGGCTATCAGGGCTACCTAAATAACTTCGATGGGGCCTACGTTTTCCCAACTGCCGTGGGTAACTGGGTTCCGCCAACCAAAGGGCAATCAGCCTCGAAACTGCCCCTGCACCCGTATTGGGGGCAGCACCGAACTTTTGCCAAGCCCAACAATGTGCTGCCCGTGCCACCAATGTTACCGTATTCAACTGATTCAAATTCAGCTTATTACAAACAATGCCTGGCCGTTTACGAAAAAAATGGAATCCTGACCCAGGCCGAGAAAGAGATCGCAGCCTGGTGGGGCGACGATCCCTCGGAAACCTTCACCCCGCCAGGCCATTCGTACAGTTTAGCCAATATTACGGTTCAAACAGCCCAGCCCGACCTGTTCAAAGCTGCCGAGACCTACGCCCGCGTGGGCATGGCCGTTGCCGATGCCTTTGTGAATTGCTGGAAAGCGAAATATACCTACCACTGCGAACGCCCATCCAGTTATGTGCAGGCCACGATTGACAAAAACTGGGAGCAGTTTTGGCCTGAACCACCGTTTCCGGCTTTCTATTCGGGCCATTCGGTGCAGGCCGCAGCCGCTACTGCGGTACTGGAAGACCTGTATGGCCTATCGTTTCGGCTCACGGATACCTCACATCTGGGCCGCCCCCGCGATGACATTCGTAACATCGATTACCCGGTTCGCACCTACGAGAACTTCCAGGCTATTGCCGACGAAGCCGCACTGTCCCGGTTTTTGGGCGGTATTCACACGCAACAGGATAACGAAACGGGCCTTACCGAAGGCCGGAAAATTGGCTTGACAATCAATCACTTAAACTGGAAAAAATAATGAAAGCCCTACTTATGAGTACCCTTGCCCTGAGCCTGCTGGTTTCCTGCAGCTCACCAGATAACAGTACGCCGACTCCCGCGCCGACGCCTACGCCAACTCCGGTGCCAGTCACCCCCACCGTAACAGCCTATATTCCCGATGGCTGGAAAGCCCTGAGCGCGTTTACCGGCCCGCGCGTTTGTGCCGTTGCCGCCACTGCCGACGATAAACTCTACGTTGGCTTAGGCTACAATGGGCCAAGTTCCCACAATAACAGCGTAACCAACGACTGGAATGAGTATGACCCGGCCACGGCGAAATGGACGAAGAAGACTGATTTCCCCGGATTGGGCCGGGCCAACGCTATTTCGTTTGCTATCGGTGGCAAAATTTACGTGGGCCTCGGCAGTAATTACGATGCCAATACGAAGGGGGCGACCTACGTCGATTTTTACCAGTATGACCCCGCTACTGACAAATGGACTGAGAAGTCAAGTTTTAAAGGGAGTGGCCGCGACCAGCCTGTTTCGTTTGTCATTGGCAACAAAGGCTATGTGGGTACCGGCAACACCGACCCGTTTTCTGCGGCAACGGTAACCAGTGATTTTTATGAGTATGACCCCGCTACCGACAAATGGACAACCAAAGCGCAGGTAGCAGGCACGGCCCGGTGCCGGGCGTTTGGGTTTGCCCTGAACGGAAAAGGCTATCTGGGTGCAGGTGAAGACCAGACCGTAGCCAAACTAAGGGACTTCTACGAATATGACCCCACTAACGACAAGTGGACCCCAAAAGCTGATTTTCCCGATGCGAACGCCCGGGCGCGGGGGTTCGATTTTGGCGCGGTTGGCATGGTGGCGGGGGGCCGCACTGGCAATAATAACTCCATCTCGAACACGGTCTATCAGTATAATCCTGCCGACAATACCTGGGCCAAGAAAAGCGATTTAGCCAGCGAAGACGACACAAAGAAGGGGCGTTTTTATCCTATTGCCCTAACACTGAAATCAAAAGCCTACATCGGATTGGGCGGCTTTTCGGGACCGGGCCAGAAAGATTTTTATGAATACGTGCCGAAGTAACACAACTCATTTTTCACGCATACAAACCAGTTTTCAACCATGCAATTAAGTCGCATCTCCCTCATTATCAGTCTGCTGATTATCAGCCTGTTCGGCTGTGACAATAGTACCGACACCGCGCCCGCGCCCGACACCTGCAAGCTAACCGGCATTGACCGGGGCAACAACAACAAACACGCCTATACCTACGATGCCAACGGTCGAATCAGCCTGATGGCCCGCGAATTTGATGGTTCGGGTTCGGGAAAAATCTCGCGCTACATCTATACGTTCACGTTCGATGCTGCCGGGTTGCTCACCAAATCGGTCTGGACGCTTGACGGTAAAGCCGATGGCTCCGAAACCTACACTTACACAGCGGGCCGGGTGTCGAGAGCAACCTACGCCTATGCCAATGGTAGCAAGGGCGTAAATAACATCAAGTACAACGCTGCCGGGCTAATCACCGAATTTACGTATGACAACGGCGACCCGGCTGATTTTTACCGGGCCTACTTTGACTACAACGCCGACGGTGTAGCCACCAAACGCGGCTACGACGATGGGAAGGGCTCGGTCTTTTTTGAGGTCGTGACCAAGCCCGTCGGCAAAGTCACCTCACCAGAGCAACTGCTGGCAAAATACGGGCTGCCCTACGACGTGCTGACGGGTTTTTCGTGGGCCGTAGCCAACGGGGGCGAAGGCAGTACGGGAGAAGTCTTTGTTCCCGATGCAAAGGGCAAACTCACATCAGACGGAACCAGCAAAACCACGGCCGCCAAAACTAATGCGCGGGGCTACCTGATTGAACTGACGGATTTAGACAACACCACCAAAACCAGCTCGACCCAGAAGTTTACGCTAACGGATTGCAATTGATTGACGCAGGAATCTCCAGTCATTTTTTTCACTGGTCTGGGCAACCGCGCAGACCGGGGCAATTAATTCACACATAAACTCAAGGACACAATTAGGGAAAAATGGCAACGTGCTATTGCGATGCGATGAACTGCATCACTTCGTCAAGCGAAATAGCGTGGCTTTCAACCGCTTCACCAGAAGACAAATGCGTGTGATATGGAAACGTGATCAGGTCAGGAAAATGAGGGGCATTGTCCCATCGGGCAATTAAATCGCCGGTCGCCGTTTGCCAATGAAAGGAATATTTACGGTGTGAAGCATCAACATATTTCCGAACAATAAGGGTGATGGTATTGAGGAAAATGATTTTGAGATTGAGATAAAATGCAGCATCAGACTGTCTAAAATCATTGATTTCATACGGAGTTACCAGCGAAGAATCGTCAAGCCATTTGAAAATGTCCATGCTTCACATCGTCAATTTTGGTGGTCAATTCAGACAGAAAGTGGTTGTATGCTTTCCACTCGATATAGTCGTCCCAGGCGTCAAAATTTTCGGTGGTTGCTTGTTCTATTTGCTGCTCAAATACATCAAAATCAAGCTGGTATTTGGCCGTAAACAAGCCAATTTTTGATTCAAGTAGTTGGCGTTGGCTTAGATAATCTAACAACATCCAATTGCCAACTTGCTGTTTCGATAACGTGTGCATTGCTCTTTCGTTTTTGACAAAGTTAAACCACATTCTAAAACTGATAGTGAAATAATCCTTTTAATTCATTACTACAATGACCCAATCTACGTTTTGCCGCGTATGCGCGGCCCTGCTGTTGACACTGACAGCCACCATGAGCCTTTGAAAGAGCCGGTGCGGTAGAACCACCTAATTCTAC
>JBBRUV010000167.1:0-10405 GCA_038247465.1 Cytophagales bacterium
GAGCCGCACCGGCTCCGGGCGGACGCGGTGGTGGCGGGCCGATCACGGTATTTATAGCCGCCTACCAAAACCTGAAAGAAGACGTAGTATCGAGCGGGTCGCTGCTGCCCAACGAACAGGTGGATATTTATCCCGAAACGTCGGGCCGGATCGTGACGCTCAACATTCAGGAGGGCCGCCCGGTGACGGAGGGAACGCTGCTCGTAAAAATCTATGACGGTGATTTACAGGCGCAACTGCTCAAACTGCGGGCGCAGCAAGAGAACGCACAGCGCACCGAAGACCGCAACAAACAACTCCTGGCGCGGGGCGGTATCAGCCAACAGGAATACGACCTCGCCACCACCAACCTGCGCGGGGCCGCTGCGGATATTGAACTCACCAATGCCAATATCCGCCGGACGGTGATTCGGGCACCGTTTTCGGGCGTAATCGGCCTCAGAAATGTTAGCCCCGGCGCGGTGGTTACGCCCAACACGCTCATTGCCCGATTGCAACAGATTTCATCGCTCAAACTCGATTTTTCGATTCCTGAACGGTACGGCCAACAGGTGAAACCGGGCAACACGGTGTCTTTTTTAGTTGACGGAGCTGCCCGGCCCAGCCAGGGCGTGGTGTATGCCATTGACCCCGGCGTTGACGAGCAAACCCGCAATCTCCGTATCCGGGCGCGGGTCAGCAACCCGTTGGCGGGCGGAGCGCAACCCCGGTTTCGGCCCGGCACGTTTGCCAAAGTAACGCTCACCATTCAGAACGAGCGTAGCGTGGTGGTGCCAACGCAGGCCGTGATTCCGCAGACGCGCACCCGGCAGGTGGTGGTGGTTAAAAACGGCAAAGCGCAGTTTCGCGACGTAACAACGGGCATCCGCACAGCGTCGGTGATTCAGATTATTTCGGGGTTATCGGTCGGTGATACGGTGGCAACGTCGGGCCTGTTATTTCTGAAACCAGACGCGCCGGTGAAAATAGGAAAAGTTGTGAAGCAATAAACGCAATGGCTCAAGCTCCTCAAAATCAGACTATTCGTATCCTGAAAGACACCGTTTTGATTAGCGCGGGCGTGTTCAGTGCGGCTTTCGGGTTGAAAGGATTTCTGCTGTCGAGCCATTTTGTTGACGGGGGCGTGGTCGGCGTTTCGATGCTGTTAGCCAACGAATTATCCCTGCCGCTGGCGGTGCTGATTCCGGTGCTGAACCTGCCGTGTGTCTGGCTCGGCTACCGGCAGATGGGCCGGACTTTCGCGTTGAAAAGTGTTCTCGCTATCAGCGGCTTATCACTGGTTTTAGTAACGGTTCAGTTTCCCGACGTTACGCCCGATTTGCTGCTGACTGCCGTGTTTGGCGGTTTTTTTATTGGCGCAGGTATTGGGTTAGCGATGCGGGGCGGGGCCGTGCTGGACGGAACGGAAATTGCCGCGCTCCTCATCAGCCGCAAAAGCACCCTGCTCCGGGTCAGCGATGTGGTTCTGCTGATTAACGTCGTGATTTTTGGCGTGGCTGTGTTTCTACTCGGCACCGAAATAGCTTTATATTCAATGCTGACGTATTTCTCGGCCTCAAAAACGGTTGATTTTCTGGTTGATGGTATCGAAGAATACACGGCGGTGATGATTGTTTCTGACCATCACGAAGCCATCCGACTGCTCATTACCGAAACCCTCGGCAAGGGCGCAACGGTGCTGAAAGGTGAAAAAGGATTTGGTAAACGTGGTCTGCTAAGCAACGACATAAACGTGATTTATTCGATTATTACCCGGCTTGAAATCAGTCAGTTGCAACGGGCCGTTGATAAAATTGACCCCGACGCATTTATGGTTCAGTTTAGCGTGAACGACACGCGGGGCGGCATTGTCAAAAGCCGCCCATTGCATTGATTATCACCTTAGTTTACCAACGTTATGAGCTTACCGGCCCTTTCTCTCAGTCGCCCCGTGCTGGCTATCGTCATGTCTATCGTGATCGTGCTGTTCGGAGCCATCGGCTACTCGTTTCTGGGTGTGCGCGAATACCCCGCCATTGACCCGCCCATTATCTCGGTCAGAACCAATTACACCGGAGCCAACCCCGACATTATCGAGTCGCAGGTGACGGAACCCATCGAGAAGCAACTCAACAGCATCGAAGGGATTCGTACCATTTCGTCGAACTCGGCCCTCGGCGTCAGCTCAATTACGGTGGAGTTTAACCTTGATGCCGACCTCGAACGGGCCGCCAACGACGTGCGCGACAAGGTGGCCCAGGCGCAGCGGCAACTCCCGCAGGATATTGACGGCCCGCCGGTGGTGTCTAAAGCCGATGCCAACTCCGAGCCGATCATTTTTATGACCGTTCAGAGCAACACCCGCAACATTACTCAACTCTCTGATTACGCTGAGAATGTCTTGCAGGAGCGGCTCCAGACCATTCCGGGTGTGAGCCAGGCCACGATCTACGGTCTGAAACGCCAGGCGATGCGGCTCTGGATTGACCCGCTCAAACTGTCGGCCTACCGCCTGACCGTGCAGGACATTCAGCAGGCCCTCGCCACCCAAAGCGTTGAACTGCCGGGCGGCAAGGTGTATGGCAACAACACCGAACTGACCGTGAAAGCCGTGGGCCGGATCAACACCGAAACCGACTTTAATAATCTGATTCTCAAGCAAACAAGCAGCCAGATTGTGCGGTTCAACGACATTGGTTATGCCGCTCTCGGCCCCGAAAACGAAGAAACCCAATCGAAACAAAACGGCGTTCAGGGCGTAATTGTGGTGCTGGTTCCGCAACCCGGAGCCAATTATGTGGACATCTCAAACGAGTTTTACAAACGCTTCGAGACGCTCAAAAAAGACCTGCCCGCCGATATTGATGTCAACGTTGGCATTGACCGCAGCACGTTTATCCGCCGGGCTATCGAAGAAGTGGGCGAAACGCTCATCATCTCGTTTATCTTGGTGGTGCTGGTGATTTATTTTTTCTTCCGCGACTGGCTCACCGCCATCCGGCCCCTGATTGACATTCCGGTGTCGCTCATTGGCGCGTTTTTTATCATGTACATCGCCGATTTTTCCATCAACGTTCTTACGCTGCTCGGTATCGTGCTGGCAACGGGCCTTGTTGTTGACGACGGGATTGTGGTGACGGAGAACATTTTCAAGAAAATGGAGCAGGGCATGGACGCAAAACGGGCGGCCAAAGAAGGTTCGGAAGAGATTTTCTTTGCCGTGATTGCCACCAGCATCACGCTGGCGGTGGTGTTTTTGCCGATCATCTTTTTGCAGGGATTCGTGGGGCGGCTCTTCCGCGAGTTTGGTATTGTGGTGGCCGGGGCGGTGTTGATTTCGGCATTTGTGTCGCTCACACTTACGCCCGTGCTGGCCGTTAAACTTACCTCAAAAAATCACGGTAAGGGTTGGTTTTATCGCAAAACGGAGCCGTTTTTTGTGTGGCTCGATAACTCCTATCGCCAGTCGTTGCAGGATTTTATGGGCGCACGGGGTTGGGCATTTGCGATTATTATCGGGTGTTTAGCGATTATTGTCGGGCTGGGAAGTTTACTCAAATCAGAGTTGGCCCCGCTCGAAGACCGCAGCCGGTTACGGATTCCGCTCACGGCTCCCGAAGGCACGAGTTTCGAGGCTATGGCGGGTATCACCGACCGCGTGAGTCAGTTTGTGCTGGATTCGGTGCCGGAACGCGGTCTGACATTTTCAGTCGTCGCGCCGGGGTTTTCGGGCGCGGGGTCGGTCAACAACAGTTTCGTGATTATAAACCTGAGCGAACCCGGCGAACGCAACCGGTCGCAGCAGGACATTGCTGACTATATGACCAAAAGCCTGAAGCGGTTCAGCGAGGTGCGCGGCTTCCCAACCCAGGAGCAAACGATTCAGGTGGGGCAACAGGGCGGGGGCGGATTACCGGTGCAGTTTGTGATTCAGAATCTGAACTTCGAGAAAATCCGCGAACGGCTACCCACCTTCCTCGACGAAGTACAGAAAGACCCGACGTTTCAGAACTCCGACGTAAACCTGAAATTCAACAAGCCCGAACTTAACATTACTATCGAACGCGAGAAAGCCACCAACCTCGGCGTGTCGGTTCAGGACGTGGCCCAGACATTACAATTAGCCCTGAGCAACAGACGGTTAGCGTATTTTTTGATGAACGGCAAGCAGTATCAGGTGATTGGTCAGGTGGCCCGCGCCGACCGCGACGAACCCGTTGACCTGGCTTCGTTTTACGTCCGCAGCAATCGCGGAGAACTCATTCAGTTAGATAATCTCGTCACGTTTCAGGAGGTCAGCAGCCCCCCGCAGGTTTATCATTACAACCGATTTAAATCGGCAACGGTATCGGCGGGGTTGGCTCCGGGCAAAACCATCGGCGACGGTGTGACGGCTATGCAGGCCATTGCCAAACGGACGCTGGACGATAGTTTTCAGACCTCGCTGGCCGGGGCCAGCCGCGACTACGCCGAGAGTTCGTCGAACACGCTTTTTGCCTTTGCACTGGCCCTGGTGCTGATTTATCTGATTCTGGCCGCCCAGTTCGACTCGTTTATTGACCCGTTTATCATCATGATGACCGTGCCGCTAGCCCTGGCCGGGGCTGTGTTTTCGCTGTGGCTATTTAATCAGACGCTCAATATTTTCAGCCAAATCGGGATTATTATGCTGGTTGGGCTGGTAACAAAAAACGGGATTCTGATCGTGGAGTTCGCTAATGAGCAGCGTCTGATGGGCAAAAACAAGCGCGAAGCTGCCATTGAATCGGCGGCATTGCGGCTCCGGCCCATTCTGATGACAACCCTCGTGGCCGCGTTTGGAGCCTTGCCCCTGGCCCTCGCGCTGGGGTCGGCCTCGAAAAGCCGCATCCCGCTCGGCATCGTAATTGTGGGGGGGCTGCTGTTCTCGCTCGTGCTAACGCTATATGTTGTGCCGGTGATTTACACGTACATGAGCCGCCGGAAAGACGTAGACAAACCAAAACCAGAGCCGGTTTTGGCAGATGAGCCAGTGGCAGACATCCATTCCTGACGGGTCATGTTGTGTAACCGAGGTCATCAAGGGCGTTGATGAGGGGTTTGTTCAGGTTGAGTTCATTGAACGTTATGGCGCATTTCAGAAATTAACTATCAAGATAAGGCTATTGCGGTAATATCAAGTCTGGTATGTTTGCAAAAACGTGCATGGTGCGCTTATCAGCAAATCAGGAGAAATCTTTTCGAGTGACTCAAAATCGCTCATACCAGCCAAAATGTTGCTGAATAATGGTCTCTTTGTTAGTCTGTAGGTAGGCCAAATAGGCCCGCCCCACCGGAGAAAATTGTTTGTCTTTATGCCAGATTAGCATCCAGGACGTTTGTAACGGCAAACCACTGAGGGGAATAATCTGCAAGTCGTTAGTCAACAGTTCACTCTTGATCCCAATCAGCGGCATGATGGAGTAGCCCAATCCTGCCAGCAGAGCCTGCTTCACGGCTTCATTGGAGGTAAGCTCCAGCCGCTTCCGTACCACAAGCTGATGGTCGGCGATGAACTTCTCCATCATAAATCGGGTACCCGACCCTGCTTCGCGGTAGATGAGCGGCAGCTTTTCCAATAAGCCCGGATCGTTTTCGAGCGGGTTCGTTTCGTTAATCCCATTACCCACTAAGTACAGTTTGTTGGGCATGAGCTCCAGATAATTTACCCCCAGCTGTTGCGGCAAGATAGACACCAGCGAGAAGTCAACCTCATTGTTGACTAAGCTATCAATCACCTTTTGCCGGTTCGTAACATCCATTGCCAACTCGATGCCTTCATGTTGGCACATAAAACCCGACAGAAAATACGGCATCACGTATTTACCCGTTGACACTACCGAGATAGTCAGCTTTCCGTACAATAAGCCTTTGTATGCCAGGGTTTTATCATTTATTGAACGGGCTTCATTCAGAATTTTTTCGGCAGTCTGGGCAATTTCCCGGCCAAAATCAGTCAGGTGAATCCGTCGGCTGATGGTCTCCGTCAGCGGAATATCAAACTGATCCTGAAAGTTTTTCAACTGGATAGATACGGCTGGCTGGGTTAGATGCAGTTCTTCGGCAGCCCGCGTGATACTTTTCGTCTGCGAAATTTTGACAAAGACGTGCAATTGATGCAAAGTGTAGTTCATAAAATATGTTTATGATGTTCATCAAATATATAAATTTTTATTTATAATCAGCAACCCTCACTTTTGTTGCGCCGGTTTTCACGAACAAAGCCACTGGCAAAAATCTGCTGATGAAATTAGAATTGATTCACGGACACGTCAACCCGCAGAACGCTTTGGCTACGCTGACACGCAGGCCCCATATCAGGGTAAACCATCGCGAAAGTCAGACTAACCGCTCTGATAACGAAGAAGACATTAACGTATCGTACCAAATTTGTACGACCTGATTCTGTGATTGCTCATTTAGGGCTATATGTCAAATAAGTGTACAGTGTAAAAACTAATTAAAAGCAGAAAAACGTGGATTTTCACATACTCATTTCAAACCTCACTAACCCAACCTTACTTTTTTTTGTGTTAGGAATTATTGCCACTGCTGTTAAAAGCGACTTGGAGATTCCTGCATCATCCAGTAAGTTTATTGCACTTTATCTTTTATTCTCTATCGGATTTAAAGGTGGGCAAGAGTTAGCTCACAGCGGATTTACCAGTGAAATTATTTATTCACTTTCATTCGGAATAGTTTTATCATCCTTAATTCCGATTTACACGTTCTTTATTTTGAAAAGAAAATTAAGCATCAGCGATGCAGGTGCGGTTGCTGCTGCTTATGGCTCGGTAAGTGCAGTAACATTTGTAGCTGCGATATCATTTTTAGAAACCCAAAAAGTAACTTTTGGCGGGCACATGGTAGCTGTGATGGCACTGATGGAATCGCCAGCAATTATTGTAGGCGTTATTTTAATGATGCAATTTGAAAAAGAAGATAAAGATAAACTAAATTTAAAATCGGTCATTCAACATTCGTTTACCAATGGTAGTGTGATGATGATTTTAGGAAGTTTGATTATCGGATTAATTGCAGATACTAAACAAGCCGAAGGAATAAAACCATTCACGACCGACATTTTTAAAGGCTTTCTGGCCATTTTTCTTTTAGAAATGGGAATGGTAACAGCAAAAAGATTTTCAGCATTTAAAAAATACGGATTGTATGTCCCGTCGTTTGCTATAATTATTCCTGCCATCAACGGTTGTGTAATCGCATACACAAGTCAGTTTGTAACAGATGATGTAGGTAATCGTTTTATTTTTGCAATACTTGCCGCAAGTGCATCCTACATTGCAGTGCCGGCTGCCATGCGTTTAGCGGCACCCAAAGCCGATCCGGGGCTTTATATTCCAATGTCATTAGGCGTAACTTTCCCCTTCAATATTACAGTTGGTATGCCGCTCTATTTTATGATCATCAATTTTACTACATAAATATTGGCTGTTACCGTAAAGAGGGCTGGCAGTTTTTAACTATTTGACTTTTAAAGACTTATATGTCTAGAAGTAGGCCATCAGTCTGATCGTAAGTATGAGCTAATAGTAAAACCAAACGGACAAGCTGAACACCGTTTTACAAAGTAGGCAAAAGAAAGGCAAACAAAAATGAAAAAAGCACTCTTTTTATTCGCAACATTACTACTTGTTCAACATGCAATGTTTGGACAGACAATTAAAACAAAAAAACAAAAAAAGCAAGCTATTGAATCAACTGCTGTTGACTCTGTATTATGGAGAGAAGCGCGTTATGAAATAGACAGAGATTCTGCCTATGCTGACCCACAAATTGCATTAAAGAAGCTGGTGGGTGGTAACAAAAGATTTGTTGAGGGTGAAAGTCTTAGGCCAAGACAAGATGCCAAAACCATCAAAAAACTGGAAAATGGTCAACAACCATTTGCTACAATTGTAGGATGTTCTGATTCCAGAGTGCCTAACGAATTAATTTTTGACCAAGGTTTCGGCGACTTATTTATCATTCGTACCGCAGGGCAAGTGTCTGCTGCTGCCTCATATGGCAGTATGGAATTCGCTGCGTTAAAACTTAAGACTAGACTTATCGTAGTATTAGGACATACAGAATGCGGGGCAGTGGCGGCTGCGGTTGCCAGACCAGAAGATGTGCCAGGACATATTGTGACCCTGATTAATGAAATCAAACCAGCAGTTGCAAAATCCTCTCACCTACCAGGCAACCCCGTAAATAATGCAGTTAGACAAAACGTGATAGATCAGGTAAATAACCTACGTGATTTAGAGCCTATCTTGCATAAAAAATATATCAACGGCGAGATATTAATTGTAGGAGCTGTTTACGATATTCATACTGGGAAAGTAGAATTTTTGGAAGAAACATTATTGAATCTGCCAAAATAAAACGGTTGAATCAGCAGATGGGATAATTGAGTTGTGTGCCGGGTTATGGAACTTTAAGGTTGCACAGAGGCTCCAAATGGATTTATAAAATCCTCATTATCCAACAAAAACAAGTCTATTGTCAACCGGCACTTTGTTACGTTCGCTATATTGGTGGCGTTCTGCGTAGGAACCGTATTCGTAAATAAAATGCTGCCAGCCGGGTTTATTCCGAACGGAGATCAGAGTACGATTTATGCTATTATTCAAACACCACCGGGTTCAACTTTAAAAAAAATCAACGAAGTTTCGCGTCGGCTTCAGAAAATTTGTGAGGGGGTTCCGGGTATCGAATCTATCTCGTCGCTGGCCGGTTATGAGATTATGACTGAAGGTCGGGGTTCCAATGCCGGTACGTGCCTGATCAATCTAAAAACCTGGTCAGAACGTGATAAAAATGTAAAGGAAATTATGGAAAAGTTAGAGGTGAAATCAAAAAACCTTGGCACTACGGTCGAGTTTTTTGATCCCCCGGCTATTCCAGGATTCGGCACGTCGGGTGGTTTTTCGATGCGCCTGCTTGACAAGACATCCGATACCGATTATAGTGAGTTTGATGAGATCAATAAGGCGTTTATGAAGAATTTGGGGAAGCGTAAAGAGCTGGCTGGCTTATTCACTTTTTTTTCCGCCAATTATCCACAGTACGAATTAGAGATTGACAATAACTTAGCCATGCAAAAAGGCGTATCCATCGGAAAAGCGATGGATAACCTGAACATTATGATTGGCAGTACATACGAACAGGGCTTTATTAAGTTCAACCAGTTTTTTAAAGTCTATGTGCAGTCTGATCCGAGTTTCAGACGGCTTCCCTCCGATCTACTGAAATTGTTTGTCAAAAACGATGCCGGCGAAATGGTGCCTTACTCATCGTTTATGAAGCTAAAAAAGGGGCAGGGGCCAAACGAAATTACCCGGTTCAATTTATACAATTCAGCCGCTATTCAGGGCCTTCCGGCGAAGGGCTACACCACAGCCGATGCGATTCAGGCTATTCGCGGGAAGTTGCCGCCAAAACGCTGCCCAAAGGATACGACATTGCGTTTGAAGGTCTGTCGTATGACGAATCAATGCGGGGCAACGAGACTCTTTATGTGTTCCTGATTGTGTTAGCCTTTGTTTATATGGTTCTGGCTGCCCAATATGAAAGTTTTATCATCCCGCTGGCGGTCGTGTTCTCGTTGCCAGTTGGCGTGTTTGGCTCGTTTTTGTTGCTTAAACTCTTGGGGCTGGAAAACAATATTTATGCCCAGATCGGCCTCATCATGCTGGTTGGTTTGTTGGGCAAAAATGCCGTGTTGATCGTTGAATTTGCCGTTCAGAAGCGTGCCCAGGGCGAAACAATTCTGAACGTAGCCATCGAAGGAGCCAGGGTTCGTTTCCGCCCGATTCTGATGACTTCATTCGCCTTCGTTGCGGGCCTGATTCCGTTGATCAGCGCTACGGGGGCAGGGGCCATTGGTAATCGTACCATCGGTGCTTCGGCCATGAGTGGTATGTTGTTCGGAACCGTTTTCGGCGTAATCATCATTCCGGGCTTGTATTACATATTTGGCAGTTTAGCTGACGGCCGAAAGTTGATTCGGGACGAAGAAGACACTCCGCTAACCGAAGGTTTGGTTCATACAATAGACACATTTCCACAACCCGAAGAAGAGCGTATTAATCATGTTGAAGCAAATCATGTATAAATGGTTGGGAGTAGTTTGTTTGTCGCTCGCGTTTGCGGCCTGCAAAACGCCCGCGTTGGTGGTAAAATCGGAAAACCGCGTGGTGCCGGTGCGTTTTAGAAATGTACAGGACAGCACCAATACCGCTAAAACAAAGTGGAGTAATTATTTCAAGTTGCGTAGTGTGTAAGGTGTAAAACCCTCCAAATCAGGATAATTTTGGTCGCCAAACTAAAAAACACCCTGCAATGGAAGATTTTACAATTGCAATTTATTGCTTTTTCGACGACCTAATCCAGAAAATGGCTGTTA
>JBBRUV010000168.1:0-10378 GCA_038247465.1 Cytophagales bacterium
CGGGAAGTTAAACGCCGAAATAATACCGACCATGCCTAACGGTTGCCACTGTTCCATCATGCGGTGGGCGGGCCGTTCAGAGGTTATTGTAAGGCCGTAGAGTTGCCGCGAGAGACCAACGGCAAAGTCGCAGATGTCAATAATTTCCTGCACCTCGCCCAAGCCTTCCTGTAATGATTTGCCCATTTCGTAACTAACGAGGGTTCCAAGTTCGCGTTTGTGTTGCCGGAACTGCTCCCCCATTTGCCGGATTATCTCGCCCCGTTTGGGAGCCGGTACGAGCCGCCATTCCTGAAAAGCAGCCTGTGCTGTTTCGATAACCCGCTCATAATCAGCGCGGGTAGACGTATGGACGCGGGCAATAAGTTTGCCGTCGGCGGGCGAGACCGAATCAATGAACCTGTCGTCGGTCCGGTTTGCTGTCTCGGAGTGCCAGAATTCAAGGCCGGTGCTGGTGCCGGGCTTGACCGACTGAGCGGGTAAGGGAAGAATGGAGTCCATGAGTTTGTAGTTTGTAGTTTGTGCAGGGCAGCCTGTGCCGTTTGTAGTTTGTGCAGGGCGGCCTGTGCCGTTTGTAGTTCGTGGTTACTCATGCGGTAGCCAACTAAAAACTACGAACGGCACAGGCTTCCCTGCATAAACTACAAACCAAACCAATTTTTCGGCGCAAAATTGCGATAATTGCACTGAACAATCGCACCGGGGAACCGGCTTCTCATCGCATGAATCTTCGCTACTTTTCTAATTACGATACACTCTCCCGCGCCACCGCCGAGCGTATTGCGGACTGTATCACCCAAAAGCCCGACGCGCTGGTCTGTTTGGCCTCCGGCGATACGCCCGTTGGCGCCTATCATTACTTAGCCGAACTCTTCCACGGCGGTCGCATTGACATGAGCCAATGCCGGTTTGTTGGTTTGGATGAATGGGTTGGTTTCGACTCGGAAGATGTAGGCAGCTGCGCGTTCTTTTTGCAGCGAGACCTGTTTAGTCCCATGAAACTACGCCCCGATCAGGTAATTATGTTCGATGCTAAATCGGGTGATTTACAGGCCGAATGTGAGCGCGTTGACCAGGCCATTCTGACGCACGGTGGCCTCGATTTTTTGCTGGTTGGCGTAGGAATGAACGGCCACATTGCCCTGAACGAACCCGGAACCCCCTTTGATTTGTATTGTCACGTGGTTGATCTGCACGAAACCACAGTTACCGTCGGGCAGAAGTATTTCAACAAAAAAACCCCGCTCTCTCAGGGAATTACACTCGGTTTGCGGCATCTCACCGAAGCCAAAGACGTGCTGCTGATTGCCAGTGGCGGGCGCAAAGACGAGGTGATGAAGCAGGTAGTCGAAGGCCCGGTCTCGCCCGATTTTCCGGCCACTATTGTTCAACAACACCCGAATGCGCAGGTCTGGATGGATGCCGGAGCGGGGCGACTTTTAAAGGAGTTGTAGTGTCGTAGAGTTGCTGCTGTTACAGAGTTTTTCAGCACCAACAACTCTACAACATAGCAACTCTACAACAGCAGCAACTTGAAAAAGCGTACTGAAATCCTCGCGGGCGTTTCCACGTTTCTTGCCACGATGTACATCATTGTGGTTAATCCGGCGATTCTGAGCCAGAGTGGATTGCCGTTTTCGGGCGTACTAACGGCAACCATTTTGCTGTCGTTTTTTTGCAGCCTGATGATGGGTTTATATGCCCGCAACCCGATTGTGGTGGCTCCGGGGATGGGGCTAAATGCGTTTTTTACCTTCACGGCGGTTAAAGGCATGGGCATCCGACCCGAAACCGCCCTCGGAGCCGTGTTCTGGGCCGGTATTATTTTTATTCTGCTCTCTGTCACCAACGTGCGTTCTGCCGTTGTGAGGGCCATTCCTAAGCCGTTGCGCTACGCTATTTCGGCAGGTATTGGCCTGTTTATCACGCTTATCGGCTTCGAGAACGCCCGCTTTATCATCGGTAATCCAAGTACTCTGGTGGGTCTCGCGCCCCTCCACGACCCCATTATTGGCACATTTTTGTTTGGCTTGCTGCTAACAATGGGCTTAGTGGTTCGCAAAATTCCGGGGGCCATCATCATCGGTATTGTTTGCACCACGCTGGCGGCTGCGGCCATTGGGCGGTTTTGGGGTGACGCCACCGCCATTACCGGAGCCAAAACTCTGGTGAATTTCCGGGGTATCTGGGCCGCACCCGATTTCGGTCTGATTGGCAAACTCGATCTGGTCGGCTCGCTGCAATGGTCGTTGTGGCCGGTGATCTTCGCGTTTTTGTTCACCGATTTATTCGATAGCCTGTCCACGTTTGTGGGCGTGGCCGAAGCGGGCAACCTGCAAGACGAAGCCACCGGCGAACCCCGTAACCTGACCCGATCACTACTGACCGACGCGGTGGCAACGGCGTTGGCCGGGCTACTTGGCACGAGTCCCGGCACGGCCTACATTGAGTCGGCGGTGGGTATTGCCCAGGGCGGGCGCACGGGATTGGTGGCGGTGGTGGCGGGGTTGTTGTTTTTACCGTTTCTGTTTTTATCGCCGTTGCTGTCGGTTGTCCCGGCCATTGCTACGGCCCCGGCGTTGGTGCTGGTGGGCGCGTTTATGATGCAGCCTATCCGAAAAATAGCCTGGGATCAACTCGATGAAGCCCTACCGTGTTTGCTGGCCCTGGTGCTGATTCCGTTCAGTTATTCCATCACGCAGGGTATTGTCTGGGGATTTTTAAGCTGGACAGTGGTAAAAATTGCGGCTGGCAAAGCCCATGAGATTCCGGTAGGTTTGTGGGTGGTTGATGCGTTTTGTGTGCTGGCCCTGGCAAGCGGACGGTGAGTTTCTGGCTGTCTGGGCTAAACCCCGACTTAACTCGTTATCTTGCCATAAACAAAAACATCAATGCCCAATACACCTGTTCGCCGGGGATTCCGGCTACCCGGCAATACGCTGGTTCTGCTCTTTATCTTCTTTTTGATTGGTCTTTTTCTGCATTACGGCGGGCAAACAACGCCTGTTGTGGCATTCTGGAACGATGTCAGGCGATTAGTCGGTCTCGGCCCCGGACGCGCCCGCAACGAGAAAGAAGCCACTAATCCTTACAAAGCCCCCGAACCCGTTCCTGCCGATAACACCACCCCTGAACCGAGCAACGACGATGTTGCTACCGACGACCGTTCGGGCAGT
The DNA here is from genome assembly GCA_038247465.1 of Cytophagales bacterium. GTDB lineage: Bacteria > Bacteroidota > Bacteroidia > Cytophagales > Spirosomataceae > JBBRNH01. The sequence goes on from JBBRUV010000168.1 coordinate 3,177, forward strand.
GCCGGTGGTGGTGTCGCTTCGCCAACTAATCGCGGCAAAACAAACCCGGCAGACGGGCCAACTGATGCCGCACCGTCGGCAAGTTCGATGCCCGGCAGCCGGTTCGATTTTGAGAAACAGGTTGATTTTCTATTGCCAGTCGGTAAGGCTCTTGCTGATGCTCAACTCGTTCGGCACGAAGGCTATACGGTTCGCTACCGTACCGATTACAAAAGCGCCGATTGGGTGGCGTATCCGCTGTTGGCCTACAAACTGACCGGCGATGCCGACCGCGCTGGCACGAGCTTCAAACCTGACCCGACGGTGGATGGCGGCACGGCCCTGCCGTCTGACTATACCCGATCCGGGTATGACCGGGGCCACCTTGCCCCGGCGGGTGATTTTAAGTTTTCGCAGCGGATGATGACCGAAACATTTCTGATGAGCAACATTACTCCGCAGGCACCGCAGTTTAACCGGGGCATCTGGAAAGAACTTGAAGAGCAGGTGCGGGCCTGGGCTTTGCGCGACGAAGGTTTGTATGTTATCACTGGTCCGGTATTGCGGGCTGGCTTAGAAACCATCGGCAGGCAAAACGAGGTAGCTGTGTCGGAGTATTGTTACAAAGTGATTTTGTATTGCCGCAAACCCGACATTCGCATGATTGGTTTCTTGCTCAAAAATGAACCATCAGACGAGCCGCTGCGGGCGTTTGTGGTGCCAGTTGATAAAATTGAAGCGATGACCGGGTTGGATTTCTTCCCCAAAATACCCGACGTGTTAGAACGAACGTTAGAAAGCAAACCACCCGCAACCGTAGCCGCACAATGGTTTGGGTTTTAGAAATTACTACCTTGCTACCTCAACAACCACAATACTGATGCGTTTATCAACTCAATTTTTATGCCTGTTGCTGCCCCTCGCGGTGCTGTCGGGCTGCAACAAAGACGACAACAACACGGGCGGCATGATGCCCACCCCAACGGCCCAAACGCAAACCCAATTGCTGGCGGCTAACGCGTGGCAACTCGATAAACTGACCGACGTGAGCGGCAAAACCATTAACGCCAACCAAACTAACCTGACCACGCAAGTCTTATTCGGGCTTATTTTTCAGTTCCGCGATAACAACACCGTTCGGGCTTTAGACAAAACCACAAAGCAAATCCTGAACGGGGGCGAATGGACGCTTACTGCCGACAACAAAGCCGTAAACGTGAACGTAACGGGTTTTAAGGGCGATTTCCCGTTGATTGAACTGACCAACAAAAAAATGACTTTGCGCCAGAACGTGCCAGTCAACGGGGTTAATCAGGATATAAATCTGGAATTTGTGCCATCATTGTAATTACCATTCCGGCACACCATCCGTTACGGGCAGGCGGGCAGCTATCTCAGCCAGCTTATCCGGGCGGATTCCCCGGCGCGATTCGGCAATAATCTGATCAATTTCGGCGGTCGTGAAGAGGCTGTGATACTCCCGGAAGTGAACATCAAAGTCTTGCAACGCTACTGATACTTGTGTAACATCGCCGAGGTCAAAGGCAGTCAAGGCCCAATCCTGGTAAACCAGGCGATTGAACATGAAACGTTCTCCGTTTGGTGCTGACGCAATCCGCCGAACGAAGCCCCGCAAATTGCCCGTTGTTTGATAAGCTTGCTTTACAGCGGGCAGATTTTCGAGCAGGGCGCGGGTGTCTATCTGCGCCATCAGGCGATTGATCTGCGTTGTATCTCGCTGAAAAGCAGCCACCTGTGCCTGACTAACAATCGGCAACATCCACTGGGGCTGAATCTGCCGGGCTTGCCCGAAAGCTGCCATTGCTGCCGGATAATTTTGTTGCATGAGATAAGTATCGCCCAGGAGCATAAAGGTAGCCGGGCGTTTGGGGCCGTCAATGGCGATGGCCTCCCGAATCGCTTTGGTGGCCCGGTCATATTGCCCTGCAGCCGCGTGTAGCGATGATATACGGAGCAATAGCCGACCATATTTGGGGCGTTCGCGGAGTTGGTCTGTCATCACGGCTAATGCTTGCTCGTAGCAAAATCGCTTGGCTTCGGCAGGCAGATCGGGCTGTTGCAACGCGCTGATGGCGAAACTCTCCACGGCATCGGCTACTTCATATCGCCCAATTTGAGCTTGATCGTAGGTTGCTCTCAGGAAACTCATCCGGTCGAAACCGTTGGTCATCGTTGTCTGCTTGTCGAGTCGACGCAGGGTTTGATAAGCAGTAAGGGTGAGGTAGCTCAGGCCAAAGGCGGAAATAATCCAGACTATTGCGGCCAGTAGCCGCACTGGTTGGGTTGGTAATGAATACGTGGTTGTTTGTGGTTGATGAGCGCCTACGAAGCCAATGAGCAGGAAGAAAAATTGCGCGGCCAGCAGATTGTCGGGGTTGAGAAGACTAAACGTAAAATAAGCGGCCAGCAAACCGAATAGAGCTGCCGTAGCGCGGGTGGAAACCCGCGTTGTTTCCCTTGACTCGCCCGTTGTTTTCTCTGACTCGTGGGTTTCTGCCCGCGCTACTGACCACAACCCCCGAATCAGCCAGAACCATAGAAATCCGTAGGCCAGCAGCCCCAAAATTCCTGCCGAACACGCCCATTCGAGCGGTACGCAGTGAACGCGGTCATACCATTCGGTACCGCTGCCGGCCACGAGTGCCGGGTCATAAAACCTCGAGAAAGCGTAGCTGTAATTCTCCTGCCCCCAGCCCAGTAGGGGTCTTTCCTGAAAACTTTTGAGAGCAATTTGGGTAGTGATTTGGCGGGCAGGCAGGGTGTTGTTGCCGCCGGTGAGGTCAGCAATTCGCCCCAAGCCTGGTATATTCCGCAAAACAGTAGTGTAACGGGCTACTGCATAGCTGCCAGCCCCCAATACCAGCACTCCGATTATAATTCCTGCCACAGCAGGCAACGTGCGGGACGTATTGCTGACCCGGTGCTGATGGTTCTGACGTACCCAAAGCCAGGCCAACCCGGTTGCTGCTCCACCCGCCAGCAACCCCAGCACCGCCGACCGCGCTCCGGTTAATAGGATTCCCCAGAGCAAAATTGCCGACACAATACCGAAACCCACAAACCGCCATAAAATTGGTAGTTTATTCATTGTCAGGGTGATATAGCCAGCCAGAAACAAATGGATCAACCAGTAAACGGCCAAAAACGTGGGCTGACCAACGGTTGCCACAAATCTATATCTATCGCCGAGCCAGCCCGATGTGCTAAAATACCCTATAACAAACACCAGCACCGACACGCTCACGGAGGCCAGAAACGCTCCGTTCCATTGCCGGGCCGAGAAACCTGCCCGTGCCAGCACCAGCGTGTACAGGCCGAAGTGGAGATACCCCACAAAGCCCTCCATCCGCAGAAAGCCAGATAGCAAACTAAGTCTGAAATCTACACCAACGGCATCGGCTAAGCCGATTATGACCAGAAATAATACAACTGAGAGCTGCAGCCATGACCAGCCTGCCCGCCAAAAACCGGGTTTGAATACCGCAATAAGGGACATTAGCTCAACAACGGCCCGGAAGAAAATTCCGCGTTCTGACACAAATCCGAAAAAGGACGTGCTGCTGAACACTACTGGTGTGAAGAGCGACGCTAAGAACAACCCGAATAAGAGCGTCTGTTGCCATCTGGCCGGATTTGCCGAAGACTCTGAGGTGGCCCGAATCGGCGGTTTTGCCGGGGCGGGTGATGCTGGTTGGGGAACTGTGGGGTGGGCAGAAGCGGGATTGCTTGCCCGGCCCGCCCGACGATTAGCCGTGTGTTTTGCCATGAGACAGTGTGAGTTGACTATGCAACGAAGATAGGTAACCGTTGTATTTACCTGCGCTGTTGGCTGGCTGAAAAAGAATGGCTACCCTGACTGTTTACTACTCGGTAGCTGACATTTACTATTCGGTAAAAATGTAGGTTGAGCAATACTTTACTTTTGGTGCAGTAAATGAGAGAAAGCAGTCAGGCTTTATTATCATCTGAATTAACCTACAAACCAATTCGCCCATGCTGTATTTTATTCCGCATCAGTTATCCGTTCGAGTAGCGTTGTTCTTTGTTCTGCTGGCTGGCCCATTCGGTTGGGCCAGGGCCGATGCGTCAACTGCTATTACCGCGCCCAACGCCCTGACCTCCTGCCGCCCAACGTTTCTGAACGGCTGTTTTACCGGGGGCATCAATTCATTCACAGTCAACAGTGTTATGCTCAGTAATGTAACAGGTTGTTCAACGGGATATGCGTCATATACGGCGGCAACAACCAATGTGGCCCCCGGCCAGCCTTATTCATTCGCTGGTACGTTTACCAATTCAAGCTTTGCCAATGGGGTTACAATCTGGGCCGACCTGAACAGGGATGGAACATTCGGTGCTACTGAAGTGATTTTTCAGGCTCCGACAACGGTAACTACCAATAGCTTTTCGGGTAGCCTGACCATCCCGCCCAATACCGCCACCGGCCCGGTTGATGTTCGGGTTGTAGTGGCATATAATACGATTCCTGCCGGTTTGGGTGCATGCGGATCATATAGCTACGGTGAGACCGAAGATTACGTACTAAACGTGATTACACCAACGGCATACAACCCCACCAATACCGGCGTTGGGTCAACAAGTGCGGTGTTTCTTTGGAATAATCTCGGTACGGCCAGCAGTTATGATGTGCAGTGGCGGCCCATTGGCGGGGCTTACACCACCATTAGCGGATCAACCAACAACACGGGCTACCAATGGCAGGCACGGGCATCGTGCGGGGCGGGGGTGTACTCGGCCTTTACGTCACCAGTTTCGTTCACTACGCAGTCATACCCGCGGCCTTATTCACTTAATACATACAGTGTTGGACTAAACCGCGTCACGTTATCGTGGAACCCAGGGGGCTATTTTACCGGGCAAACATTCACGGCGCAGTATCGGCCCGCCAGCATGAGTGCCACTACAACGGGCTGGACATCGGTCTCCGGCATTGGATCAAGCAATTATTTAGTGACCGGCCTTGAACCCGGTACATCCTATCAATGGCAAGTAAACATGGCCTGTAGGCCAACAGAATCATCTGTTTTCAGCCCGTCTACTACGTTTACTACGCTGCCGCACAAATCAGACCTACGGCCCGAATGCGTCAATGCTCACCTTTGGTTCAGCGCAATTAACCTGATATGACAGTTATAAGAACACTTACAACCTGCAATATCGGCTAAAGACAACGCCTGTATTGGCCTGGAATACCATTGCCAACGCCGTTACCAGCTACGGTGGTACGTATTCGCTAACGGGGCTGACCCCCACTACGGCTTATGAATATCAGGTGGCAATTGCTTGCACACCCACGTAATCGAGTATAGACAGCAACACACCGTATTCATTCACAACAACTGCCTGCAGTAATTTGGCGACGGGTATTTTTGTGTTGGGAACATCGTTCAGCGCGGCCAATCTGAACTGGAGCGGGCCAGCCGGAAATGCTTATACAATGCACTACCGGCCTGTTGGTGGCTCAACCTGGACTGATGCCACCGCACCAGTTACCCGGCCTTATACGCTTACGGGTTTAAGTGCCACAACGGTTTATGAAGCCGAAGTGGCATCGGTGTGTTCGGCCACGCAGAACTCGGCGTGTAGTATCCCAGCTTCGTTTACCACAACGGGCTGTATTAACTCGGCCAGTGGGCTGGCAACATTCGGAACCACATTTAATGCTACTAATCTAAATTGGCAAGGCTTTGCGAGTAACCCGTTTGACCTGCGCTGGCGACCGATTGGCAACGCCACTTGGACCGATGTGCCGGGAATTCTGGGAAGACCTTACGTGCTGACGGGCCTGAACCCGGCCACGCCTTACGAGTGGCAGTTAGCCGCTGTCTGCGGGCCGGGCCAAAGCACGGCTTACTCGGCATCTAACTTATTTACGACCTTATTTACGACAACACCCCGTATCAACGTCGTAACGAGCCTTTCGGCATCCGGTACGACATTCAACGCCCAAAATTTAAGCTGGATCGGGCCACCCACCACGCTCTACACTGTGCGCTGGCGACGGCTTAGCAACCCTACCTGGACGGTGATCGCTGGCGTTACCGGGCTGGCTTATTCGCTGACCGGCCTTTCGGCCAGCACGCCCTATGAGTGGCAATTGGCAACGGCCTGTTCGCTAACAGGTTTATCGGCTTACACAGGGTCAAGCAATTTTACAACCGTAGTCTGTGGTAACTTGGCATCCAGCCTTACTACGCTCAACGCTTCATCCACTTCGACAACGCTCAGTTGCGCGGGGCCACTGCTACCGTATTCCGCGCAAATTCGCGTGGCCGGGGCGTTGAGTTGGGGAACTGCGGTCACTGCAACGTCGCCTTACAACGCTACCGGACTAAACCCCGGCACTGCCTATGAGTTTCAGGTTGCCACAGTATGCGGGCCGGGGCAAGTCTCGGCTTACAGTCCGGTGAGTGGTTTCACAACCGCCAGCACCAACGCCTGCCCTGTGATGTACACCCTGAAAGACGGCTTTTGGGACGACCCAACGGTCTAGATCTGCAACCGTGTTCCACTCGTGACCGATGCCGTACAGTTGAAACATCAGGTGACAATACCGAATGGCTATCTGGCACACGCGCTGAAAGTTAGTTTTGATATCGGCAGTAAATTGATGTATTGCCCGGCATCGCGGCTACAGTTGAATCAATAAGTTGCTGTCTTCTGTCCTGCGCCGTTAAATTATAGTTGATGCTACGCACTTCCAAATTCTACGACGATTTCGCTGTAGGATTTGGAAGTGTACAATCCGTTGATTTTTATGTAGTGTTTGTCTGGAACGGTCAGTATTGGTGCATAAAAAAACCCCTCATTGATTTCTCAGTGAGGGGTTTACAATAACTAAGGGGTGGCAGTAACCTACTCTCCCGCCATCGTCCGGCAGTACCATCGGCGACCAGGGGCTTAACGGCTCTGTTCGACATGGAAAAAGGTGTTCACCCGGTCTATAACCACCAACGCCCTGTAGTTTCTTGGGCTTCATTCATAAGCTATAGCTTGATATATGAAGCCAATATGAGTTGATGTCTCGATCCGAATGGAAAAAATAGAAAGCGATTAATTATATAATATTGCAGGGTTTCACTAACACCATATATTGATCACACGTTTGGACTCATTAGTACGGCTCGGCTCCAACGGTCTCCCGCCTTCCACCTGCCGCCTATCAACGTCGTCGTCTTCGA
>JBBRUV010000169.1:0-10343 GCA_038247465.1 Cytophagales bacterium
GGGACTGCTGGTGTTTTCAAAAGCACCCATGTCAATCTGGCCGTTTTTGCGGGGCAGACCGCCAAGGTCCGTAGTGGGCGCACCCGTAATGTCATCGTAGAAACTGTCTCTGCCCGTGTTGCGGGCGGGCGATGCGTCTTGCAGGGTAAAGACGATGGCCGACGTAAACAGGGGATCGGAACTGATGTTACCCGTGCCCGTTACGGTGAGCGATGTCAGTTCCTGCACGTCGCTGTTGTTGATATTCAGCGTTGCCGAAACCGGGACCGAATACTCCTCACTGGAATTGCCATTGGTAATGCCATTTGACCCGATGTTGTCCCAAACAATGCTGTTGTTGAGCGTCAGGTCTACACCCTCTCGGTTGTAAATAGCCGAACCGCCACTCGCACCAGCGGTGTTTTTGGTGAACGTACAGTTGGTAATGATTGGGGCAGACGTACCCGAGTTGCTGGCATCGTTGTAGATGGCTCCGCCGTAACCACCAACTCCACTATAACTACCTTTGCTTATCGGTATGATAAGCTCTTGGCTAATACTTATCGCTGAGTTTCCTGTAAACAGACAGTTGACCAGTACCGGACTCGATGTGTCACCCGCCCCGTTGTTATACATGGCCCCGCCATTTGTGGCTGTATTGTTAACAAAAGTGCAGTTAAGAAAAGTGGGGCTGCATTTGTCATTATACACACCGCCCCCATTGCCGTTGTTCTCACTGGCAAGGCGGACGACTAATAAGACTTCGGCTTTAGCATTAGCCTTGCCATCAGCAGCCTTGCCATCAGCAATGGTCAGGCCGGAGAGGGTGATGCCGGAGTTTTTCAGGGTAAACACCCGGTTGTTACTACCCCCACTGATGGTAACGCCGGGGCCACTGATGGTGAGGGACTGCATAATCGTAATCTCCGATTTGAGGATGATGTGGGTGATGCTGGGGGCAAACACAATCATATCGTTATCCATAGCACGGCTTACGACATCTCGTAGCGATCCTTCGGTAGAATTCCCGGTATCATCACCGCCGATAGTTACGGTGTAGGTCATGGGCGCGGGCACGACCTGAGCGGGGGCAGCCTGAGCGGGGGTCAGGTTTAGCAGCAGCAACAGAGCCAGCAGAGCCGCCGGGACGTAGCGCGTTAGTCGGTTAGTCGAGTGGCTAACCTGGTTGAACATCATCGGTTTGAGAAACCGGGAAACGGTAGAGAATAACATAGTAGAGATTTGGTTTAGCTGCGGGCAGCGGTTGGTTTGTGTCTGCGCCCGTCAATTGCGCCAAACGTATTACTGTTTTCGGCCTTTTCAACTACCCGGACGGGTAGTTTTTGGCGTAAAAAAACGGACTACCCGCGCGGGTAGTCCGTTTTTAAGCCAACAAGTAACCTATTCTCCCAGATTTAACAGTAAATCTCGCCGGTCTTTGATTTGCAGCAGGAGGTACACATTTTTGATGTGGTACTTCACCGTGTTTTCAGAGATAGACAGCTTATCGGCAATGGCCTTGTTGCTCAGTCCCGCAGCCACCAACGCCAATATGTCGCGTTGCCGGTCAGACAGGCCCGAAAGAGCGGGCTTCTTCAAAAATGATTTTGTAGCCGGCGCAGCGGTCTTGTTGAGGGCCAGATACCGTTCCAGTTCGGCTTTCATCTGCATAAACTCCTGCTCCATGGCCCGTTGCCGCCGGCGATAAAAAAACAGCCCGGCCAGCAAACCAAGCACGATCAGCGATGCCGCCACAAGGCCACCAATGAGGTAGCTGCCGTTGCGTTGCTCCTGCTTTACCTCACGGTCTTTGTCGCCAAGCAACAGGGTTTCTTTCTGACTGTGGAGGGCGGCCACCTGTTCGGCGCGGGCGTAGAGACCATTCAGCGAATCAACGATTCGGGACGTTTTGGCAATACCGGCAACGTTGTTCCGGCTTTTGTAGATCGTCAGCAGTTCTTCGTTGGCATAGATATGGTATTTCATTATGCCGCACGAATCGGCAGACTGCTCCGATTGGCGCAGCGCGTTTTTTAGCAAATCCATGCGGTTCATGGCGGCATAAAGCTGCATTTTCTTGACGTAAATCATGGGCAGGTCGCAGGGGTCGGCGGTCTGCATCCAGCCGATGGCCCGGTTGTAGGTTGCTTCGGCAGCCGGGTAGTCTTTGCCCAGAAACAGCAGGTAACCCTGTTGCATCACTAATTTCGATTTGTTTTCGAGGTCTATATACCGGAAATCGGCTTTTGCCAACATCCGCATCACGCTGTCGGCCCGCTGATACTGGCGAGTATCGAAATAGACAAAGGCTTCCTGCCCCTGAATCAGGGCGAGGTAGGCTTCTTTTTTGGCCGTTTTTTGGGCAAACTGCCGGGCGGTTTCTAAAAATCGCAGCGTTGCCTGGTAGTCATACACCCGTTTGTAGGTGTAGGACAGCAGAACGGCAGCCTGATATTTATCGTCGGCACTGAGACCCTCACGTTGCAACAGCGGCAACAGCAGTGCCTGTGACTCCTTGTATTTCAGGGCGTTGTTTAATTGATAAACCTTCTCCTCAAGCTGCCGAAACGATGCAGACTGCCCGAATGTAGAGAGGGTCAACAAGAGTAAAATTCCGGTAATGAGTGTACGTGGGTGCATAACTAACGATGAAGCTGTGTTTACAAAAGTAACTTCCTACGTGAATGGATTTGCATGAGTTTCAACAAAAAAACCCCAATTTTTACACTGGAGCTTCATAAATAGATAGTACATGTTTATGAATTGGAGTTGTTTTGTCATTCCGAGCGGGGCGGCCCGTGCCGAACGAGGAAAGACAGAATAATACCGTTTAAATCCTACCGCATCGGCAAATAATCTGTTGGGTGCAAATACACGGCATCAACGCGCTTGGTTAGCGCACCGTTTTTCTCTGACTCCGTTTTTGCCGGTTTCTACTTCGGATCGTTGCCAAACGCTTTCCAGTACTGCTTTCCGGCTTCTTCGCTGGGGTGCGCCATGATGTAGAGCAACTGCGCCTGCTCCGTCGAATCCGGCGTTTCGGTGAGCCAATAGCCGATGGTGTTCATCGTCAAACAGACTCTCCAGCTTTCGGCTGAATCAAATCCCAGAGGTTGCCGTATAAATCGGCAAACACCGCCACCGTGCCGTATTCTTCCTCAACCGGCCCACGAACAAACGTAATTCCGTGACTAACAAGGTGTTTGTGATCACGCCAGAAATCATCGGTGTGCAGAAACAGAAACACCCGCCCGCCGGTCTGATTGCCCACCCGGCTGGTTTGCTCGTCGCCAACGGCTTTTGCCAGCAGTACTTTACACCCTCCACCCGGTGGGGCCACCACCACCCAGCGCTTGGTGTCGCTCATCCGGGTATCGGCTACGAGGTCAAACTGCATGGTTTGGGTATAAAACGCAATGGCTTCGTCATAATCGCGAACCACGAGGGCAATCTGGGCAAGGGTTTGGCGCATGGGCGGGTGGCAAGGTTTTGTGCATTGCAAAGTAATTCAGGATAGCTTTGTGTCATAACATTGCTTTTCTGGCCCCGGGCCTTTTTGTACAGATGTCTTCTGATCACCTACTCAACAACCAGCAGCCCGTTACCATTCTTTCCGATCAGCGGCTGACATTAGATATAGATTCTTACCGGGCCGTGAGCGAAAAATTGCTGCTCCGCGAAGCCCAACTCAGCCAGGCGCAGCACATGGCGGGCATGGCAAGCTGGGAGTGGTATTTCGGCGAAACAACCATCCGATGGAGTCCTGAAATGTATTTGTTCTGGGGCTACGAACCCGGCGAAATCGAGGTTGATCTGGACAGTGTGGCCCAGAAAACCCACTTAGACGACCTGCCCATTTTGGAGGGAGGCATTGCCAAAGCCGTGCAGGGCGAAAACATGGAGATGGAATACCGGCGGTTTGACAAATTAGGCCGCGAGATTTCTATTCATACCATCGGCCAGATTATTCGCAATCAGCAGGGCGAGCCAATTGGGGTGTTTGGTATTGACATGAACGTGACCAAACGCAGGCAGCAGGAGCAGCAGATGGCCGAATTAAACCGGACATTAGCCGAAAAAAACCGCGAATTAGAACGCCGAAACGCCGAACTCAACACGTTTACCTACGCAGCCAGCCACGATTTGCAGGAGCCGTTGCGGAAAATCCAGACCTTAAACAGCCTGATTCTGGATCACGAAGCGGCAACGCTGTCTGAAACTGCCCGCGACTATTTCTACCGTTCGATGCAGGCCGCCGGACGGATGCAGTTACTCATCAAAGACCTCATCGCGTATTCGCGCACCAATGTTTCGTCAAAACAATACGAATTGGTTGATCTGAATAGTTTGCTGGCCGAAGTAATCGAAGAGTATAAGGACGCAATAAACCAGAAACAGGCCCGGATCGAGGCCGCACCGTTGCCAACGGTGCGCGTAGTCGGATTTATGTTTTATCAACTGATGGATAATCTGATTGGCAACGCCCTGAAGTATGCCCGCCCAGATGTGCCGCCCGTGATTCGGGTGCAGTACGAATCCCTCGATTCGCACCCCGATGCAGCAGACACCCCGGCAGTGCCGCACCACCAGTTGACCGTTGCCGACAACGGTATCGGGTTTGAGCCGACGTATAATCAAGTTGTGTTTCAGCCATTTCAGCGGCTGCACAACCGTAGCCAATATGCCGGTACGGGTCTTGGGCTGTCAATCTGCCAGCGCATACTCGAAAATCACGGCGGAGCCATCATCGCCGACGGGCAAGTCGGGCGGGGAGCCACGTTTGTGATGTACTGGCCCGTGCAACCCGATTAATATGCGTTAATTTTTGTTGATTAGTACCTACCAATTCCGTTAAAAATCATGTCAGACACTGCCGTAGCCCTCCGCCACGATCTGCACCGTAACCCCGAATTATCAGGCCACGAAGCCGAAACCGCCCGCCGAATCGTTGAGTTTGTTCGTCCCTACAACCCGTCTCAACTTATTACTGACCTCGGCGGGCATGGCGTGGCAGTGGTTTATGATTTTGGCAACAACGGCCCTACCGTGCTGATTCGCTGCGAGTTAGACGCGCTCCCGATTCAGGAAACAAACACCTTCGGGCACCGCTCAACGCGGGCGGGGGTGTCGCACAAATGCGGTCACGACGGTCACGCGGCTATTCTGGCCGGGCTAACGCCCTGGCTCCAAACGGCAGAGTTTGACCAGGGGCGCGTGGTGCTGTTGTTTCAACCCGCCGAAGAAACCGGCAAAGGCGCGGCTGCGGTGCTGGCCGACCCGCGTTTTGCGCCCCTCACGCCCGATTACGTCTTTGCGTTGCACAACGTGCCGGGTTATCCGTTGCATCAGGTGTTGTGGGTGGCGGGGCAGTTCAGCCCAACGGTGCAGAGCGTGGCAATCTCGTTGTTCGGGAAAGAATCGCACGCATCCGAACCCGAAAACGGAATTAACCCCGCGCTGGCCCTGGCCGAACTCGTGCAGGCGTGTAACGAGTTGATTATCAGCGATCCAGCCCGCACCGATTTCGCTCTTATCACGCCGGTTCATCTGATTCTGGGTAAAAAAGAATACGGGATTTCGGCGGGCTACGGCGAAGCGCATTTTACCCTCCGCACCTGGCACCGCAACCGAATGGAGACGCTCGTGGATGCCCTCGAAACTGCGTTGCGTGCGGTTTGCGCCCGGCACCGGCTCCGCCCCGAAACCAACTGGTTCGATTATTTCCCGACTACCATTAACCACGAAACCGGCAATGCAGTGGTAGCGCGGGCGGCTCAGGAGGCTGGTTTGCCGTTGCGGGTGCAGCCCACGCCGTTTACGTTTGGTGAAGATTTCGGTTGGTTTACGCAACAATTTCCCGGTGCCATGTTCGGCCTGGGCGCGGGTGAGAAAACCCCGGCCCTGCACAACCCCGATTACGATTTCCCCGATGCATTGATCGAGACCGGCGGGCGGTTGTTCAAACGTATCATTGGTCAGGTGCTGAGTGGGCGGCTAAACACGCAAACTGCCCTCATTGCCCGTTCTTCGGTGTTGATGCGTGACAGCCCGCCGTCTTTTCGTCAGGCGAAATAATCGTTTAGCAGGCTTTGGCGTTCTTTGGTCTGTAGATCAATGACATCAAACCGCTTGGTGGCCGTAAACGACCCCACACCACTGTCGCTGTTGATCAGAATAGCCCCCACCAGAATAATGTATTTACATTTGTGGGTGGTCTGGGCGGTGAGTTGCTGAACTCGTTCGTCAATCGCTTCATAAAACACCTCGTTGGCCTCCTGCAACGGAATCGCAGCCGCCAGAATCCGGTCTTTCTGCTTCAACAGAATCTGTTCGATAGCACTCATCTGGTGATCCATCTCCCTCATTTCGCCGTCCACAATGGTACCTTTTATGAGTTTGTTGAGTGCGCCAATCAATGCCCCGCAACATTTCGATTTCTCGGTTTGGCCAGCCCGGCAAATTTCACCCATAACTCCGTCCCTCGACACGCCCACGTGCGGGCCATAGTACAGCAGGATAGCCCCCTCGTCGGGAACGTGGCTGTCTAATGCCCCCATGCCGGTTAATCCGGCAAACGGAAAACCTCCCAGACCACCCATTTTGAACGGCCCCAGAAACTCGGCGGTCCGCACCGGGTATTGAATACTGTTCACGCCGTCGCTGCAGATACTGTCGCCCAGCATAACCTGGGCGGATTCCAGATCCAGCACGTCTTCTACGTAATCAATCAGCGTATTCACGTTATCATCGGTTGCAATAGCATTGGGGTAATACCGGCGAATGAGGGCCAGTTGCTCGCGCTTTTTCATAGAAATTATCTAACGTTGAAGTGATGGTGTATATACCCCATTTTTGCGTGGATTGTTAGAATTCCCACCGATAATTCAGCAACGGCAGCAGCCCCAACTGGTAACGCGGCACCACCCGGCCCAGCAGCGCGTCGAATGTGCTGAAAGCCGCGTTTTGAGCGTTGGTGGCGTTGAGCAAATCGAGCGACAGAGTGCGGCTGGAACGTTCCCGGCTCTTTTTCCAGTAAATCCGTACATCGGCCCGGAAATAATCAGCCAATTGCACCGAATAATCAGCTCCGGCGTAAACCGTTGTCTGGGCATTGCGCGAGGCCGCTTCGTCAATCGGGCGGTCGCGGAAACCACCGGCCTGCGTCAGTTTGGCGTTGAAACCCCACGTATGCGTGTTGCCCCGCCGGATAGACGCAAATTCTTTACCGCCGGTCAGATTAATGGCGTGCCGCCCGTTGAACCGGCTATCTCGCCAGATACCGTCCTGGGCGCTGAACTGTGCGTTATAGACCGAACCCGTCAGCAGCAGGTAATAATTTTTGGCGAGGAGTTTCTGGTACGTTACCTCCAGGCCGGTGTTGCGGCCCCGTCCGGCGTTTACCAGTGGCTCCGGCGTAACGGCAAATGTCTCGGTATCCAGTAGATTGATAGCCGAAAACAAACCGCCCGGCAGTTCAGAAACGGGAACGTCGAACAACGCCTGATAGTAGGCTTCGGTTTTGAGCGAGGCCGTTTCGCTGAACTCGTGGGTATAACCCGCCACAATGTGATGCGCTTTTGTCAGGCCCAGCCCTTCGTTTCTGATCGCCCGCGAACTCAGCAGGTTGGTCTCCCGCGAGATATACAAAACGGGTTGCTGCGTTTGGCTGTGCAACCCGTAGGCCAGCGTAAATGCCTCGCGCTCACCCGTTTGCCACCGCGCCGACAGCCGGGGTTCGAGCGATGCGCTGTTTTTGTTGAGCGTAAAAAAGTTGCCGTGTAGCCCCGCGTTAAGCGTGATGGTAGGCCGGGGCCGGTACTGAAAATTCACGAATGGCTGCACGAGCCACGCCCACAAAACGCCTTCCTGAATCAGGCCGTTGTTGAGTGATGTAATCAGAGGCTGATAATCGCGGTCAACGCGCAATGAGCCATACCAGCGCGTCAGATACAGGCCCGTTTGCCACTGGCTTCGTTCGTTGGCTCGGTACGAAAACTGGTTCAGGAGCGTGGCGCGGGCATTGGTATTGCGGTCGCGCTGATACGGCCCGAACCCAAACAACGGTGTAAATCCGGGCAATAACCTGGCTGGGCTTTGGGTGCGGGTGTTGGTATTGGCCGATGCCACCGCCGAGAGTTTCCAGGTCCAGCGCGGGCCAAGGTTCTGACTGTATGTCAGCCCGCCCGCGCTCATGGCTGACCTGAAGCCGATAGTAAATCGGTCTTTATCTGCTTCGCGCAGCGAATCGGCTTTTGCCGTGAACTGATTGCTGCTGCTACCCGCCATTCCAAACAGCGTCAGCTTGCCCCGGCGCATGGGGAAGGTCAGGTTCACGGCCAAATCCTGAAATTTGATAGACTCGCCCCCGAACGTGATGCCCAGCAAACCGAGCAAACCCGTGAACGAATAGCGGTAATTGACTAAATAGGACGAACCACGTTGCTTGTTAATCGGCCCTTCAGCGGCTACATCAACGCCAATCAGCCCGACCTGTGCCGTAAATTCGCGCCGTTCGTTGTTGCCTGCCCGCAGGCTCATGTCCATCACCCCGGCCAGCGTGTTGCCGTATTGCGGCCCAAAAGCCCCGGTCAGAAACCGCGTTGGGCCCAGGAGTTGCGCGCTCAGAATAGTTACGCCCCCGCCCGATGGCGTTGGCCGGTCGCCAACGGTGCCGGCGTTGCTGAGGTGGTTCGGATTCACGATCTCGACATCGGCCAGCCGCCAGGTCAGGCCGTTGGGCGAGTTGCCCCGCACGGCCAGGTTATTGGCCTGATCGCTGGTGTTGACCACGCCCGCAAACGAGGTGGCAAGCCGGGCCGGGTCTAAGTACGTGGCCGGAAACCGGAGTATCTGTTCGGGCGTGATGCTCTGGGTACTGGTCAGGTTATTGTCGGGCCGGATACCTTTCACAACGGTTTCGGCGAGTTGCTCGGTGCCGGGCCGCAGCCGCACCTCAATCACCTGCTCTTTGCCCGATTCGACCACGAGTTCGGCCACCGTTTGTGACTCATACCCAACCGATTGCACCCGAAGCTGATACCGCCCGACGATGATTTTGGGATACCGGAACACACCGCTGGTATTGGTGGCGGTGGGGTGTGCTTGTTGCGCGTCTTCGAGGATGACGGTGGCCTGGGCTAAGGGCCGGTCGGTTTCAGCATCCAGCACCCGGCCCCGCACCACCTGCGCGGGCAGCAGCACGGTTTGGGCAAGTGCCGGTGTGAAGTCAATAAAAAACAGGAGAAAGCAAGGCAGGCCGTAAACAAAACGCATCGTAGAATTGGGGCTTGGGGGTTAAACTTATCCGTATCAGATTAGTTGATTAATGGTCTTAGGCTGGGCTATTCTCTGGCATCTACGGCATCTACCAACGGCTTAAACAGCAACGCCGATGACCAATACGCCGTTTGAAACCGACTTGCACCGACAGCTGACCCCGTTTTTTGCCGAACATGAGTACACGTTAGTGGCCGAGAAAAAGCAATTTCGCAAAAATACAGCAACGGGGTTCCAAAATGCAATTTTCTCGCCTTCATTCTACGGCGATGAAACCTGGCTCGAAGTCAATTTTGGCTGCCGGAGCGATCAAATCGAGCAAATTGCCCAGCAGTTTCTCAACAACCTCCGCGACTACCGGCCCGATGCCAACACGCTCATTATCAGCATCGGCAAATTTACCGACGTGAAATATTTTCGGTATAAAATCATCACGCCGGATGACCTGAGCGACGTTTGCTGCCAGGTTCAGGATTTTTTTACGGAGCAGGGTTTTGCTTTTTTAGACCAGTCGGGAACGTTGCCCGTTCTGGATTCTATCCTGAATCAGCAGCCCAACCTACCCAGCAAATACGTCTATAACCAAACCCATCGGTGCTACAAAGCCCTGATTGCCGCCCGGCTCAATCACAATCCCCGCTTCGACGGCCTGACCGACGCGTATCGGCACCTGCTCATGCGCCAGACGCAGAACGTTCACGAGCAGCAGAACTTTGAGCGGTTAGTGGCCTATCTGCAACACTATTCGGCGAATTAAGACGTAGCCTGCCACCGCTCCCAGGCTATAACAACCAATTCACAACACAAACCCCGCAATAACTCCCGCCAGGCCCGGCGTGAGGGGCAGCGCGGGCTGAGAGTAGGTTTTAATGTTTTCGGCACGATCGGCGGGGGCATTTTTCAGGATGTGTCCCATCTGCTCAAACAATACCAGCTTGGCATCGGGCCGGGCGGCTTTCAGGGCTTCGGCTTCCGAAACCGCCACCTGAATATCGTGTTTGCCCTGAATAATCAGCACCGGCCCCACAAACCGCTTGATTTCCTGCGCCGGGTCATATTGCATCCACGACATCAGGTACGGCTGCACC
>JBBRUV010000170.1:0-10256 GCA_038247465.1 Cytophagales bacterium
GTAGGCTTGTCTTTGAGGGCTTTGAGGTCGTTATATTTTTGGCGGGCTAAGGCCACGTATTCGTCTTCGGTGAAGGTCAAGGTCGGGTTGTTATCCATACCCGAAGCTACGACATGGCAGCGACAATTTGAATTGCACCCGGCATTGGCGGAGAAGAAGAGTTGCCATTTATTACCCAATCTATCAAGATAAAGATTTTGTTGATAAACTCTGGCAAGCACTGAACCACCCCGATACGTTAGAAAATTTGAAATTGGTCGGCAAAAGTTACGGTTCGGGAGCCATTAAAGTTGAGCCAGGGAACTTGGCTAAATTACCCATCCCAACGCACGTCGTGGAGTTATTTGGGTTGAAACGCCCTTATAGAACCACCGAAGGCCAATTAGATATATTTCGTGAGCCATAGCAAACGGATCTAGCTACCGGAACCAAAAATCAACTCATCCCCTTTTCTGATTACGGGCTGCGTGACACAAACCCGCAACCCGGGCTTTATTTTGCTCACGGCTACGCCCGCTTCTACTGTTCGCTCCTCGCTCTACACCCTGCCGTTCTGGTTGCTCTGTGCCAGTAATTTTTTGTTCTGCGTCAGTTTTTCGATGATGATTCCCGAACTGCCCGACCACCTCGCCGGCATGGGTGGTCAGCAGTACGTGGGCTGGATTATTGCGTTGTTTACGCTCACGGCGGGGGTATCGCGGCCTTTCAGCGGCAAACTCACCGACCGCATTGGCCGGGTTCCGGTGATGGCCTTTGGTTCGCTCGTGTGTTTTTTGTGCGGTATTTTATACCCGTTTCTGCTGTCGGTGCAGGCGTTTTTGCTGCTTCGGCTTATTCATGGTTTTTCTACCGGCACCAAACCCACCGCCACCGCTGCCTACGTGGCCGATGTGGTGCCGCCCACCCGCCGGGGCGAAGCGATGGGCGGATTGGGGCTGTTTACGGCGATGGGTATGAGCATCGGCCCGGCCATTGGTAGCTGGCTCGCTACTGATTTTTCGCTCGATATGATGTTCTACACCTCGTCGGCGTTTGCACTGCTCTCGATTCTGATACTCCTGCGGCTTCCCGAGACCCTGGCCGACCGCGAGCCTTTCCGGTGGGGGTTGCTGAAACTCCGGCGCGACGAGTTGTTCGACCGCGATGCCCTGCGTCCGTTCTGGGTTTTGTTGCTGCTGTCGTTCTCATACGGGGCCGTGCTAACGCTGGCTCCGATGCTTAGTAAAACGGTAGGGATCAGCAACAAAGGGCTTTTTTATACCGTCAATACAGTGGCGGCTTTAGTGGTTCGGGTGGTTTTTTCGCGCACGTCTGATCGCTATGGGCGGGTGCCGGTGCTGCTGGTATCGTCGGCGGTGCTGGCCGTTGGCATGGGGTTGCTGGCCGTTACCGACACGCCGGTGCTATTTTTCACGGCGGCTATTCTGTTTGGGGCGGCATCGGGTATGAACTCGCCCACCATTCAGGCCTGGACCGCTGACCTGAGCAACGAACACACGCGGGGCCGGGCGATGGCAACGATGTATATCGCTCTCGAAGCCGGGATTGGCTTAGGTGCGGTGGCGGCTGGCTGGCTCATCAACCACATAATGGGTTGGGGCATGGGCGCGGCCTTTGCCGCGTCGAGCGGTTTGGTATTAGTGGCGGTGGGGCTGCTGTTTATCTGGCGAAAGCCGCCTGAGATTAACAATTCGTGACTTCGGCTATCTGTTGCCAAAAAATGATCGGTTTTGGTGTTTATTTCCTATTGAGTCGGCGGTTAGAAAGCTTCTCCCAGATCGTGTGGGCCAATAAAATCTCTTTATCAGAAAGCCCGAAACCTTCTTTCAAAATAATCTGGTTTGTATGCTGCAAAATCGTAGCAATGGGTTTTTTACGTCTGATTTCAGTATCTATCCAGTGCAAGAGTGTTGCGTTCTGTTCCTGGTAGGGAAGTAGTATTTTCTCCACCTCGCTGGGCATAAGTTCTAACACGCCCCCACCATAACTGCGGCCAGAAATTTCAGAAAATGCCAGCGATAATGAGTTGTAATAACTGGCAGCAAAAGCATTTAAATTTGTACCCTTTTTCAAATACACCCGGTGCATCGTGTCTGTTGTATATGCACCGGCTTCATTGATGATAAGTTTGGGAAATACGTTACTCCGACGAATAAACAGCGCGTCAGAGGTTCGTATAGATGGTACAACGAACCAATCATCACGAATGCCACATTTGTATTCAGTATGAATACCAGCCCGTTCGCCGTGAGCAATGTAGCGTACTGCCCCATTCAGGGGGTCTAAATAACCCCGGCCCGGAAATACAAGGAGATGCGATTTGGCTTTTGAGTAGCCGTTAAATTGCCAGTCTTCTTCGGTAAAAATGACGCTGTCCACCTGAACGCTGCGGCCCGCCATGGGGCGGGCATAATGGGTGCAATTCATATTCGTTTACGGTTGAAAGTAGAACCGTAAAAAAGTCGTTTGCTCCGGTTGTGATACCCACCTGTACCTCCGCGAACTTACCCAGATTAGGTATTACTCCCTTTGCTATTTGATCCAGAAAGTCAATTTCTTCCTGCTCCAGAAAATAGTGTGTCCATTTTTTCGATCTACCCCCAATATTCTTCCTGGGGCTTTTTAAACAGTTGATGTCAAGTGTTTTAAGCTCACTTGCATCCCGAATTTCGAGGTGATCGATTTTAGGATTGGCCGAACCGTCCCGTTCGCACAGGAGCAAAACAACTTCTTGCTGAATGTTCGGAAAAACTAATTTTTCAAATGATACAATTATTATTTTATTGTAGTGTTTTGCTACGAACTGCCGCAATTGTTCGGCGTATGAGACTTGTAAAACCTCTGCCGGAATAACGAACCCGATTTTACCTTTTTCTTTTAGAAGAAGCGTGGCACCAACCACAAAGGAAACCCAGGCATTAGTGAGCCGGGTATATTTTAGCCCTGCCTTGATGAAAATATCTTCGGCTTCAATGGGTGCAATTCAAATTGTCGCTTCCAGATTTCAGTAGAGTAATCTTCTTTTAATCAATGAGTTATATTCTCAAGATAGGGCCATAGCTTCTCAGAACATGCCTTGTCGGGCCTGTAACGGGACCGACCCCGCAAGCTAACTGACTGATTGATAGCTACCAATTATTGATGATGATTTTATCATGCGGCAATTTGAATTGCACCCGAAATTTGTCTTGAACCAACCGAAGACCGCCTGTCGGGTTCGTATTCACTGTTCCTGCTATCTCAATGCTGGATGCGGGCAGTTTACGGCGTTGCCAAACGAGGATAAATGTTTCTGTGGTAACTGGTTCAGGTGTATCTACCGTGAGTGCAACGCCTGTTGGTGCAGCAATTTTTTGTTTGCGTATGCGTCGAAACTCTTTTGGCGCAATAGGTAGCTGTCTTTTGGGGAATATTGTCTGAATAAGTTTGTCAACTGGATTCTCCGTCTGGTTGTCAAGCTCCTTGATTTTCTCCCGAATCTCTTTTCGCTCGGCCTCCGTTGGAACAATTTTCTCAGCTACAAACTGCTCAATTAATTCCTCAGTAATCGGTTGTAAATTAGGGTTGGTGAGGTCGAATAGCCCGGCGAAACGGGTTTTTAAGTCAACAATAACTTGCCACTCTTCTGCCACTGCGTGATTTAGTTCTACATGAATGGATGCTTCCACATTCACGAAAAGTCCCTGAACCGTAAGGTTTGAGGAGCCAATAATGAGTTGAGAGCAATGCTTACCTTCAAATAAATAGATTTTTGGGTGAAAAATACCAAACCCCCGTTGATAGAAAATTAACGTATTGATGTCGAGTCCTAAAATTGCTTCGAGTGCTTCTTTAGATGTTCCTTTCTGGTCAACACCCACAATGATGGTTAGCTGTTGGTACGTCTATTTGGCTTGCCGAACATAATTCGATAATCCACTTATGCCCGCTTCACTGGCAAACGCAGAAACTCCGATAAATCGTTGATAGTCATCACTGCTTAGATATTTTATTAGGGCAGTACCGACTGAATTGTTTATATCCGTTGTCAGCCCTTGGCTAAGTATATTTATGGTCATTCGAGACTTATTTTAGTGCTGTCATATTATCTGATGAACCCACTCCCATCCGGCATCGAGCCGAAAATCTTGCCCCTTGTCGAAGCCCTGAACAAAACGGGACTGGTGCAGACGTTTTCGAGTTGTGAAGGTCATTTTGCCCCTGACGAGCAGCAACTCCGCGACCGGAATCACGCCGAGGTGCGTTTCCTGCCCGCGCCGGGTGTCACTGCCAAACAGGTCGAAACCGCGTTGGGTGAGTGGCTTGTGGGCTTCAAGACAAAACACGGTATTTTTCCGGTGCAGGTAATTGGTTATCAGCTTTTTACGCCCGTTGACGAAGCCGCTGAGGTAACGTTTGTGCTGGAACTCCGCCCGTTTAATCGGTTTGATTCGCCCGCCACCAAACGCAGCGACACCGACCGGGCCATTGAGCAGCTGCAAAAAGTGGTTAGTGGCCGGTTGTTGGTGGTCGGCAAATAACCAACTACCAACTACCAACTACCGGCCACTAACCACTCACTCAGTATTTGGCCGGTTGACTGGTTTTAACGGGCATGGTTTTGCGGATAAACTGGCGCAGGTGGTCGTTGCTGGTGGCGAGGTCGTCTTTGCGAAGATACATCATATGTCCGCTCCGGTAGCCTTCCCACTCCATGCGGTTTTTCAGCTTGCCGCCCGCGTCCATCTGCCACATATTGTATTTGGCATTGAAATAATCACAGGCTCCGTCATAATAACCCGACTGCACGAGCAGGTGCAGAAATGGGTTTTGGGCCATTGCCTGCCGCAGGTTTTCGCCGGTTTGGTTGTTGCTGTCGTCCCAGGGGCGCACCGGCCCGAACATATAATAATTCAGGTCGGTTTTGTAATTCAGCTCTTCGCGCATGAACATATTGATGGCGGGCGTAAACGAATGCAGCCACGAGGTCAGCTCGGAGTTATAATCGGGAGCCATGCCCGCATCTTTGCCGTCAATGCCCCGATACCGCGAATCTAACCGCCCAATGGTGAGGCCTTTGTCGCGCAGGAGTTCTTTCCAGAAGAAATTGATCGGCACGTCGAGGTTGTTTTGCAGCACCGCTTTCTCCGACAATCCTGAGTACCGGGCTACTTTGGCAGCAATGTCTTTCCGCTTCTGATCCGTTAGCGAACCAGCCATCGCTAAGGCAGGCATATATTCTTCGAGCGTAAATTTCTCCACATCGGGCAGCATGGCGGTCAGGTCTTTCTGCTGTAAATCAGGGGCTAAGGCTTTCTGATACCAGGCCGTTGCCGCCATATAAGGCAGCTTGAGCGCACCGGCTGCCGGGCCGTCGCGCTTGATGCCGAGGTCGGTGGGCGAGACTAAGATCACGCCGTTGAGGTACATCCAGTGAACGTTTTGCAGTTGCAACGCCAGGCCCGACACGCGGGTAGTGCCGTAGCTTTCGCCGATAAGATACTTCGGCGAAGCCCACCGATTGTAGCGACTAACGAACGTGTTGATCCAGTCGGCGAGGTACTTAATGTCGGCATTCACGCCAAAAAAACGGCTGGCGGCTGCGTCTTTGCTGAGGTTATGCCGCGAAAAACCCGTGTTTACCGGGTCAACATACACAATATCGGCCACGTCGAGAATAGACTGTGGGTTTTCGCGGGTGCCGTAAGGTTGCACGGGAAAACCCTCGTCGTCAATTTTCAGCAGACGCGGGCCGGTATAGCCCAGCATCATCCAGACGGAGGCTGTGCCAGGGCCGCCGTTGAACGAGATAACCAACGGGCGCGTGGTGCGGTCGGTTACGTCGCTGCGCTCAAAGTAGGTGAAAAACACGCCCGCTACGGCTTTGCCTTCTTCGTCAAAAACGGGGATTGTACCCGCCGTTGCCTGATACGGAACCCGTTGCCCTTTGATGGTCACTTCATTTTTGGTGACCACCCGCGTATCCATACTCAGGGTACGGGCCATGACGGGAGTTTCGTCTTTTTTGGGAGCCTGTACTTCGGCAGGGGCCGGTTTCTGGGCAAACGTGGCAGCCGCAAACAGGCTGATAATCAGTGAAAGGTGTATTGACTTTCTCATGTTTTGGGGAGTATGTCCAAAAATAAGCAAAAACACCGGGCGTTTCTGCCCGGCGCACTGAAAACTGTTACACTGAGGTATAAAATATTACTGGTTCGTAGCTGCCATACGGTCTTTAACCGCCCCCTCCCGAATCGCATCCACCACTGCCGGGTCGAGCAACGTGCTGGTGTCGCCGAGGTTTGTGGTGTCGCCCTCGGCAATTTTGCGGAGAATCCGGCGCATGATTTTGCCGGAGCGCGTTTTGGGTAAACCGCTTACAAACTGCACTTTATCGGGCTTAGCGATGGGGCCGATCACGCGGCTGACGGTCGCCAGAATGCCGCGCTTCATCAAATCCGCATCTTCCGTAGCTACGGCCTGGTCGGTAATCACATAGGCGTAAATGCCCTGCCCTTTGATGTCGTGCGGATAGCCGACCACCGCGCTTTCGACTACACCGGTGTGCATATTAATCGCGTTTTCGACCTCTGCCGTACCAATCCGGTGGCCCGATACGTTCAGCACATCGTCAACGCGGCCCGTAATTCGGTAGTAACCGTCATTGTCGCGCAGGCAGCCATCGCCGGTGAAATACAGTCCCGGATAGGTGCTGAAATACGTTTGGTGGCAGCGTTCGTGGTCGCCGTAGGTGGTGCGGATAATGCCCGGCCACGGAAACCGGATGCACAAATTGCCCGACACGCCGTTGCCGTCAATAATCTGCCCCTGCTCGTCAACCAGCACCGGCTGAATCCCCGGCAGCGGCAGTGTGGCGTATCCGGGTTTGGTGGGCGTGATACCGGCAATGGGCGAAATCATGATGCCGCCGTTTTCGGTTTGCCACCACGTATCCACAATCGGGCAGCGATTCTTGCCGATGTAGTCGTCGTACCAATGCCAGGCTTCTTCGTTAATCGGCTCACCCACAGAGCCAAGCACCTGCAAACTGCTCAGGTCTTTGTCTTTTACATAACTCAACCCGAAACTCATCAACGACCGGATAGCCGTTGGCGCGGTGTAAAGAATGTTGACACGGTGCTTATGCACCACGTCCCAGAAACGGCCCGCGTCGGGGTACGTCGGCACGCCCTCAAACAGTACTGACGTAGCTCCCGACAGCAGCGGCCCATACACGATGTAGCTGTGGCCGGTTATCCAGCCGATGTCTGCCGTGCAAAAATGTATTTGGTTGGGCTGGTACTGAAACACGGTCTGGAACGTGTAAGCAGCATAAACCATATAACCTCCGCAGGTATGCACCACGCCCTTTGGCTTGCCCGTTGAGCCGGATGTATACAGGATAAACAGCATATCTTCGGCATCCATCTCTTCGGCAGGGCAGTCTGCCGTAACGCGCTTCATCTCCTGTTCCCACCAGATGTCGCGGCCTTTAAGCATCGAAATCGGGGTGCGGGTGTGGGTCAGCACAATTACGCGCTGTACTGACGGACAGCCAATCAGCGCGTCGTCAACGGTGTCTTTCATCGGGATAGCTTTGGCTCCCCGGTTGGCTCCGTCTGAGGTGATGACCAGCGAGCAGGTGGCATCGTTGATCCGGTCGGCGATGCTTTGCGCCGAAAATCCGCCGAATACTACCGAGTGGATGGCCCCGATTCGAGCGCAGGCCAGCACCGCAACGGCCAACTCCGGCACCATCGGCAGGTAAATACAAACGCGGTCTCCTTTTGTTACGCCGTTGTTTTTCAGGACGTTGGCAAACCGACAGACGTACTCGTGGAGCATTTTATAGGTATAGGTCACGCCCGGCTCGGCGGGGTCGTTGGGTTCCCAGATCAGGGCCGGTTGATGGGGCCGGGTGGCGAGGTGCCGGTCTAAGCAGTTTTCGGTGATGTTGAGTTTGCCACCGATAAACCACTTCGTTTCGGCAGTATGGAAATCCCAGGAAAGCGTTTTTTTCCAGGGTTTGCGCCACTGAAACTCCGATGCCACTTCGGCCCAAAAGCCTTCAGGATCATCAACGCTTTGTTGGTATGCGGTTTGGTATTCGGCAAAAGTTGTGATTTGCATTGTTGTACAGGTTGTGATGTTGGTTTACAAGTCAAACGCCCGCCCGATTTGCCGTGTTGCCAGCGCGTCCCGAATTTCGTCGAGAATAGCCGGGTCGTCAATCGTGGCCGGGATCGTATAGGGTTCACCGTCGGCGATCTGCCGGATGGTTTTTCGCAGGATTTTTCCTGACCGGGTTTTGGGTAATCTCTTCACGATAAGGGCGTTACGGAACGCGGCAACCGCTCCAATCTCGGCCCGGACATGGTTGATAAGTTCTGCTTCGAGCTGGGCCTCGTCGGTGTCAACGCCATTTTGATCACGACTAACCCAACCGGACGTTGCCCGCGCAGGGGACAAAAAATGCCGACCACGGCACATTCGGCAACAGCAGGATGCCCGCCAACTAATTCTTCCATGCCCCCCGTTGACAGCCGATGCCCGGCCACATTAATCACATCGTCAACCCGTCCCATAATAAACACGTATCCGTCTTGGTCAATATAACCACCATCGCCAGCCAGATAATAGCCGGGGAAACGGCTCAGGTAGGATGCCTGAAACCGGGCCGGGTCGTTCCAGAGCGTTGGGAAACAGCCGGGCGGCAGGGGCAGTTTCAGGCACACGTATCCTTCTTGGTTGGGGCCGAGTGCTTGCCCGGCCTCGCCCAGAATCTGCAAATCATAGCCGCAACTCGGAAACGTGGCCGAGCCGGGTTTTACCGGAAACGACTCGATTCCGACCGGATTTGTCACCATTGGCCAGCCCGATTCGGTTTGCCACCAATTGTCAATCACCGGAACCCCCGTTATGGTCTCAATCCAATGCAGCGTGGGCGGGTCGCAGCGTTCACCGGCCACAAACACGTGTTGCAATGACGACAGATCATATTTTTTTCGCAGTTCACCATCGGGGTCATCTTTTTTAACGGCCCGAAATGCGGTTGGTGCGGCAAACAATACGTTCACGCGGTGTTGCTCAACAATGCGCCAAAACGTACCGGCATCGGGCGTTCGGACGGGTTTCCCCTCGAAAACAACGGTGGTGCAGCCGCGCAGCAACGGCGCGTAAACGGTGTAGCTATGTCCAACGGCCCAGCCAAAATCAGAAGCCGTAAAAATCACGTCGCCGGGCGCGAGGCCAAACACGGTTTCCATGCTGTATGTCAACGCAACGGCGTGGCCGCCCGTGTCCCGAACAATACCTTTGGGCTTGCCGGTTGTGCCGGAAGTGTACAAAATATAGGCGGGGTCAGTAGCGGTAACCGCAACACAATCAACGGGTTGAGCCGCGCCAACGGTGGTTTGCCAGTCTAAATCACGGCCCGGTTTCAGGGCGGCTTCGCATTGCGGGCGTTGCCAGATCAGGCAGTAATCGGGTTGGTGCGTAGCCCGGTTCAGCGCGTCGTCGAGGAGTGGTTTGTAGGGAATCACGGTCGTAAATTCAATGCCGCAGGATGCCGACAGCACTATTTTTGGGTGGGCATCGTCAATTCGGAGGGCCAGTTCGTGGGGTGCAAACCCGCCGAACACCACCGAATGAACGGCTCCGAGCCGGGCGCAGGCCAGCATCGCCATCAGCGTTTCGGGAATCATCGGCATATACATCACGACCGTATCACCCTTGCCCACGCCCAGCCCGCGCAATGCTCCGGCGAGTTGCGCCACCCGGTCGCGGAGGTCGCGGTAGGTGAACGTTTGCAGGGTGCCGGTCACGGGCGAGTCATAAATCACGGCGATTTGCTCGGCGCGGCCCGTCTCGACGTGGTAATCGAGGGCGGCATAGCAGGTGTTGAGCGTACCATCGGCAAACCAACGCGTCAGGCCCTCGGCATCGGTCGAAAGTACGGTTTGGGGCTCGCAAAACCAGGGAATTTGGCGGGCTTGTTCGGCCCAAAACCCAGGGGGATCGGCTAAGCTTCGGGCGTGTTGTTCAGCGTACATAGTGTTACTTATCACTCATTAATGCATTAATCCGGCTGACGAGGTCGCGGGTGGAGAAGGGTTTGGGAACGTACAGATCGGCACCGAGGTCGTAGCCGCGCTGAATATCAGCTTCTTTACTTTTGGCACTCAAAAAAACCACGCGACCGTGCGCCAGTGCCGGCTCGTTTTTAACCCATCGGCAGAGTTCGTAGCCATCCACGAAGGGCATCATCACGTCGAGGA
>JBBRUV010000171.1:0-10133 GCA_038247465.1 Cytophagales bacterium
CCATACCTACGTTAGAGGCCGGAGTTGGCGACGTGGAGGGAGCCTGTGATTGCCGGGCAGCCGGAAATTTGCTGACAACAAACGCCGGGAATAGCGCGGTGAGCGACGAGAGCGAGAGAAAACGACGACGGTTTAGCATATTTGGGGTTTGGCGGTTGTTTATCACCAAAGAAACACGAACTGACCGACGTTCGCTACTTTGCGAAGAAAAACGTTCTTCAATCAGATGACCGACCATACCCAAAAACACGTCCTGCTCATGGACGGCCCCGACCACAAGGGCCTGATTCACCTCGTAACGGGCGTACTGTTGCGCCACGAACTCAACATCATCCGCAACGACGAGTACGTGAGTCCGTCCGGCCAGTTTTTTATGCGTACCGAGTTTGAATTGCTGACGACCGGGGGAGTGGCCGACCAACTCGATACCGATGCATTGCTGGCCGAACTCCGCGAAACCTTACCCCCGACCAATA
Source organism: Cytophagales bacterium (assembly GCA_038247465.1). Lineage (GTDB taxonomy): Bacteria > Bacteroidota > Bacteroidia > Cytophagales > Spirosomataceae > JBBRNH01. The sequence goes on from JBBRUV010000171.1 coordinate 477, forward strand.
CGCTACGGCTGAATCAGAAGCGCAAAAAAAACATCGTGGTCTTTGTTACGAAGGAGCATTATTGCCTCGGCGATTTGCTGCTGCGTTACGAATTTGATGAGTTAGACGCTGATATTCTGGCTGTTGTCAGTAACTACAACACCTTGCAACCGTTGGTGAGCAAGTTCGGGATTCCGTTTCATCACATCTCGCACGAGGGCCGCACCCGCCACGAACACGAGGCCGCTATTCTGCGGACGCTGGCAATCTACGAACCCGACTACGTGGTACTGGCAAAATATATGCGGGTTTTGACTCCGGCCTTTGTGGATCATTTTCCAAACCGGCTCATCAATATTCACCATTCGTTTTTGCCCGCCTTCATTGGAGCCAATCCGTATCGGCAGGCGTATGAGCGGGGCGTAAAAATAATTGGGGCCACCGCCCATTTCGTTAACAACGATTTAGACGAAGGCCCCATTATTGCCCAGAGCGTAAAAGACGTAGATCATCGTCACACCGCTATTGATATGGCTACCGAAGGCCGCGATGTTGAAAAACAAGTGCTGTCGAAAGCCCTAAAACTTGTTTTTAATGATCGGGTGTTTATTCGCGGCAACAGAACGGTGGTGCTATAAAGCCGGATAATCCGTGTATCCTTTTTCGCCCGGCGTATAAAACGTGCTGAAATCAGGTTGGGCGAGTTCGGCTCCGGTTTTTATGCGTTCGACCAAATCGGGGTTGGCGATAAACGGGCGACCAATGGCAATCAGGTCTCCTTTTTGGGCTTGTAAATCAGCTTCGGCAGTGGCCTCATCGTACCCGCCAGCCAGAATCAACGTACCGGCAAATGCCTCCCGAATGGCTTCTTTGATTGTAGCCGGAACAGCCGGTGCGCCCATTGCCGAGTGGTCAACCACGTGAACATACACGATGCCGAGGGCGTTAAGTTGGGTGGCGAGGTAGATGTAGGTTTCGTCAATATCAGGGTAGGGAACCATGTCGCCAGCCGCACCGTATGGCGAAAGCCGGATGCCAACCTTATCAAAACCGATGGCTTTGCCAACTGCTTCGGCAGTTTCGAGAGCGAACCGGGCGCGGTTTTCGACCGAGCCGCCGTATTCGTCGGTGCGCTGATTGGTAACGGGACTCAAAAACTGCTCAATCAGATAACCGTTGGCTCCGTGCAGTTCTACGCCATCGAAGCCCGCTTCAATCGCGTTTTGCGAGGCTGTCACAAATTCCTGAATCGCCGTTTTTATTTCACCGGGAGTCATGGCGCGGGGCGTGGTGTGATCCTGCATCCCGTCGGTGTCGGTGTACATCTGCCCGCTCTGCTGAATAGCCGACGGTGCCAAAACCTCACCACCGTTGGTCAGGTTGGCCGTGTGCGCGGTGCGGCCCGTGTGCATCAGTTGGGCAAAGATTCTGCCGCCTTTTTCGTGAACCGCTGCCGTTACGGGTTTCCAGGCCGCTACCTGTTCGGCGTTGTACAAACCGGGAATCCGGGGGTAGCCATCGCCATTGGGCGAGGGCGAAGTGCCTTCGGTGATGATGAGTCCGGCAGTGGCGCGTTGGCCGTAATACTCGGCCATGATTGGCGTGGGAATGTGGTTGGCCGATGCCCGGCTGCGGGTCATTGGCGACATTACGATGTGGTTTTGGAGAGTCAGATTACCCAACTGCATGGGAGCGAAAAGTTTGTTCGACATAACGGAAATGGTTAGTTGTTCCGGGCAGTAAACACGCCAACATATCGAAAAGTTTAAATGCTTTTCAGGAAGTCGCCCAGTTCGCCCAATGCGGCTTTGTTGAGCGTCAGGTGCTGGCAACGGCCTTCTTTGGTGGCTGTCACCAACCCGCTGTCAACCAATAGTTTCACGTGGTGAGAGACGCAGGGTTGCGACAGGCCAGTGATTTCCTGCGCCCCGGAGATGGTGATGCTGCCGCGCTTTGCCAGTTCGAGCAGGATCGAAAGCCGGTATTTGTCAGCAATAGCGGCAGTGGTTTTCTCAACGGCTTTTGGTTCCATGCGGGGTGGTGGTCAGGGTTTTGGTGGATTCACCGTCAATGAAACGGCAGATGTAGCAGCCGGGGCGGTTGTTTTGCCGGTTGCCGCTGCACTGCCCGGTGCCAGGCTTGTTGTTGCAGTAGTGGCGGGCGGGGTAGTACCCCGCTGAAAAACAGTAGCTTTCATGCTAGACGCAAACGCCACCGACAGTAGCATCACAATGAGGAGGAAGTTATCAGTAATAAATTTTTTGTTCATGGTGGTTTAACTACTACAATGAATAGTCAATATATTTTCTCAATATCTTCTAATACAAATTTGCTGCCCTTACGAGTCAATGTCACTTTAACCTCATCTTCCCAGTATATTTTCACAATGTCTGAAAGTCCACTTGGTACGGTTATTTTTTGCGGTATGCCAGATTCAGGTACAATTTGAACGTAATTTTTTATGCCGTCGGCGAATTTGAGTATGCCAACGAGTTGAGATTTTACGGGTACTGTATTCGAATTTGGGCGGGTGGGGGTATTCAAAACTACGAGTTCGGCCCGTCTTTTGGTTAAAGCCACGCTCTGAGGTTCGCCTTTCCGCGAAATTGTAAAGCCCACCTGCCGGATAACATCCCCGTCGGGGGCAAGTGCTTTTATCAGGCTGATGAAATTTTGGCGATAATTTTTATTTTGTATCAATTCTACTAACTTGTCTTCTTGGCCCTCGTTGATTAATTGGATGCCTCCAAAGATAGCATCAATGACTTTTGCCTGCTCGTCATCAAAAAACGGCAAAACCGTTTGTACAGACGGTTGGCCTAATCGTATCGTAATAGCAAAACTGGCCGCTTTCGGGACGGCTTGATAGAAACGAAACTGATCCCGAATTTCTTTTGGTGCCTGCCCCGATGCCCGATATTCGTTTCCACGGATTCGCTCTGCCGACCGAACCGCTAACTGTTCAATAACAGCCATGCGTTTATTGATTTCATCGGCAGGGGCAAGGCCGTAGCCCACACCATCCCCGTCTATTGACAACCGAAACTCGGCTGTTCCAAGTTGTTCTCCTTTCAGGCTTAAGTGTCTATGAAAATTTACATCTTCGTAAAGATTCCTGAGCTCTTCCGCAATTTCATCCGGTGGATTTCCGGCTAACCCATGCGCGATAAGTTGCTCGGCTTCCCGGTAGCGCCCAATAGTCTTAGCTAGAGAGCCTGCACTTCTAAACAAAACAGACCGCGTAGGTTCGCTGCCTTCTTTGTCTACAAACGACATAGCAACGTCTCGTTCTAACGCAAAAGCCTGTTCATACAATGCCATAGATTCTGCCGATTGCCCGTTATTGAAGGCAATCATCGCTTCCTGGGCATATAACATTGCCTGTCTATGCACGGCTTTTGGATTGAGAACAGTTGTCATTTCTTAACAAAGATAGCTTTTGGCTGGCTGAACTCTACGATTGAAATGTAGGCTGGCAACAATGTAGCGTCGCTTTTCTTGATACTTATTTCTTTCTCAGCTAACCGTTTTTCAACGGTATTGCCCGCTGATTCGCGCCTTATGCCCGAAATTTCCAACCGGGCCGCGAAGTTTAATTCGCCTTCATGACACAGCCAGAAGTCAATGCCGTTACCCGTTGCACTGGCTTCAACATCAGGATATTCGGTTAGATTTAAGGCCAAGAACAATGATATACACATCGCGCCATCGTCGGTTGTTCGTTTTTCGTCCCGAAACGTTCTGAGAAGCGACTCTGTAACGTCAGTATGCCATGATACAGGTGCATAAAGTTCGTCTTCAGAAGTGGTAACTTTTAGGGATACGCCACTAATATGCGCTTGCGAGGTCAAGCAGATAACCGCACTTTCTGATAAATTGCTGCAAAATCCAGCAGATAGATTTGATTTTTGGGCAAGTGCTTCCAGTACAATATGAGTCATTACAACTTACTTTAGCGAACATCTGGTAAATAAGTCACGAAATGCTAAGACTTCCAACTTCTAAAATCATGCAAAAACACTATTCTCGGCTGATAAACAACATATTACGGGTTCGTCGGGCCAGTCTTTACACAACCATTATCCATTGTACATTACTCGTTATCCATTCCCTCACCCTGCAAGCCCAGGTCGAAAAGGCCCCGGCCCGCAAATCCGGCGAGGGCGAACAGGCCACAACGGGCCGATTGATTATTCGGGGCATTACGCTTGTCAACAGCACGGGTGCGCCCCCGGTTGGGCCAATTGACGTGGTGGTTGAGAAAAACCGGATTGCCCAAATCAGGCAGGTGGGCTACCCCGGCGTACCGATTGACCCCAAATCGCGGCCAACGGCCAACCCCGGCGACAAAGAACTGAACTGCGAAGGGATGTACCTCATGCCCGGTTTTGTGGATATGCACGGTCACATTGGCGGGGCCGCGCAGGGAGCCAACGCCGAATACGTGTTTAAACTCTGGCTCGGTCACGGCATCACCACCATCCGCGACCCATCCTGCGGAAACGGCCTCGATTGGGTGCTGGAGCATCGGGCCAAAAGCCTTCGTAACGAGATTGTTGCGCCCCGTATTCTGGCTTACACCGTGTTTGGGCAGGGTGCCAAAGACCCGATCACCACGCCCGAACAGGCCCGCGCCTGGGTGCAGCAAAACGCAAAACGCGGGGCCGACGGTATTAAGTTTTTTGGTGCCGAACCGTCGGTTTTCCGGGCCGCGCTGGAGGAAAACAAGAAACTCGGTCTGCGCTCCGCCTGCCACCACGCGCAGTTAGAAGTAGCCCGGATGAACGTACTGGCAACGGCCAAAGCGGGTCTGACCACGATGGAACACTGGTATGGTCTGCCCGAAGCCCTGTTTGCCGACCGCACCGTGCAGAACTACCCGGCCAACTACAATTATAACAACGAGCAGGATCGGTTTACGGAAGCGGGCAACCTCTGGCAACAGGCCGCCAAACCCGGCACACCACACTGGAACGCCGTGATGGACTCGTTGATTCGGATGGACTTTACCCTCGACCCGACCTTTAATATCTACGAAGCCAACCGCGAACTCATGCTCGCCCGACGCGCCGAATGGCACGACGATTACACCATGCCCAGTCTGTGGCGGTTTTATGGCCCAAGCCGGATTTCGCACGGGTCATACTGGCACAACTGGGGAACGGAGCAGGAAGTGGCCTGGAAAAAGAACTACCAACTCTGGATGGAGTTTATCAACGAATACAAAAACCGGGGTGGTCGCGTCACGGCGGGGTCTGATTCGGGGTTCATTTACCAACTCTACGGCTTTGCCTACATCCGTGAATTAGAACTACTACGCGAGGCTGGTTTTCATCCGTTGGAGGTTATTCGGGCGGCTACCATCAAAGGAGCCGAAGCCCTTGGTATGGCCGATCAGATTGGCTCGGTGGAGGTGGGCAAACTCGCCGATTTTGTGATTACCGAAGAAAATCCACTCGCCAACCTCAAAACGCTGTATGGCACCGGCGCCATCCGGCTAAATGACAAAAACGAAGTCGTCAGGGTTGGTGGAGTGAAATATACCGTGAAAGACGGCGTGGTTTATGATGCCAAACAACTGTTAGCCGACGTGCGGGCAATGGTATCAGAAGCCAAAACTAAAGAGAACTTCGAGATCACCCAGCCGGGCGTTCCGATGAAGTCAGGGAAAATGGGGGGTGGCAAGCCGTAGGAACGCTTCATTTTTGTTGAAACCTTGGATGTTATGTGGTCGGACAAAACTGGTATTTCCTGACCCTAATTGATAAACAATATTGGCAAAGCCCGGCTTTTTCTGCCGCTACCGACGAAGTTTTCTTCATTCTTGGTGTATTGAAACAACTCAAAGCCCTGATTATGAAACGATTGGCATACGTGCTGTTTGCCCAGGCTCAACAGCACGCATGCCAATCGTCCGCCCAAATTCAATTCACCCGGCCACGTTCGTCGTCCATGCCGGTTTTGCGTTGGCGGGCGGCTTTCAACTGGAGATTGCCCAGATTATAACTGAAATTAAGCCGCACCTGACGGCTTTCCCAGCCCCCGCGAGCATCCATGTACAGGCCACCAAACTGGCTGATACCGCGCCACTGCATCACGTTGAATACATCGCTGACGGTCAGTTTCAGGGTGCCGCTGCCGTTCAGAATCTTGCGTTGAACGCCCGCATCCATGCCCCAGAAACGGCGGTTCAGAAACGTGCCACCCCAGACCGAGGGTGAGGTATAAAACCCCGACACCTCTGCCGAAAATCCGTTGGGCAGCGTAAAGGTCTGCTGGGCGTACAGACTCAATACGTTGGCCGTGAGCGAAATTTGCCGGCCCGCGCCCAGATCGGCCCGGTTGGTTGACCGATACGCACTGACGTTGGCATACACGCTCCACCATTTGGCGATCTGAAACGGGTAGCTAACGCTCAGCGTAATCGTCTTCCGGTTGGCTAAGTTTCTGGTGGTGATGTAGTTGCGATTTCCCTCGGTGGTGTCGGTGATACTCGTGAAATAGTCGCGGGTGTAGCCGTAGCCAAGCGATGTGTTCAGCGTGTACTTATAGGTGTGCGACAGTTGAACATTATCGGTGTACTGGGGGCGCAAAAAGGCATTGCCTTTCTGGTAGGTTAATTCGTCTAATTTCGACTCAAACGGGTTCAAATCCTGGTAGGTTGGGCGGTCAATTCGTTTGCTGTACGTCAGGCCAAACGAGTTGTTCGCATTGCGTTTCCAGGTCAGACCCGCGCTCGGAAACAGGTTCAGGTATTGCCGCTGAACCTGAGCATCAGGCTGGTCGGTGGCATCGCTCAACTCTCCGTTCGACTGTGTGTGTTCGGCCCGGATACCGGCCTGATAGTTCCAGTTGCCAATCGTCCGGCTATGGTTAATGTAGCCCGCGTTGATGCGTTCGGTATAAATAAAACGGTTGCTGCGTTCGGTGTTCAGCACATCCTGCCGTTCGGTCTGCACGTCGAAAAACCGGAAATCATTGTCGGTCTGCACGGTTGATAGTTTTACGCCCGCCGACAGATTCCCGTTCCAGAGCCGCTGCTCATAGTCGGCTTTCAGCGTGGCAATACGGATGTTGGTAGCGGTGTTCATGCGGTAGTTCCGTTCGCTCAACACCACCGTTTGGGCCGGGTTGGTGTATTGATTCGGCTGATACTGAGAACCATCCGAGATATATTGCCCATAATCGGCATCTGCACTGAAGACGTGGCCGGTGGTGTCGGCGAAGCGATAATTAAGATTAGCCGTCACGTTCTGGCGGTCAGACTGGCCTTGGTTGTTGGCAATCAGCAATTGGCTGGCTGGTTGCCCAATGATGCCAATCGGCGTTCGTCCCTGCGTGGTAGATGTATTCTTGTTCAGGTTAGCGTTCAGTAATACACCAAGCGTGTGGTGGCTGCCCAGCGAAATATCTGTACCGGCCCGGAGGTTGTGGCTGGCCGTGTTGGCCCGAATCTGCGATTGTTGATCGAAAAACTGCCCCACCTGTTCGCGGTACAAGTTGATAAACGACCAGTCGCGGGCGGTGCGCTGACTATACGACGCAAACGTGTTGACCCGCTTTGTCCGGTGATTAACGGACAGTGAGCCGTTAAATTTCGGGTAAAAACGGCCTTGTGCCAGTCCCAGCGATACGCTGCCATTAGTGCCAAGATCGGCGGTGCGGGCTTTTTTGAGCCGAATATTAATAATTCCGGCTCCCCCGGCGGCATCGTAGCGGGCCGACGGCTGGGTAATGATTTCGATGGCTTCGATGTCTGCCGACTGCAGCGAGCGGAGGTAAGCCGCCAGTTCGCGGGCTGCCAGGGGCGAGGGTTTGCCATTGATAAACACCCGAACGCCCGAACTGCCCTGCAACAGCACGTTATCGTCGCGGTCGACCACCACGCCCGGCGATTTTTGCAACAGTTCGAGGGCGGTACTGCCGGTTGCGTTCAGACTACTTTCGACGTTGAACACCAGTTTATCCGGCAACACTTCAATGAGCGGCTTGCGGGCCACAACTTTCACTTCTGACAAATCGGTAGTGGCTATCAGCACCACAATCGGTTCTGTCACAACTGTTTGCCCGGCAGAAACGCTAAATGTTGAGGTTGTTTTCCGGGCCATGCCCACCGCCGAAACTGCCAGCCGATACGAACCGGCGGTGGCTGTTACCAATTCAAAACGGCCCGCGTCGGTGGTGGCCCCGGCTTTTACCAGCGTCGAATCGGCGGTGTTTAGCAGGGCGACGGTCGCAAACGGGACGGGCTGGCCTTTGGTATCGCGAACGTCGCCCCGGATGATGGCTGATTGTCCGAAAAGGAATGAGATTGGGCCGAGGGCCAGAAAAAGAAAGGCGAGGGTAAAACGAAGTGTCTGCATGACCGTTGTTGGTTTTTGTATGGCACAAACCTACGGCCGCCCGCTGCGCCCGGCTACTGGTATCCGACGAGTGGCCGAAATTGTCGGTCAACGGATGAGCTGTTCATTCATCGGCATATTTGTTCGTTCGTCGGAAAAGAGGAGATAGATACGATCAAAATGCAGACATTCATGGTCTGGTAGTGGCAGACATCATAAAATCATGATTTGGGGAATCAGTAAACGACAAGTAGCGAGCATAATCGGGTTATATGCGGTATTTACGCTGTTTTATACGGCGGCCCTCAGCATCAGTCAGCAAGAGTGGGCAACAGTATCATTGGCCGAGTATTTTTTGGGTCAACTGCCGCGCACCGGGCTGGATTACCTGATTAAATTGCTCGTCACGGCTCCGTTCTGGTACATGCTGTTCCGGGTTCTTCAGCATTGGCCGCTGCCGCGCCGGTTGTTGCTCCACGCCATTGGTCTGCCGCTCTATGTTTTTATCTGGCGAACAGTCTGCTACACGCTGGCCGATTGGCTGGACGTGGGGCGGATGCGGGGCAACGGGCAGATTTGGGATATTTACATCACAGGTCTGTTTTATTGCATTCAGTTTGGCGTGTTTCATGCCTACGAGTACTACACCAACCTCCGGCGGCAGCAGCAGCGCGAGGCCGAACTGCGGGCGTTGGCCCTGCAAAGCGAACTCTCGGCCCTGAAAGCACAGATTAACCCGCATTTTTTATACAACACCTTCAACGCCATCAGCGCGTCTGTCCCGCCCGAACTCGAAACCACCCGTGAGATGCTGGCGCAGTTGGCCGATTTGTTTCGGTATCAACTCAAAGCGTCTCTCAGTGAGCGGGTTACGGTAGCCGAGGAGGTAGATTTTATCCAAAAATACCTCAGTCTCGAACAGGCCCGGTTTGGCGAGCGGCTCCGGGTGCATTATGCCGTTGCCGACGATGCCCTGACCGAATCTATGCCGCCGATGCTCTTGCAGCCATTGGTCGAGAACGCGGTGAAGCACGGTATTTCGCCCCTCATCGAAGGTGGAGACGTATTTATTGACATCGAGAAGCAGCCCGGCGTAGTTCGGTTTCGCATTACCGACACGGGCAAAGGAATTAACGGCCACCGGCACCGGCTGTTCGAGGGCGTGGGTCTCAACAACACAAAACTCCGTATCGAAAAAGCATTCGGTCAGCCATTGCACATCACCGACAACAACCCGCACGGCGTAATCGTGACGTTTGATATTCCGGTTTAAGTTGTAGCGGTAGCGCGGGTGGAAACCCGCGATTTGCTGGCCCAATCGCGGGTTTCCACCCGC
>JBBRUV010000172.1:0-10120 GCA_038247465.1 Cytophagales bacterium
AAATGCCGAACGCATGGCAATTTTGAAAGTCCTGGAAAAAACCGGCTACAACAAAACCAAAGCCGCTGAAGTGCTAAATATTGACCGCAAGACGCTGTATAACAAGCTCAAAGCCTACGACATTAATCTGTGAAAGCCATTGACGTTGCCATTATCGGAGCCGGTTTTGCGGGGCTGGCGGCTGCTATTCGGCTGCAAAAAGCCGGTAAAGTCTCATTTGTCGTCTTTGAACGGGCGGCTGCCGTTGGCGGCACCTGGCGCGACAATACTTATCCCGGCTGCGGCTGCGATGTTCGGTCGCACCTATATTCGTTTTCGTTCAGCCCCAATCCCGGCTGGTCGCGGGTGTACTCGAAACAGCCCGAAATTCAGCAGTACCTCGTCGAGACGGTCAGCAAATTTGACCTGACTCCTCACATTCGGTACAACACCGAGATTATCCATACCGAGTTTTCGGAAGAAACAGGCCGCTGGACGATTACCGACCGGGCCGGGCAGCCAACCACCGCCCGCGCCGTGGTTGGAGCCACCGGGCCGCTCAACCGCCCCAGTATCCCGACAATCAAGGGTCTCGACACGTTCGGCGGCAGAGCGTTTCATTCCTCAAACTGGGATCATAGCTGCGACCTGACCAACAAGCGCGTAGCCGTGATTGGCACCGGAGCCAGTGCCATTCAGATTGTACCGGAAATTGCGCCGATTGCCGGGCAACTCACTATTTTTCAGCGCACACCGCCTTACATCACGCCCAAACTCGACCGGCCCATCAAGGCGTGGGAGAAGCGGCTATTTGCTGCTTTTCCTGTTACGCAGAGAGCAAAACGGGCCTTGATTTATTGGCTAAACGAGTTGGTTGGGATGGGATTTCTGGGTAACAAAACCATTAGTAAACTTGGTACCGAAGCGGCCCAGAAACACCTCGAAAGCCAGATTGCCGACCCCGAACTACGCCGGAAAGTCACGCCCAATTATCAACTTGGCTGCAAGCGCGTCTTGGTCTCGAACGACTATTACCCCGCTCTGACGCGGCCCAATGTCTCGCTCGAAACGGAACGGATTGCCGAAATCACTCCCACAGGCATCGTTACTGCCGACGGAAAAACCCATCCTGCCGACGTGATTGTTTGGGGTACGGGCTTCGTGGCCGCCGAAATCATTGCCGACCTGCACATTGTGGGGCTTGGGGGCCGGGTACTGTTTGATGAATGGGCGAAAACCGGCCCCGAAGCGTATTATGGTATCACGGCATCGGGCTACCCGAATCTGTTTTTTCTGGTGGGGCCAAACACGGGACTCGGCCACAACTCGATTATCCATATGATCGAGTCTCAGATGAATTATGTGATGGATTGCCTGAATCTGTTAGACACCGCCGGGCCGGATGCGTTTTTAGATGTGAAACCCGACGTGCAGCAGTCCCACAACGCCGATTTACAGGCGCAATTACAGCAAACTGTCTGGGCTTCGGGTTGCCAGAGTTGGTATCAGGATTCGCGGGGCAAAATCACGACGATATGGCCCGCTCTCACCGTTACCTATCGCAAGCTGACTAAGCGGGTAAACCCGGCAGATTATGTGCTGGCACGGGCAAAAAAAGTCCCCGCCGTCAATTGATAGCGGGGACTCTGAACACCTGTTAACCCTAATCCAAACCACATTATACTCACTTATGCTTCTCGTTCATGACGACGAATAAGTGATTAATGCCTGGTAATCTGTTCAGCATCAATACCTGATTATTTCGTCAGTAAGCTTATGTCAAACCTCGTGCCAAAGTAATTTGCCGAGTGATTATTTTTGCGGGAACGTAAAAGTTTTTGTTTTTTGATACGATATGCCCAATCAACAAGTTCATCAACTCACTTGCCAAAAGCACCTGTTTTCGTTGCCTACCGACCGGCACTACCTCAACTGCGCCACACGCGGGCCGTTTAGCCAGGCTGTCGAAGCGGCTGGAGTAGCGGCCATTCATCGGCAAACAAATCCGTTTGGGCTGGCTCCGGGCGAGTTTTTCAGCACTACCGAGCCGCTCCGCCACCTATTCTCACAACTCATCAATAACCCCGACCCCGAACGGATTGCCGTTGTACCGTCTGTATCATACACGATGGCGGTAGTAGCCCGAAATCTGCCACACAAACCGGGCTTTCGGCAGGGTCAGAAAATTGTGATGATTGCCAATGAGTTTCCGAGCGACGTATATGCCTGGGAGCGTGTGGTGGCCGAGTATGATTTACGCGTTGAAACGGTTACCATGCCCGATACCTTTCCGCTGACCGATGCCTGGAACGAGGCTCTGCTAAAGGCTATTGATGACGAAACGGCATTGGTGGTGGCCCCGCCCGTGCATTGGATGTATGGCACCCGGTTTGATCTGGAATCTATTTCGGAGCGAGCAAAGTCGGTGGGCGCGTGGCTCGCCGTTGACGGCACACAGTCAGTAGGGGCAATGCCGTTTGACCTGAGCCGCGTCCGGCCCGATGTGCTGGTGGTAGCGGGCTATAAGTGGATGATGGGGCCGTATTCGACCAGTCTGGCGTATTTTGGCGGGGCCTTCGATGGGGGTATTCCGCTCGAAGAGACGTGGATGGGCCGGATCGAGAGCGACCAATTCCACCGCCTGACCGATTATCAACCAGCGTATCGCCCGAAAGCCTACCGCTACAACATGGGTGAGCAAAGCCATTTTATCCACGCGCCAATGCTCGAAATATCTCTGAATCAGCTACTTGACTGGAAACCGAGCCGGATTGAAACCTATTGCCGTGACTTACTGACCCCGGCTCTGCCAGCCTTAGAAGACCTGGGTTGCCGTATTGAACCCGAAGCTGGGCGTTGCCAGCACCTGGTAGGCGTGTGGCTCCCCGACCACAGTGAGCCAATGGCCGTGAGTCAGGCATTACAGGCCGGGCGGGTGTCGGTTTCGGCGCGGGGGCGTGCCATCCGGGTGTCGCCCAACGTCTATAATAATGGTGATGACGTGGCTGCGCTGATACGGGTATTAGCAGAGGTGTTGTAGCGTGGGCGGAAGCCGCAGACGTTCTCTGCCGTATGCTTGCGGGCTTCTGCCCACACTACATTACTGTAGCGAATCAAGCCCGGTGGTATCAATTTTGAGCGGGTCGGCGGGGGTTCCACGTTGGCCGGGTAGGGCGCGTTCTATCTGTTTGCGCCGGTTCCAGGGAGCAGTGGTTTTGCTCGCCATATCAATCGTAATCAAGATGACAATCAGCACAAAGGCGATAAAGATGATGGCAAAAATGCGTTGGTTTCGGTTCATAAAGGGAGTCATGACAGGGCCACCTGTGCGGTTAAGAACAGGCTTGCACGAAAACGAATATTCGTCACCGCACAGGTGGCCCTGTCTCAATTCTTCACTGCATACGGTGCTTTTTGAAATAAAACGGTTCCGGTCCGGCCCGAAATTTCGGCCCAGGTCAGGTTTTCAAATTTAACAGCAATCACTTCGCCCTTGTCCATCGAAGCAACGGCCTGATGCGTCAAAAACTCGGCGAAGTACGAAATGTCGGGGTTATGCCCAACCAGCATCAGCGATGCACAGTCTGCCGGAATACTATTTACGGCGGCTAAGTAAGCGCGTGGCCCGCCGTCAAATAGGCTATCAACTGGCTCAATATCAGCCGGTTCAATGGCGAATTGTTCGGCCATAACCTGTGCCGTTTTTAAGGCCCGCGCTGCCGTGCTGCTCACGATACAGGCGGGTTTGGCGTTTTGATTGGTTAAATAACGGCCCATCCGGGCGGCTTCTATAATACCTTCGGGCGTGAGTTCGCGGTCGTGGTCGCGTTGGAAAGCGGACGGATTTTCGGCAGTGGCGTGCCGGACAAGATACAGGATACGAGACATGCGGGAAATTTTTGACGGATATGTTAAACGCAAGAAACGAGACAAGAGACAACTAAACCAAGATTTTAGTCTTTTTTCTGCGGCAAATGCCCCTACTTTTTTCAATTCTGATCGGGCCGGAGTTTCATGGCGGTGATGTTCCAACAAGTTTGCGTGGCACTGCTCTCACATTCATACATCGCAAAATGCTCGGTTGAGTCGGGCATTCGCTCAAAATAAAGCATAAACTCAACCTGCTCGCCGGTTTGCACCGTCCGCGATTCGGGCGAGACCGGAATGCCCTCGGCTTTGAGCATCTTGAATTTTTGCACCCCGCCGGGCGTAACCAACTGCGCTCCCGGCTGAATCGAAATATCACTGGCCGAACTGCCGTAAAAATCAAGACTTCCCCGCTTGGGGTCCATGCCAAAGGTGATGTATAGCACCGTGTAGCGGTCAGTTTGCTGAATATCAGTCACGCGGATATGCGGATCGTTGGTCTGACCGAGGCCATTGATGGGGTCGGGCAGGATCCGTTTATCGGTAATGCGCTGCGTGGGCCGGGGCGTGTAGTAGGCCGTTTCGTCGGAAGGCGATAGCGAGCCACCGGGCAACGACGGGCGCGAACCGGCACAGGCAGTCATCAACAGGGCGAGGGCGAAAACGGGCGCGGTAGCTGATTTCATACGACGAATAGTAACTGTCTCAAAAGTAGCGAATTATCAGAACCGATTGTTTGGCCGGGCGATAACTGATTACTTTGCTACACCAAACTTAAACGCATAACACTATGAACATTGGCTTTGTTGGCCTCGGCAAAATGGGCTACAATCTCGTTGTAAACCTGCTGGGACATAAACACACCGTTGTCGGCTGCGACATTAATCCCGAATTGGTAAACCTCATCAAAACCGAAGGCGCAACGGGCGTAAATTCATACCCTGAACTCTTTGCCACGATGCCCACAGGCCCCCGCACTATCTGGCTCATGATTCCGTCTGGCCCACTTGTTGACACCGTGATCGGTCAACTCCTCGACGCGGGCCTGACATCGGGCGACACCGTGATTGATGGCGGTAACTCACACTTCAAAGACTCCGTTCGGCGGCATGGTTTCCTGAAAGAAAAAAGTATCGGTTTTGTGGATTGCGGCACCAGTGGCGGCCCCAGCGGAGCCTTGCAGGGAGCCTGTACTATGTATGGCGGAGACCCGGAGGTAGTGGCCCCGCTGCACGAGGTGTTCGACGATATTTCGGTTGACAACGGCGCACTCTACACCGGCCCGGCGGGGAGCGGTCACTTCACCAAGATGGTGCATAACGGCATCGAATACGGCATGATGCAGTCTATCGCCGAGGGTTTTGAGGTGATGGAAAAAAGCCCGTATCCGTTTGATTTCGAAAAAGTTGCCCGGCTCTGGAACAATGGCTCCGTTATTCGTAGCTGGCTGATGGAACTGACCGAAAACGCCTTCAGCAAAGATGCCCGTTTAACTGGTATCAAAGGCCGGATGTTCTCATCAGGCGAAGGCAAATGGACGCTCGAAACGGCAATGGACCTCGGCGTACCCACTCCCGTGATTGCGCTATCGCTGATTATGCGGTATCGGTCGTTGCAAGACGACACGTTTACGGGTAAAGTGGTAGCGGCCCTGCGGAACGAGTTCGGCGGTCACGCGGTGACGAAGGCCGACTGATCCCAAAGGCCCCGATAGCCTGGATACAATTTTGATAATTTTCCTAATCATCCCTAATCGAATCCGAATGAAAAAAACCACTCTTGCCCTGGCCCTAACCGCCCTGATGCTAACGGCGCAGGCCCAAATCAGAATCCCGGCGGCAAGTCCGTCGGCAACCGTTGTGCAGGGCATTGGCCTGGCTACGGCATCAGTCGAATATAGCCGCCCGGCCCTCAAAGGCCGCACCATGTTTGGCGAACAAGTGCCGTTTGGCAAAGTATGGCGCACCGGAGCCAACCGCACCACCAAACTCACCATCTCTGACGAGATGACCGTTGGCGGGCAAAAACTCGCGGCTGGCAGCTATGGCCTGTTCACCATTCCCGGCGCGGCTGAGTGGACAGTGATTATCAGCAAAGATGCCGTTGGCCCCGGTGCCTTTGCCTACAAACCCGAAAACGACGTGTTTCGGGTAACAGCCAAGGCTACCAAAGCGCCTGTTAAAACCGAGTTTTTCACCGTAGAATTCACGGGCTCCACCTCAACAAGTGCCAACCTGACCATGCGCTGGGAAAACGCCGAGGTATCGCTGCCAATGGTGAGCGACCCCGACGCAAAAATCATGGCTCAGATTATGGAAGAAACCGCCAAAGCCGATGCCAAACCAGGCGTGTTTTTTGCCGCTGCCGATTACTACTACGAAACCAACCGCGACATGGAACAAGCCCGCGCCTGGGCCGAGAAAGTGGTTGAAGCCGATAAGCAATACTGGACATACTATCTCCGGGCCAAAATTGCCGCCCGGCAAGGCGACTGCAAAGCGGCCCGCGCCGATGCCGAAACGGGGCTGGCAATCGCCCAAAAAGCCGGTGACGATGCCTACATCAAAAATCACCAGCGTATTTTGAACGAGTGCAAGCAGTAGTGATTTTTGAAGAGAGACGGAAAGGACGCAAGATAAAAGACGAAAAAGAAGCAGTTTCATGTTTTTCTTCTTGCGTCCTTTTCGTCTTTTTTCCTGGGGTTACCCAACGGCCCATTCTGCCATGTCTTCACGTTCGGAGGGCGCGTGAAACCCCAGTACGATGTCAGATTTGGCAACGCCCCGCTCAGTGAGCCAATGAGCCAGAATTAAATCTGTACCATCGTGTTGAAGCCAGATTTTGCCATCGGGCTTCACATCAAGGTGAACAATGGGACCGTAGTACCAGTGGTGTTTTTGCCAGCCGACCTGAAACAACAGATACCGGCCCCGCTCATCATCAATAATGGGTTCTATTTCGAGCCAGTCGCTGGATGGATCTATGGCCGAGATTTCTTCACTAATCTGCCGGGCCAATGCTTTGTGGTACTTTACTTTATCCATGTCGTGATTTGTCAGTTGGTTTCGTCGAAAACAAGAATATTCACGCCGTAATTGTCCAGCCATCTTTTTCGAGCACTTCCCGAACGTGAGCATGAAATTTGTCTTTAACTATGGTTTTCTGTGTTCAAGACAAATTTATGAAAAGCACGGGTCATTTCACCCGCAGGTCTTTCCCCGCAATGTCTTCCCAGCGATAGAAGTGAAACGTTTTTTCTTCTGACATTGCCACAAATAACCCGTGCCGGAATTTCGGGCCAAGTGAGGTACTCGTCACCTCAGAACCATCGCTGATGTGAGCTTTTACTTTCACGATCTTTAGCAGGTTATGGTCGTGCGGATTGCCTGACACGCCCTCGCGGGAGAAAATCTGAAACTGATCGGCCCCCTGATCCGAGACCAGGATATAACCTGTGCCAGAAACCGTTTTGTATATCGAAATACCTTCGTGGTCTTCGGCAAAGCCGGTTTTGGCAAACAAGGCCAGTTCAGCATTGCCGTTGGCGGGGTCGGCGTGGTATTTATGAACGCCAATGCCTTCGTCAGAATAATAGACGTAGCCGAGTTCGTTATCTACGGCGATTGACTCGATTTCTTTCCTGCCGCTATACGTGCCAAACTTCCGCACGAGCGTAGCTTTCACGTTACCCGTGCCGTCGTCGGCGAGGTCATACTGCCAGATGTACGAGCCATCAGTTGGGCCGGTTTTGCGGCCAACCATCGCCGAAATTTTGCCTTGCGGATTGGTATAGAGCGCGATACCCATCAAATCACGAAAGCCGTTGCCAGTTTCGCCTGCAAACATGGGCAAACCGCCGTTATCAATCGGCTTCATATCGGGCAACGAGAAAATTCTGAGATTGTGCGTAAACCGTTCGGTAGTTACGGCAATGTCAGTCGGTTTGCCGTTGAGGATCAGGCCGTAGGCAATGTCCACGTTGTTGGGCCGTTTCAGGTCACGGATTTCGCGCACGATTTTTCCGTTCAGGTCAAACACATACAAACCACCATCCTGGTCTTTATCGGTGCCGATAATCAGGCTTTGGGCCGGGTCTTGCGGGTTAATCCAGATGGCGGGGTCGTCGGTATCGTGCCGAACGGTATCAGTAATAGCAACAGGCAAAATCACCTCCGGGGTTGCTCTTGATAGATGGATAGCGGCAGGCCGCTGGCAGGCAAGGGCCAGCAACAGCAACAGAAAGATCATGTATTTCATGGGTAGAGATTTTCGGGGTTTGACTCGTTACCGATCTGGCAACTGCCTTCTTCTCCAAATAGTCTCCGCGCCTGTTTTATTCTTTGCCCGTAACTCTGTTCTCTTGCTTAATTTTGCGGTATTATGACTGTAAAAACAAAACGATACGCATTAAACTCGAAAACTTACATCAACCTCGCGTTGCGGCAGTGGTTTCGGGATAACTGGAAATGGGCCGTTGTGCCGCTTGCCCTCATTCTGCTCAACGCCATCCTGAGCCTGACGGGTGTTTACCCCAACTACTGGATATATGTCTTCATCGTTGTTCTGACGATTTTATACGTGCTATTCTGGGCCGTACAAATCACTGGCATCTCGCAAATGGAGCAGAGCAAGCCGTTGTTTGAGAAATATATTTACGAGATCGACAGTCGGTATATTCTCATGCGCGTGAATGCCAAAGAAGGCGGCATGATTAAATGGGAACAGATTAAAACGGTGCAGAAAGAAAAAGATGCCTACATTTTATATCTGAACACCGACGAAACCCTGCGGCAAAACCCCAATGCCAACTGGTTTGTGAAATTTGTGACGCGTGGCCTGGCAAAAGCGCAGTTTCTATACCTGCCGTTCAATATTTTTACCAGCGAACAAGACATGAAATTCACCGAAACGGTGCTGCGCCGAAAGGGATTGTTGTCATAATTGAAACCCCTGGCTCAAGCAAAATCTTTTGCTTGAGCCAGAAGCAACTATCACACTTTCCGCAGATGAAGCGTGTTGACCACGTAGCCGCCCGGTTGCCGAACCGATTGCCGCATCAGCACATAAACTGAAAAAGTTTGGCCGCTGCTTTGGTACGTTCCCGTTGAGTAGCGCATCCGGGCCGTTGATCCCTGATACACGTAATGAAAATGGCGGGGCGGGTATTTTTTGAAGAACGTTTTCAAGATTTGTTCGGCCTGTTCGGCCCGCACAACCGGAAAATCAACGGTTTCGGCATCAATCACCAGTTCGATTTGCCGGTCGAAACACAGGGCCAGTTCGTGCGCCTGACCGCCCCGTAACGATGTTCGGATGGTTTCGGTGATTTCGGGGGCGTTGGCCTTGCCGATAGCGACCGTCCAGAAACATAGAATTAGAAAAAAAGTGAGTACCGTTTTCATAAGAGAGAGAGGCTGTTGGTTTTACTTTGCCGAATGGCGAAAATTGTGCCAAAATTGGTGATTGGTGGTTTGTGATTTTGGTGACACGAACGTAACTGCCCGGTAGGAACCACGAACTACAAACCACGAACCGAACGTATGCAACTCATTCTTACTGCCGATCAGATTCGCCAGAAAATCAGGCGGATGGCATTCCAGATATACGAAAACAATTTCGATGAGCCGACGCTGGTGCTGGCAGGCATATCGGGCGAAGGGTTTTTGTTTGCCCAACGCCTTGCTGATGAACTGCGGGCCATTGCTCCGTTTGCTACTGAACTGGTACTGATTCGGTTAGACAAAAAGCAACCGGCTCAACCCGGTATTAGTCTTGCGGCTCCCGATGGTGATCCGGTGGTTGGTCTGGCCGATAAAGTAGTTATTGTGGTTGACGATGTGCTGAATACCGGGCGTACTCTGGCATTTAGTTTGCAACCATTTTTGACCATTGCCATTCGCAAATTGCAGGTAGCAGTCCTGATTGACCGCAATCACCCGCGCTACCCCGTTGCCGCCGATTACCGGGGTTATGCCCTAAGCACCACCCTGGCCGAACACGTGGACGTAGTCTTGAGCGACCTCACCCGCGAAGGCGTTTATCTGCGCTAAATCCCAAAAAATCCGGTTTTGATGCGTGTTTTTCCCCACTACGTGATAGATTTGTAGCAGAAATAGTATGCAAGCATACTATTTTTCAGACGATGAGAGACCAATGCACTATCACAGTAATAAACAAAAATGCCCGGCTATCGAATGATGACCGGGCATTTGAAACGAGGGTGGTGGCGAACGGAATCGAACCGCCGACACAAGGATTTTCAGTCCTTTGCTCT
>JBBRUV010000173.1:0-10045 GCA_038247465.1 Cytophagales bacterium
TACTTGGAAGTGATTACGGCCCAGCGGAGCGTACTGGAAGCCGAACTGGCTCTGATTAACACCAAACGGGCGCAGTTCCTGTCCTTAACAAATCTGTACCGGGACTTGGGAGGGGGTTGGGAGTAGCGGTCGTAGCCTTAAAAAAATAAAAACCAGCCGCCGGTATGACTCGGCGACTGGTTTTTAGGGCCGTGTGGGAGGTGAAGTGGGTAGGCAGACAGCAGGAGAAGGGGCTGTATTTCCGGTTGTCGAAAGCCACTGAGGATTATCCTGAGCCAAACAAGAAACGGGCGGTTATTGCCATGAGACGCTTTGTGTCGCTAAATCCGCACAATATTGCCCAGAAAACCGAGGTTGTGCGTAATTTGGTTGACGATATTCTAATTCATGTTATTCTATGACAAAATCACCGGATAGTCATTCCTCTGCACGCAGTATCCTGTTGGTGGTCGGTTTACTGGGTCTGATCCTGACCAGTATTTTTCTAAACCGTCGCACTGTTCAACACATTCAGGAGGCATCCGCATCCATTTACACGGATAGACTGGTGCCGACAGGCATAATTGTCAACCTGACCGCAACGGCCTATCGGAAACGGCTGTTGCTGGAAACCTACGTGCCGGCAACCGAAAAACCACATATGAGCCTGCTGTTAGGAACGCTTGACCGGCTCAACCGGCGGATAGATTCGCTGCTGATCGAATTTGAAAAAACCAGATTAACAGTGAAGGAAGCCGACTACCTAAAACTGCTTAAACAGCGGCTGGTGGTTTACAACCAGTTGGAAGGCGAATTCACGACCAATTTGACGAATCTCCCTAAATCGCGACGGATTCTGTTTGCCGCTGGCGGTAGCACATCCTTCGGCCAGGTAGCCCAAACGCTCGATGAACTATCCTCCCTACAGCTTAGCGTAGGACAGGAGCTGGTTAACGAGTCGAGGGGGGAAACAAATTACATCTACGTTTTGACGGCGTTGCAGATAGGCTTAGTACTGATGATTGTAATGAGTTTATTCTGGTACCGTTTATAACAACGAGTACTACTTCACGGAAAGATGGATGGATACATTGCGGCTGCGGCAATGGAGCGGTTGTTACACCCCTAAAACGAACACATTCTTTCTGCCGGGGGTCGGTGGCGCAGAGCTGGGAAGCCTTTTATCAGTACCGGCAAACCGTTGTTACCGGCTTTAGCGAGGTGACAACGAGTCTGCGGGGCGCAGAAAATTACCGGGAAGTGGCCGGGTCACGGGCGGAGGCCGTAAATCTGTTGCTTACCTTAGCGATTAGCTGTCCTGGCTTTGAAGACACAGACCAGGGACTATCGGTTTCAGCAGCAACCTGTTCGCCGGTTCATAACTGGCATCACTCAACCAAATGATCACTGCTCTCATCCTTCTTTTTGCCATTGGCTACCTGCTCATTACCCTCGAAGAACCCGTTGGCGTGAATAAAACCGCTACGGCGTTGCTCACGGGCGTGGCGTGCTGGGCGGTGGTGGCCCTGAATCAACCTGATACCGAAGCCACCAGTCATGCCTTAGCCGAACACCTGACCGGCATTGCCGAGATTCTGTTTTTTCTGCTCGGAGCCATGACTATCGTGGAGTTGATTGACGCGCACGACGGTTTCTCACTCATCACCGACCGGATTGCCAGTCGAAATACCCGCACGTTGCTCTGGATTGTCAGCTTTTTATCGTTTTTTCTGTCGGCGTTGCTCGATAACCTCACTACGGCCATTGTGATGGCTTCGGTATCGCGTAAACTAATTCAGAACGCGGCCCAACGGCGGACGATTGCGGCTATGATTGTGGTGGCAGCCAACGCGGGTGGGGCCTGGTCGCCGATTGGTGACGTAACGACGACCATGCTCTGGATTGGTGGGCAAGTCACAACGGCGAACATTATTACGCGGTTGTTTTTGCCGAGTTTGGTAGCGATGATCGTACCGTTGCTGTTGATCACGTTTCAGTTTCGGGCCAACGAAGAAACATTTGAACCGTCAGCAGATGAGCAGGGAGCGGCCCGGCCCTACATTACCCGCACCGCCCGGCGAGACCGGCGGCTGATGCTGGCAATCGGGCTGGGCGGGATATTATTCGTGCCAATTTTCAAGACCGTCACTCACCTGCCGCCGTATATGGGTATGATGCTGGCCCTGGGTCTGATTTGGGTAGCTTCTGAAATTATTCACAAAGACAAAGACGACGCTGATAAAGAGCCGTTTACGCCTGCTTACGCCCTGAGCAAGATTGACGCGCCGAGTATTCTGTTTTTTCTGGGAATCCTTTTAGCCGTTGGCGCACTCGACGCAACGGGCGTACTGCGCGGCCTGGCGCAGTCGCTCAACGATTCAATTGGTAATCTTGATGCGATTGTGCTGTTGATTGGTCTGGCCTCGGCAGTGGTAGACAATGTGCCGATTGTAGCCGCTGCAATGGGAATGTATGACCTGCAAACCTACCCGCCCGATGCCAGACTCTGGGAGTTTCTGGCCTATTGCGCCGGTACGGGCGGTTCGCTGCTGATTATTGGCTCGGCGGCTGGCGTAGCCGTGATGGGCAGCGAACGGCTTGATTTCGGCTGGTATCTCCGCCGGATGAGCGGCCCGGCCTTGCTGGGTTATCTGGCCGGGGCCGGGGTGTATCTGCTGCTGGCCTGAAGAGTGAACGGTACCGACCTGTGACGACACGGGCCAGTGATAAAAACAAACTCAATAGCCATGAACAAACTTAAAATAGCACTCGATTGGACTCCCAATACCAACCACACCGGGCTTTTTGTTGCGCTGGAACTGGGATTTTATCGGGCGAAAAACATTGATCTCGCTATAATTTCACCCGAAGCCGATGGATACCTGGTGACACCCGCCAAAAAATTAGAACTGGCCGAGGTTGATTTTGCCATTGTTCCCACCGAAAGTCTGATTAGCCTGCTCCTGAAAGAAAACAAGGTTGACGTTAAAGGCATAGCGGCCATTCTGCGGGAAGATACCAGTTCTCTGATCACGTTGGCATCCAGCAACATAGCCCGGCCAAAGCAATTAGATGGTAAAGTGTATGCCTCTTACAAGGCCCGTTACGAAGATAAAATTGTGAAACAGGTGATTATCAATGATGGTGGGACGGGAGACATCAGGATCGAATACCCCGAAAAATTAGGAATTTGGGACACCATACTGACCGGAGAATTTGATGCTACCTGGATTTTTAACGCCTGGGAAGGCATTGAAGCACAAACACAGGGTGTCGCCTTGAACTACTTCAACTTGAACCACTACGGCGTGCCATACGGCTACTCACCGTTAGTCATCGCCAAAACAGCAGACATAGAAATACAAAAAGCTGTTTTTACCGATTTTGTCTCGGCCACTCGCGACGGCTATCTTTTTGCCCAACAAAACCCGAAAAAAGCCATCGAAATACTGTCGAATCACGTTCCTGATAAAGACCTGAAACGCATAGACATGCTGAAAAGCCAGCTGTACCTCAACAAGTATTATGGCACAGAGCAGACGTGGGGAAAAATGGAAGCCGCTGTTTTTCAGGAGTTTATCCAGTGGCTTGTCGAAAATGATATTGTAGAAGGAGAAATCAGGGCATCTGATATGTTCACCAATGCCCTGATCCCATAGCATCTGTCAGTACCCGCCAAAATATTTCCGCAAGCCCCATTCGGCACCGAGCAGCACAAACATTAAGAAAAACAGCCATTTCTGGTTAATGAGTTCGCTGAGGTCTTCGGTGCTGGTCAGGCGGGCCGGCGTTTGCCGTTTCGTAATATCCAGCACTAAATTCTGCACCGTTGCCGGGTTATAAAATTTGCCGCCGGTCTGGGTAGCGAGTTGCCGGAGCAGTCCGTGATCAGCAGTAGTGTTCAGGGCTTCCAATTGCAGATCACGCATGATAAACTGCCCCTCGGCGCGTTCGGTTTTGCCGTTGAGCGTGGCCCCGGCGCGGTAACGGTAGGCTCCTTCGGGCAATCGGCTAATTGCGAACCGGCCGTTTTCTTTCGTCGGCGTGTACGTGTATGTCCGGGTCAGACCGCGCTCGTCAGTGAGTTCTAAGCTGACGAGTTTGTCGTATTGCCGTTCGTAGATGTCGTTGTAGAGTTCTGTCTCGAACGTCACGGTTTCGCCCGCCACAAACTCATTCCGAATAGGATATACCCGGAGTTTGCGCCGGTCTTCTTTCACCGAGATCAACTGAATCACCCGTTGCAGCAGGTCATCAATCACCTCCTGCTTATCGGTCAGGGCGTATTCTTCCAGCCGCCATTGCCACAATCCTTCTCCCATCAACACCGCCGATTTACGCGGACTCGTTACGTTCAGGGCCAGTAACGGCTTCGTAGTCGGCACGGAGCTAACCTGCTGAAAAAGAATTACTTCGGCACCGGGCCGTAGCGTATAGTCGCCAAACGGAACGGAGAGGGGCGGTAGTTTGGGCAGGATGTTCAGCCGCGCCGGGTCGAGGGTAAGCTGCTTAAAACCATCGTTGAGCCGGGGTGTAACCTTGTCGGCCTGACCGGGTTGAGCCGCCACCTGCACCACCGGATTGCCCGAATTGAACGGCCCCAGACTCGACTGATTGCCCAGCACAAACAGCACGGGTGTGGTTTGGCCCACAATCCGTTGCAGGGTCGCGCTTTGGGCCACACTCAGCCCGCCGTTGTCTGGCACTTGATGCAGAATCACCAGATCGTAGGTCTTATCCGTCGGGATAGGCGTTTCGGGGGCGGTCAGAAACCGGATGTCGAGGTTATAATTCTGGTTTTTTTCGATGATCGTCCGCAACGCTTTCACGTCGGGGTGCGGGGCAAGGGCCAGCAGCAGCACGTTTTCGCGGCCATCAATCACGTCAATATACACGTCCTGCCGGTTATTTTTGGTGCTGAACTCGCCGGGCTGCGGAATCACTTCGACCACAAAATGCTGCACGCCTTTCTGCGCAGCCGTTGCCTGAAACCTGAGTTGGTTAAACGTTTCGTTTTTGCTGAACCCCACCGACTGCCGACCAAGTTCTTTGCCGCCCTGCCGCAACACCACCGTTCCATTTCGGCCCTGAAAGCCGTTGCTCGTGATTTCGGCCTGCACCGGAAACGTGTTGCCCAGGTAGGCAATCCGGTTTGCCACAATGCCTTTCACGGCCACATCGCGTTTGGCAATGGTATCGCCGAGGCCGATGGTCTGCACCGCAAACGGATACTGCCCAAAGGTTGGTGACAGGCCCGCGTTAAAAATCCCATCGGTCAGCAGCACCACGTCGGTCAGGTGCTGCCCCTCATAATCAGCGCGAATACCCGATAGCAATCCTGATAAATCAGTCGTGCGGTTGGTAAACGGGATTTGGGTTAAATCGGCAGCGGTGGTGCTGTCGCCAAAGGTTCGCACGGCCACGTCTAAACCCTCGTCGGTGAGTTTTTGGCGCAGGGTCTGCACAGCCGCCAACGCCCGGTTGAGCGCGGGCCGACCCGCTGCCGCCACTGACTCTGAGTTGTCAACGGCCAGCACCACTTTGGGCTTTTCGGTGATGGTCTGAATGGTGCGAATCAATGGATTCACCAGCAAAAAGCCGAGCAGCGCAACGGCCAAAAACCGCAGCGCGGCCAGCCCAAACCGCACCGGGCGTTCCCAGTCGGGCGTGGGCAGGCGCGGAATGGGTTGGTAGAGCGCGGCAGCATAGACTCCGCCCGCCAGCAGGCAGGCCACCAGCCACCAGGGAGAGGTTTGGAAGATTAGGTTCATTGATTTGTGGTTGGTGGCAAGTGGTTAGTGACTGGTGGCCGGCGTAAGCCAACTAACCACTTGCCACCAACCACCAGCCACTATGTTAGCATTCCCCCGTCCACCTGCAACACCTGTCCGGTGATGTAGCGGGCGAGGTCAGAAGCCAGAAATACGCAGGCATCGGCTACTTCTTCGGGTTGTCCACCGCGTTTCATCGGAATCATTTGTTTCCACTCGTCAACGGCTTTCTGGTTGATCTCGCCGGTCATTTCGGTCTCGATAAACCCCGGCGCGATGGCGTTCGAGCGGATATTGCGCGAGCCGAGTTCCAGGGCAACTGATTTCGTAAAGCCGATGATGCCCGCTTTTGAAGCCGCATAATTGGCCTGCCCCGCGTTTCCCCGGATACCGACTACCGACGTAAGATTAATAATTGACCCCGATTTGGCCCGCATCATGGGTTTGGTAGCGGCTTTGGTGAGGTTAAAAACCGACTTCAGATTAACGCGAATCACCTCATCCCATTGTTCTTCCGACATCCGCATCAGCAGCCCATCGCGGGTGATGCCGGCGTTGTTGACCACAATATCGAGTTTGCCAAAATCAGCAATCACTTGATTCACAAGGTCTTCGGCGGCTTTGTGGTCGGCGGCATCGGAGCGGTAGCCGTTGATAGTGGTGCCAAACGTGCGGAGTTCATCTTCGAGGGCCTGCCCTTTTTCGATGCTGGAGAGGTAGGTAAAGGCCACATTCGCGCCTTCTTCGGCAAATCGCCGGGCAATGGCCCGCCCGATGCCCCGCGACGCGCCGGTGATGAGCGCGGTTTTTCCTGAGAGTAAATTCACTGATTAGTTCGTAGTTCATGGTTCGTGGTTTTAGCCAGTGAACAACCACAAACTGCGAACCACGAACTGATTGATAATCCTCAAAAATACCACGTCCGGCGGCTCTGTGCAAATCGGCTTACAACACGCACCGCAGTGAGAAGCCACTGCCTAAGTGGCCGGAGAGGTTAGCCGAGGTAGTTTTTGAGGGAGCCGTGTCGTTGCTATTCGTGCTTCGGCTGACCGACGCATTGAGCAATGAGGTCTCAACGATAAACCGTTTACCGGCCATGTAAGCCAACCCAATACCGCCCGATGCACCCACGCTTGAAATATCATAGCGGACTGCGCTGCCGTTAACGCTGTTGCCAAAAAGGGAGTATGACACTGCAATCCGGGTGAAGGGAGTCAGGCGGTTGTTGGCCCAATAGTGCTGATAATACGGCGATATACCCAAGGTTTGACTGCGGGTTGTGGTAGTACTTCGCCCGCCCTGCTGGACTTGTTCTGCCGAATTGAAGACGAGCGGAAAACTGATACCGATGATCGTGTTTTTCCGGGCAAAACACCCAACCGACGGGCTAACCGTGAACTGACTCTGTTTCTGGCTGCTCAATGGCAATTCGCTGGCTGTTTTATTTCTTGACAGCCCCAGACTTCCCTCTACCACCCAGCGGCCCCGGTCGGTTTGGGGGTTAGCCGTGCCAGTCGGCTGGGTGGCAGCGCTGCCCGTACCCGTCCAGTAAACCAGGCCCAGGCCAAACGAACCTATATTCATCGGTACTGAACTGGCCGAAGCGGTTGCCTGAAGACTTAACCGCTTGGTCAGGAAGTAATTAACTCCGGTCTCAAAGTAAGGCGAAACCGAGAAATCAGTGCTTTTATCGGTCACAAACTGCGTGGGTGCCGTTGGCTTATTCTCGCTCTTTGTTGTATTTAAACTAAACCCAACCCCGACACCACCAAACAACTGTACCGGGCCAACTTGCTGGTAATACCGTACAAATGGCGTTGCACTGACCTGAATCGCCTGATAGGTGTTCATCACGGTTCCAGTGCTGTTTTTATACGTTCCGAACGTAGTACCGATGGACGTGGCGACACCCGCCAGCCAGTGGTCTTTAACGAATTTGCCAACCGTCAGCGTTAGTGCGGGGGAGACGATATTGCCCGATTGGCTTCGGTTGTGGGAGTAGCCCGCCGAAATCCCTCCGCTCAGGATTCCGTTGCCTTTTTCGGTTTGGGCCAGCAGGGGCGCAGTTGCCAGCGCAAGAAGCGCAAAAAGAAGGTAGGGTTTCATACGGATCATTGTTGATTGATCAGGCCGAAAGCTACGGGCTAAATCAACGATCTTGACCAAATTAGCGGATTAAATTTTGTTAAATTCATCGGTTGAAAATCTGACCAGAAAACGCAACTATCGCCGTCAGAATCCGTACTTTTCGGCCATGTTACGCACACTCACAACCGCCCTGTTGCTGCTGCCCGCCCTCACGCTGGCCCAGCCCAAAATTCACGCACATAATGACTACGCGCAGCCCCGGCCCTTCTGGAATGCCTGGGAACAACGCGCCGACTATATCGAAGCCGATGTCTATCTCCGCGATGGCAAACTCCTTGTGGCCCACGCACCCAACGAAATAAACCCCGCCCGAACGCTCGATTCACTATATCTGACCCCGATTAGCCAGCTTTTTCTGAAACATACCAACCGGCCCAGCCCCGACCGTCGCTACACGTTCAGTTTGGTGATTGATGCCAAAGACGATGCTGCCAAAGTGCTGCCTGCGCTGATTGCCGCCATCGAAAAAAATATCATCGCCTTTAACCGCCCGGCTAATCCGCTGGCGGTGCAGGTGATTGTGAGCGGCAACCGCCCCCGCGTCGAAAATTATTTGGATTACCCGTTGTTTATCGCCTTCGACGGGCGGCCCAACGAGGTGTATGACGATGAAACGGTGAAGCGCGTGGCCCTGATTTCGGATAGTTTTCGGAGTTATTCGCGCTGGGACGGTACGGGAGACCTGCCCGATGCTGACCGCGAAAAACTCAAACGAATCATCAAACGGGCGCACAACTATAACAAACCCATCCGGTTTTGGGCCATTCCTGACACCGAGAACGCCTGGAAACAACTCCGCAAACTCGGCGTGGATATTATTAATACCGACAACGTGGCTGGGGCCGCGCAGGCACTGCGGTAAGGGTTCCCCAAAAACAAACGGGCGACGATTATATCGTCGCCCGTTTTGTCACTGTAAAACTGCTTTTCGCATTTTTCGCTGATTCAGAAGTTCTTCGGTGCGTTGTAGTAAAGGCTCAGTGGGCAAAAGTTCCTGCCGAATTTCTTCAGTAAACGGAGCTAATTGTGTTCGCACAGCCAGTCAGCCCTTGGTAATTGCCGATAACATACCTGTTCAAGTTTGGTTAAAAGATTTATCATTTCCGGTGCTGATGACCAAGCAAGTTTTTACAAACAAGGATTTAATTGGCATCCAGCCTGGGTTAAAGCCCCCTTCGTTACTTCTCTAATGTTGACGTCTTCATTGGAAAGCACTTTGTAGAATCGATCCAGTTCCCGTTGAATTGATGACTTGAAGTTCAAAATAATAAATATTAAATGCTTGATTATTGGCTTTTTGCGTACAGTAAAGGCGGTTTGTGAACCGCTTCTGACAGAAGTAATAAAGGACTCACTTTCAAGTTCACCAGCAATGCTATTGGTTAATCGTACACGGTAATCAGTTTCTTATTGTAGAGTTTCCGTACATCCTAAACCAATAATAGGTCCAAAAAAGTACAAGAAGGCCTGCGAAAAAACATAATTTCGCTTAACTAAACGACATTGAATGGAGAACGGGTAACTAACAATGAAAACGAGTAATTTCCTTCGCAGAACGCCATTTTTCATTGTGCATTATCTATTATTGTCAACGATACCAGACACCATCCATTGGAAGTAGGGCCGTGCTATTACAGAAATAGGGGTTTCCCGTTAAAGCACCCGATCTATTGAGAATGCAGGTCGGGATTTAGGAAAAATTAAGACAAACCTGATTTTACCATTCGTATGAAAACGCTTGTACTCACCCTCGTTTGCGCCCTGCTGCTCACCTGCCAGCAACGGCCCGTTGGAACGCCCCCCAAGCTCTCGCCCGAGTTGCAAAAAGCACTGGATGGCCTCTCTGTAGCCGATGGGTTTCGGGTTGAACTGGTAGCCGCCGAACCGCTCATTGCCGATCCCGTGGCCATGGAAATTGATGAAAACGGCCGCCTGTTTGTGGTTGAGATGCACGGCTACCCACTTGACCTGTCGGGAACGGGCCAGATAAAACTCCTCAAAGACACTAACGCCGATGGATACCCCGACCAAAGCGTGGTATGGGCCGATAGCCTGATTCTGCCCACGGGCCTGATGCGCTGGAAAAAGGGCCTGATCGTGACCGACCCGCCCTACGTCTGGTATCTGGAAGACACCAACGGCGACGA
>JBBRUV010000174.1:0-10018 GCA_038247465.1 Cytophagales bacterium
ATGCTGGAAGCCACTCTCCATAATTCGTTTCACGTCGTCGGCCACGGCTTCAGGCGTGGTGCCGTTGGCATGAGAGTAGCAGGGAATAGCAAAGCGGGATTTGCCGCCCAGAAGCTGATAAACGGGCATGTTGGCGCGTTTACCTTTAATGTCCCAAAGGGCCTGATCCAGGCCGCTGAGGGCGTTGTTGAGTACGGGGCCGTTGCGCCAGTAGGAGCTGACATAGACCCCGTTCCACATATCCTCGATGTTATCTACGTCTTTACCGACGCAGAAATCGTTGAGGTATGCGTTAATGGCCGTAACGACCGCCACGGCCCGTTGCGTAAAGGTAGCGCAGCCTAAGCCGTAGAGGCCCGGCTCGGTGGTTTCCACCTTGACCACAATCAGGTTAGAGCCCTGAGGAGCTGTGGCGATGGCTTTGACACTTTTGATCTTAACGGGCGCCAGGCCTTTGGCATACTGCGGGGTTCCCTGTTGTTCGCGGGCTTCGGCGGTGGAGATGCCACCAAACAGGTTCAGTGCCCCAGCAGAGGAGCCAAGACCAAGCAGTTTGAGGGTGTTACGACGGGAGAATTCAGGGTTTTTCATCGGTTTTATTGGTTTAGTAGAGACGCATACTTGCGTCTCCATTGCCGGATGGTTTTGCGTCTCCATTGCCGGATGGTTTTGCGTCTCCATTGCCGGATGGTTTTATGTCTCCATTGCCGGATGGTTTTATGTCTCCGTTGCCGGATGGTTTTATGTCTCCGTTGCCGGATGGTTTTGCGTCTCCATTGCCGGATGGTTTTATGTCTCCGTTGCCGGATGGTTTTATGTCTCCGTTGCCGGATGGTTTTATGTCTCTTTAGCCGTACCAAGCAAAACCATCCGGCTAAAGAGACGCAACTATGCGTCTCTACTTGTCCCACCAGACGCGGGTGTCTAAGGTGTTGGGGCCCTGCCGTTTGATGGCTTCGTTAAGGTTGCCGGAGTTGACCACAATCTCACTATCGGGATAAATGAGCCGACGGATGAAATCTCCTTTTAGTTCAGAACCCGGATACGGATTTTTCTTTAGAGCCGGGAAGCCGCTGCGCCGAAAATTAGCCCACGACTCGTTGCCGTCCAGAAACGTAGCGACCCAGTATTGGGTGTTTATCTGCTCCAGTGCGCGGCTGGCAACCAACGGGTTAGCATCAAGGTAGGTTTTTATGGCTGCTTCGGGTAGGGGCGAGCTATACTGGGTCATCTGCTCAAGCGCGGCCCGAACACCCCGTGTAAAATAGTCGGCAGCGCCCCCCGTTACCCAGCCCCGTGTGGCGGCTTCGGCCAGCAGCAACTGCACCTGTCCGTAAGTAATATGAAACTCGGGTGCATCTAAGCGGAGCACTGTATTGAGGTTCACCTGCGAATAATCCCACAGGCTGGCTACGCTGTTTTGGGCGAAGGTGGCGGAGATTGTCACGTCGTTGTAGCCCATGGGCATTCCGATCTGCACGGCCGGGTCTAACGAAGCCCGGGCGGCTACCTGTTCCTGCCCGCCTTTGGCCCCGACGTAGCGCACCGCAAAAATGGGCAGGCGCGGGTCTTTGTTGTCTTTGAGGTAATTGACAAATGGAGCTGCCAGGTAAAAATTAGTCCTTTCGCGGGCGGCTAAGTGGTTGGCAATAAAGTTATTGTAAATAGCCGTGTGCCGAATAATGGAGTTGTCGGCATTGCTCAGGAAGACACCGCCCGCAACGGCTTTTTTCACGTAGGTTTCGGCCGTGGCGGGTTCGGCTTTGGTCAGGCGCATGGCGGCCCGGAGCATGAACGAATAGCCGAGTTTTTTCCAGTTAGCCACATTGCCGCCGTACAGAATATCGGTAACAACGGCGGGCTGCGTGGGGGTCAGGGCGGCCGAGGCTTCGTCGAGTTCTTTCAGGATGTCTTTGTAAATGGCCTGCTGCGCGTCGTATTTGGGCGAGATAATTTCGGTGGTAAAACCCTGCCCCGCTTCGGTATAAGGAATGTCGCCGTAGGTATCGGTCAGAATCATGAAGCAGTAGGCTTTCCAGATACGGGCCGCGTTGTAGGTGTTTATCTGGAGGGGATCGCCTTTGGTTTGCTCCAATACCGCAATTAACTGTTTCAGCACGTTGCGGTAAAAGTTGACCCATACCAGCGGGGTGTTGCCGTTATTGACCTGATCGTAGTTACCGCCCGACAGTGAGCTGCCGTAGGGGGTAACAATCTGCTGCACAATGGGGAAGTGGTAGGTGAGCATCCCCAGCGTACCGAACCCGTCGAGGTAGGTGGTGCTGATAATGGCCCTGTTGAGCACCAGCGACGGAGACAGCGACGTGGGGTCAACCTTGTTGGTGTTGAGTTCGGTAAAGCCGTCGTCGCAGCCAGACAAGCTCCCCAAACCCCACAGGGGGAGCAGGAGCATAAGGATTCGTTTGGTTAGTGTTTTCATGACTTTTATGGTTTGAGTTAAAACTTCACATTCAGGTTGAACCCTACACTGCGGGTGGGCGGCAGGCCGGGCCAGAAATCGAGCCCGACGGCGTTGTCCGACGAGTTGAGGGCTTCTTCGGGGTCCATATTTTCGGTCCATTTCTTGATAATCAGCACGTTGTTGGCCACAGCGTTCAGCGTCAGGCCGCGCACAAAAAAGCCTTTGGGCAGCAGCTTCGTAAAGTCGTAGCCCAGCGCAATCTGCCGCAGTTTCCAGAAACCCGCGTTGAACACAAAGTCTTCGTTGATACCCAGCGGGTTAATCGATTCGTAGAAGGGTTGCACCGCTACCTGGGTTTTGTTGATTTCGCCGTTGGGATTCACGCCATTGCCAATCACAAAGCCCACGTCGCGGCCCGGCAGGGTTCGCTTCGAGAGACCGTGCCGCACGTAGTTGATGTTGCGGCCGGCAATCATTTTATGGCCCAGCTTGAAATCAATCAGCGTCGAGAGCGAAATGCCCCGGTAGGTGAAGGTATTGGTGATACCGCCAAAATAGCGGGGCAGTGCATTACCCACGTTTTGCAGCACGTTGTTACGCAGGGGCAACCCGCTTTTAGCGTCGAATATCTGCTGGCCCTGCGCGTCGCGCCGGTAAACGAAGGTATAGAGTTGCCCAATCTCTCGGCCCACCACCTGATTCAGCGTCCGGCCCCCGCCCCCGCCAACCGTTATCACGGTGTCTTTGTCGGCCAGGCCCAGCCGCAACACTTTCGAGGTGTTATACGATACGTTGGCGCTCACGTCCCAGCGGAACTTGCTGGTATTGACCGGCGAAAACGTCAGCAGCATTTCCAGTCCCTGATTCTGGCTCCGGCCCACGTTGATGAGCTTGCTGGTGTAGGAAGAGGCATCGGAAATCTGGGCGGCCAGAATCTGGTCGTCGGTTGTTTTGTGGTAGTAGGTAAAATCAAAGCCAATTCGGTTCTGAAACAGCTTCAGTTCCAGCCCTACTTCGGCTTCCTGAATGCGCAGGGGGCGCAGGTTTTTGTTCGGCACCACGGTGGCATTTATGCCCCCCACCGGTACCAAAGCCCCCGACGGATTGGGGAATGAGTTGTTATCGACGGCGTAATACAGGGCGTTGGAATACGGGTCCACGTTGTCGGAACCCACCTGAGCGTAGGCGGCCCGGAGTTTACCGAAACTCAGCCAGGCGGGCAGGTTGTCGAAAGCCTGTGAGAACACGAAGCTACCCGTTACGGAGGGGTACAGGATGCTGCGGTTGGCGGGGGCCAGCGTCGAGAACCAGTCATTGCGGGCCGTGGCGTTCAGAAACAGAAACTCTTTGTAGGAAATAGTAGCCGCCCCATACAGGGAGTTGATTTTCTTTTCCGACAGGGCGTAAATGGGGTTTTTAACGCGCCCGTTGGCCACGGTATACAGGCTCGGCTGCACAAAATCCAGTACCGTCACGCTGTTGTAGTCGTTGCGGGCGTAGCGGCTGTTGCCGCCTAGGGTAACATCGACCCCGATCTTGCCGAAGGTTTTGTTCATGCCCAGAATAAAATCGAGGTTACGCTCCAGGTTTTGGCGCACGTCCTGAGTGTAAGAACCATTGACAAACCCCACCGGCGCGCGCGGAATGGGCGCGTAGCCGTTCGGAATGTTGTAATCCTGGTTACGCACGTAGGAATCCTGCGCCAGGCGGCCCATCAGATACAGCCAGGGGGTAACCTGGTATTTCAGGGCTACATTGCCGAAGAGCCGGTCGCGGGTAACGTTCTCGAACTTGCGGCTCATAGAGTAGTACGGGTTGTTGCGCACCAGAAACCGAGAAAACACAAACTCATCGCCGTTGGGTCGGGTCTGATTCTGGCGCAAAGCCTCGAACGGCATGGAGTTGGCCAGGGTAAAAATCACCGTCGAGACCGATAAATCCTGGGTGTTCAACTGGGGCGGATTGATGTTATTTTCCTCCGAGTAGTTGATGTTGCCCGTAGCCGTTAGTTTGCTGGTAATGTTTTGTGTGAATCCCAGATTAATCACCTTCCGGTTGAAGGTGTTGTTTTCCATAATGCCTTTGTTGTCGGTGTTGCCGAACGAGAGGCTAAAACCACCATTGGCCCCACTATTGGCCACCGTTACGGTGTTGGTGAAGTTAGTGCCAACACGGTAAAACTGCCGGACCCGGTTCCGTACCGGCTCGTAGGGGTACGTTTTATTGTTGAACAGCGTCTGGGTCATACCGGGCTGAAACTTCTCACCAAAACTCCACACGCCCGACGTAGGGTTGGCCGTGGTGGGTCGTTTGCCCCCTTCGCCCTGCCCGTATTCGTACTGAAAATCGGTAAAATCCAGTGGGGTATCGGTCGTGAAGTTGGCGTTGTAGGTTACGCTATACCCCTTGCCCGACCCTTTGCTTTTCGTGGTAATCATGACCACGCCGTCTTTAGCGCGGGAGCCGTAGAGGGCCGCAGCGGTGGCCCCTTTCAGCACGGTCATCTCCTCAATATCGTCGGGGTTGATACTACTCAGGCCGTCGCCCCCGTCGGAACTGTTGGAAGCCCGCGTCCCGAAATCACCGCCCAGCGCGAAGTTGGAGTTGTCGATCGGCACGCCATTGACCACAATCAGCGGGTTATTCTGACCGCTAAACGACGATTGGCCCCGAATCCGGATTTTAGCCGTTCCGGCGGGTCCGGTTCCCATCGTGGTGATGTTTACGCCCGCCATTTTTCCCTGTAGGCCACTCATGAAGTTGGGCGTTCTGTTCACCGAAATCTGCTCGGAGTTGACCGTTGCGGTGGCATAGCCCAGCGTTTTGGCTTCGCGTTTGATACCCAACGCGGTTACAATCACCTCGTTAAGATTCTGAGAATCAACCACCAACTGCACATCAATCACGCTGCGGTTGTTCACGGCTATGGTCTGACTGATGTAGCCGATGTATGAAATCACCAACGACACATCGCGCCCGGCGTTGACCGAAAAGTTGCCGTATGCGTCAGACGTTGCCCCCTGCGACGTACCCCGCACCAGCACATTCGCGCCGGGAATGCCTTCATTGTTGGGGCCGGTAATTTTGCCGGTTATCCGGTCGCCCTGGGCCAGAACGGTTCCCTGCCACAGTACGAACTGCAGCAGAAGCAAGCGTATCATTAGTTTCATTTTAGAGAAATTTTTTGGTTTACTTAGTTGATTACCAGTTGTGGATCGAGCCATCAGGGGCGTGAAGAATCGGGTGCGGGAATTTGGTATTTTCTTTTATTTCCATCACAAACGTGGCTTTCTGAGGGTTGAACTTCACGCCTAAGCCTGGCTCAGGGTTGAGATACAGCTTACCGTTTTTGAAATTCACCAGGTCTTCGTTGAAGTAGTCGGGCCGTTCGGGTTCGCCCCCGGCCAGTTCCATCAGGCACCGGGTCGGGCTGCTCGACCCCAGCGTATGCACCAGTGCCGCCACCGCCAGCGGACCCGTAAAGTGCGGAATCATGCCAACGTAGTGCGTTTCGCACATGGACGCCAGCTTCTTGAATTCGGACAGGCCGCCCGTGTTGGGCAGCGTAAAGCGGGTATAATCAATGAGCCGCTGCTCAATGAGGTTGTTACTATCCCAGCGGTCGCCGAATTGCTCACCGACGGCGATGGGAACGGTGGTCATTTGCCGCACCGTTCTGTAAACCTCCGGGTTCTCGGAGCGTATAATATCCTCGATAAAGTAGGGTTCCAGATTTTCGAGGGCTTTGCAGATTTTGACACCCTCGGTGGTGTCGAAGCGCGTGTGCAGGTCGATTGCCCACTTACCGCCCCCGCCCACAGCGGCATCAATGCGTTTGCAGAAATCAATTGTCTTTTTAGCATTGTCGTAGAAATCGAATGGATCGGCTCCATTGCCGCCCGTTGGGCCAATTCGGTAGGCGCGCAAGCCCGCTTCGATGCAATCGCGTGCCCGTTCTTCTTCGGTTTTGGCTTTCGACGCTCGGAAACCGGTAGCATAGCACTCGACATACTCGCGGGTAGCTCCGCCCAACAGCTCATAGACTGGCACGCCGAGGGCTTTGCCTTTAATGTCCCAGAGGGCCATGTCAATAGCTCCCTGAGCGTGCAGTTTCTCGCGTCCGGGTGGGTAAAACATACCCCGGTAGAGATACTGCCACAGGTGTTCGGTGCGAAATGGGTTCTCGCCGATAATCATCTGGGCGCATTGCTCGATCATGTCTTTGGAGCCGCCTTCGCCAATGCCTACGATACCGCCGTCGGTTTGAATTTCGACAATGCCCCGCGCCTGATTAAAGAGCGGTTTGGTGTAGCCGGGCGCGGCATAGTACCGGATTTTGGTAATCTTCAGCTTAGGCGGGGCGGCCATTGCCACAGCCGCCTGTGCCGCCCTCGGTTCACCGGCAAAGGCAGCCAGTGAACCGAGGGCGGCAGTGCGCCAAAAATGTTGTCGTTTCATAAAAAAATTGGTACTTGAGGGTTAAAAGTAAATCTGCTTAAACGATTAAGCGAATAGATAAAAAAAATGGCGATTACTCCATTTTATGTTTTTTTCGCGACGACTCGCGGGCCACCAGCCGGGCATCAATCGTAATGTGTTGTCGCACTCCGCCCGGGTTTTGCAATCGCTCCATAAGCAGGTCAACGGCGTTTTTGCCCAGCACATCAATCGGTTGCCGCATAAACGAGATCGGGCAGTAGTATAAATCAAAGACCTCAGCCTGCCCGAAACTCACAATACCGAGGTCATCGGGAACACGCAACCGTAACTCATTGATGTATTTAAGGCCATTCACGGCCAGGCCGTATGTCGAAAAAATAACCGCGTCAATGGGTGATTCGCCCCGCACCAACTCGTTGATCGCTGTCCTGATTTCTATCTCCGTTGCTTCAAACCGCACTTCTTTCAGCCAATCCACTTTCGGGGTTATTTGGCTGTTAATCAGGGCTTCCCGATAGCCGCGAATCCGTTCGCTGATATGAAACATCCTCGACCGATACGCCACAAACCCAATTCGCCGGTAGCCGCTTTCAATTAGATGACTACACGCATCGTAAGAAGCCTTGGCGTTATCGGTCACCACGAAATCGGTCTCGAACTGCGGAAAATGGCGATCCAGCAACACAAACGGCATTTTTATGGCTTGCAAATGCAATACTAACTTCTCTGAACCCTCCGCCGACACGATGATAAACCCATCCACTTGCCGATTCACCAGCACGTTCATCAAATCCCAGGCTTTGTCGGCGTTCTCGTCTGAACTGCCGATGATGACTGTGTAGCCGTTTTTTCTTGATTCGTCTTCGACCTCGCGGGCGATGTTGGCAAAAAACGGGTTCGATATATCCGCAATAATCAACCCAATCGTATGCGTTCGTCCGTCGCGTAGGCTTTTCGCCAGCAGGTTCGGTTGGTAATTCAGTTCGCTGGCAACGTCCCTAATTTTTTGTGCCACTTCCAGCCCCACGCGACCTTCTTTCTCCTTGCCGCTCATCACGTAAGAAACAAGTGCAGTTGATACGCCAACCTGCTTGGCAATATCACTCAGTGAGGTTTTTTTTGGCTTCATTTAATACGGTGGGTGAAGGCAAACATACTGCTTAATCGGTTAAGCGCAAATTTTCCATAATTTTTTTCTGAAAAATTTTTGTTAATCGAATAGCGCAACCAATGCGGTGATGCCATTACCAATCTGCTGTTGCGTATTGGCCTGCGAACCATTGCACTGATCTGAGCCAGTTAGTCAACGGATCAGCGCATTACGGGCTGTGAAACCTGCACGGCCCGTAATGCGCTGATCCGGGGTGAGTGCCGCATCGAGCGCGCGCCGGGCTGGGGAACCACCGTCTCGGTCACGATCTCGCTGGGAGGCTGACTGGTTTAATAACAAAAAGTATAGCAAGGTGGAGTAGCAGCCGGTTTGCCTCCGAACCGGATAGTGCTATAAAAGGTGTTGACAGACCTTACTGGCAGTTAATGAACGTGTACACGGTTTTTTCTTGGGAGGGCTGGTAGCCGGTCCTTGTCTCGGTGCGCTCCGTGATGTAGCCCTTGCTGTTGGTTTTGTATTGGTAATCAACGGTGTAGTCCCTGGCTTTGTTGGCATTTGGAGCCGTAGAAACTAGCCTGCTTTCGTAACCTTCCTTTCCATAAAGTTCAATTACCGGGTGACCTTTCAAGGCTGGGGGCGAGGGTGCCTTCAACGACTGGGTCGTATACTCATACGCATTCGTGTAGTTGATGTTCAAGTTTACACCGTTGGCATCACCGAAGTAATCTTTAACAGGTTGACCAGCCGCATTATACTCAACAATGATATAAACATCCTGATTGCCGTATTTAAACACGGAGTACCTGACAATACGGCCATTTGTAATGGTATATGGCTTTCCGCTGTCTTTGTTGACCGCGCTGGTCAATACACCATTCGTGAAGGAATAGGTAATGTAAGGCGATTCGTGGCGCGTTAGTTTGCCCGCGGCATCGTAGCTATAGCTGTCTGTATTCTGAGTGGAGCCACTACTATAAGTCTGCTTTATCAATCGCCCGCTCTCATACTGGTAGGTTGTGGTTGACTTGAACTCGCCCGAACTGGTTTTCTGGGCAGCTTGTAGTTGCGTCACGAAGCCGTTGGCATCGTATTGATACACATCGAGGGAGGTATTTCCGCTGGTCGACGTGAACGATTCGGTAGCTACCCGGCCTGCTCCGTCGTAGGTATAGGCAGTAACCTGCCGGTTGGGCGAGGTGGTTATAGTCTGCACACGGCAGGCTTCGTCGGGTGTTACGTCAGAATTGGTGCGGCTACAGCCGAGGGCGAAGACGAGCAGTAAACAGGCTAATCCGAATTTTTGTAGAAGGACATGGGGTTGCGTAGGCAGTTCAGGCAAAGAATAGATGTAAATAGAAACTTGGTGGATGGAGGATGTGACTTCAACCCGAAGCCAATAGCTTCGGGTTAAAACGAGGTAAATTAATCGGTCAGATTCGGGCGGGGCTTACGCCATCCTATCGGAGCCGTATCATGGGCCGAGCGGGGGGGAGTGGTTTGCCGTTGGCGGCTTTGCGGGCGGTGGCCGCGCTACGTTTGGCGGGGCGGGGGCTCTCGGCGAGGGTAGCGGTGCTGACCATCCCGATCAAAAACAAAACAAACAAATTGGTTTTCATGGCTTATTGTTAGTTGCAGTTGCTGTATTCGTACGTGTTTTTTCTGGTTGTTTTGGCCAATACGTCGGTATTGTTGCGTTCGGTTACATAGCTGCGGCTGTTGAGTTTCCGGCTGAAGGTGATTTCACCTTCTTTCTTGAGACCCACGTACTTGTCATTGGCATCGTAGCCCCAAAAATATTCGTCTTTGAGCCGTTGTTCTGGTGCCGTTGGCATGTAATAGCCATACAAGGCAGACTCTATCGAAGGGTCAATAGGCACTCCATTGGCTGCCCAGTTATCGTAATGACCTTTAGCGTTTGGCTCGAAGCCCGTCCGTACTTCGCGGTAAAAGTCTCCATCTCCGTTTTTGCAGGTCAGGCTCGTGTAGCGTCCCTGTGCGTCGAGCGTGAATGTCGTCGTGTAGTCAAAGCCAAACGTTTTATCAAT
>JBBRUV010000175.1:0-9944 GCA_038247465.1 Cytophagales bacterium
ACCGCTTCACATAATAGGCTTTCTGGTTAATCTCAAAATAAACGACCGACAGCACGGTGTCAGGATCAAATTTTTCCAGAATAAACAGGTCGTTCGGCTCGTAACGGTTCGTCAGATCGAAGGTTGTCAGCTCATATTCGCCCGATTTGTAAACGACTAATATCGTGTCTTTGGCTTCGAAATTCCCCAACGCCCGGCCCCGTTCGTCGCGGTTCAGGCGGCCCAGGTGGTCGTCGTACCAGATATTGACCCCGCCTAAGGTTGAGGCTCCGGCTGATTTCTGTACCACTTTTCGCACCGGATATTTGGTCAGGATATTGCCCTGCGCCGAGCGGTTTTTGATGCCAATACTGGCAAAATCGAACTCAAACTGCTTAACCTTGGCCGAACTCTGCGCCGTGAGACTGACCGAAATAACCTCGGCCTCGCCGTTATCATTCGCGGTGAAATACAACAACTTAGACTTCGGGTTGCCCATCGTCAGGTCATATTCGCGGTCGCGGGTAACGCCGGTAATGGGAAACCGCTTCGCCATCGAAATTCCCGATTTGCCATCGTGGTACACAACATTGTAAATCTTGCGCTCGTCGTTTTTCTTAAAAACCGACAGGTACAGAATATCCTTGCCAACAAAGGCTTTTTCCTGCGCTTTGGTAACTAAGCACTTGCCGTCGCGCCGGAACACAATCACATCGTCAATGTCGGAGCAGTCCGAGACGTATTCATCTTTTTTGAGCGCGTACCCGACAAAACCGTTTTCGCGATCCACGTAGAGTTTTTGGTTGGCGGCTGCCACCACACTCGCGGCAATGGTGTTGAAGGCCCGGATTTCGGTCCGGCGGTCACGGCCTTTGCCGTATTTGCGTTTCAGTTCGGTAAAAAACGAGATAGCGTAGCGGGTGATATTGGCTAAATGATCATCCACCTCCAGGAGTTCTTCCTGATATTTCCGCATCAGTTCATCGGCCTTAAAACCATCGTATTTTGAGATCCGTTTGATTTTGATTTCGGTCAGCCGGATAACATCGTCTTCGGTGATTTCGCGGTAAAACTGTTTTCTGAACGGCTTCAGGGCTTTGTCAATCGTCTCAATCACGGCCTCGAAGGTTTCACATTCTTCGATTTTTCGGTAGATGCGTTTCTCGATAAATATCTTTTCAAGCGAACTATACAAAACCCGTTCGAGCAGTTCGCCCCGCCTGATTTGCAGTTCGCGCTCCAGCAAGGCAACGGTTTGATGAGTATTGACGCGCAGAATATCCGATACGCTCACAAAATGCGGTTTGTCGCCAATAATTACGCAGGCGTTAGGCGATATACTTACCTCACAATCAGTGAAGGCATAGAGCGCGTCAATGCTTACATCGGGCGACACGCCAGGCAGCAGATGCACAATAATCTCCACGTCTTTGGCGGTATTGTCAACCACCGCAGCCACATTTTTGGCGGGTGATTTAATACGGATTTTACCAAGTTCAGCAGCTTTTACGATGCTTTCGATGAGCGTTGGGGTGGTCACACCGAAGGGTACATCCCTAATTACCAGCGTTTTTTTGTCGAGTTCTTCAATTTTGGCCCGCACCCGCACTTTGCCGCCCCGCGCTCCGTCGTTATAGTTGCTGACATCCACCGAGCCGCCCGTCGGGAAATCGGGAAATAACTGAAACGGTTTGTCTTTGAGCAGCGCGACGGATGCTTCGATCAGTTCGTTGAAATTGTGGGGCAGCAACCGCGTCGAGAGACCAACGGCGATGCCCTCCACGCCCTGCGCCAGTAACAACGGAAACTTCACAGGCAGCGTAACGGGTTCGCGTTTGCGGCCATCGTAGCTCAGTTGCCACTCGGTGGTTTTGTCGTTGAAAATAACATCATACCCAAATTTCGACAGCCGCACCTCGATGTAGCGGGCGGCAGCCGCGCCGTCGCCGGTGCGGACATCGCCCCAACTGCCTTGCGTATCAAACACAAGGTCTTTCTGCCCCATGTTCACCAGCGCGTCGCCGATACTGGCATCGCCGTGCGGGTGGTATTGCATGGTTTGCCCAATCACGTTGGCGACTTTGTTGAACCGGCCATCGTCCATTTCTTTCAGGGCGTGCAGAATCCGGCGTTGCACGGGTTTCAGCCCGTCTTCGATAGCGGGTACGGCCCGTTCAAGAATCACATAAGACGCATAATCTAAAAAATAGGTTTGGTACAGACCCGACACCACCGTTTGCTCATGCAGAATTTCGCCGATATTGGTTTTTAGCAGGTCAGCGGGTGCGGTTTCGGGTGCGTC
This sequence comes from Cytophagales bacterium, assembly GCA_038247465.1. Taxonomy (GTDB): domain Bacteria; phylum Bacteroidota; class Bacteroidia; order Cytophagales; family Spirosomataceae; genus JBBRNH01. The sequence continues at coordinate 2,282 of JBBRUV010000175.1, forward strand.
GGAACGTGGTTGCAGGTCGCTGGGTATAGGCTCGGTATTATCGGTCGGATCGGTGGTATTCTCGTGCTGGTCGGTCATATTCAGTAAATGAGCATCGGCTTTGGCAGTAGCGAACGAATTGCTTTCAGAACAAAACGATTGCCTGGCAAAATTGGTAACGGCTGGTTAAAAATACGCAAAAACCACGAAAAATGCCAGAAATGGCCGGTTGTTACACAGAGATTCACGGAGAAATATGGTTTGCGGTTCGTCAGGATTTAGGGGTCTCGATGAGCCAAAGAAACGCAGAGATTTTACCGAGACTGATTAGTTCTCTGTGAATCTCTGCGTTTCTTTGTGAATCTCCGTGTAACCCCAAAACATCATGCAAACCCGTCTCCTGCTCCTTGCCCTGCTCACCGGCTCATTGGCCCTGGCCCAGACGCCATCCCAAAAAATAACCCTTTCGGCCATTGATGGGCAAGCCGCCCACTACGCCGACCTCTCCAAAAAAATCTGGGATTTTTCGGAAGTTGGTTATCAGGAAACCCAAAGTTCGGCCCTGTTACAAGCCGAACTCAAACAAGCCGGATTCACCGTTCAGGCGGGCGTAGCCAACATTCCGACGGCGTTTGTGGCTTCGTTTGGCAGTGGCAAACCCGTTATCGGCATTTTGGCCGAATATGACGCGCTGCCCGGACTCTCGCAACAGGCTGTGCCGGAGCGCAAACCTGCCGACGGTCGCCGGGCGGGGCATGGCTGTGGGCATAATCTGTTTGGGGTCGGGTCGGTGGCATCGGCCATTGCCGTGAAAGATTACCTGCTCAAATCGGGCCGGGCCGGCACCGTGAAACTCTACGGCACGCCCGCCGAAGAAGGCGGCTCCGGCAAGGTGTACATGGTGCGCGAAGGGCTTTTTGCGGATACGGATGTGGTGCTGCACTGGCACCCCGCCGACCGCAACAACGCCGACCCGGCATCGTCACTGGCCAACATCACGGCCAAGATCCGGTTTCGGGGTATCGCGGCCCATGCCTCTGCCGCGCCCGAACGGGGCCGGTCAGCACTCGACGGTGTAGAATCTATGAACTACATGGTGAACATGATGCGCGAGCACATTCCGTCTGATACCCGGATTCACTACGTGATTACGCGGGGTGGAGAGGCTCCCAACGTGGTGCCAGACTTTGCGGAGGTCTATTACTACTGCCGCCACAAAAACCGGCAGACGTTGCAGGACATCTGGAAGCGCATCACCAAAGCCGCCGAAGGAGCCGCACTCGGCACCGAAACCAAAGTCGAAATTGAGGTTATCGGCGGTGTATTCAACCTCCTGCCCGTGGAAACGCTCTCGAAACTGATGCACCAAAATCTAAGCACGGTGGGTGGTGTAACGTACACTGCCGACGAAACCGCTTTTGCCTCAACAATGGGCGAAACCTTCGGCGCATCGTTCGGTTCCGTCCGCAAACCCGGAGAAGCGGCCACCATATCGCCCTACGCGGGCAAGGCCGACGACCCGTTATCAGGCGGCTCAACCGATGTGGGTGACGTAAGCTGGGCGGTGCCGACGGTGGGTTTGGGCGCGGCTACGTGGGTGCCGGGAACGGCGGCTCACAGTTGGCAGGCAGTGGCATGCAGTGGTATGAGCATCGGGCAGAAGGGCATGATGGTAGCCGCTAAAACCTTGGCTCTCACCGCTATTGACCTGTTTAACGACCCGAAACTCGTGGAGAAAGCCCGCGCCGACTGGCAAGCCGCACGGGGAGCGAATTTCCAGTACGAAGCCCTGCTCGGCAACCGCAAACCGGCGTTAGATTATAGAAAATGATAATCAGTTTGTGGTTTTTGCAGGGCGGCCTGTGCCGTTCGTGGTTTTGCTGACGCGAACGCAACCATCCGGCAAGAACTACAAACCACGAACTACAAACCACGAACCACCTTGAACCGTTACCTCCTCCTCCTCCTGACCTTCGTTGCCTGCCAGCGGCCAACTGCCGTTACAGACGCAACGAAACCGTATTTTCCGCCATCGGGCAACGCCTGGGCCACCCGAACGCCCGACGCGGTTGGGCTTGATACCGCCAAACTGAAGGCCGCCGTTGACTGGGCCAAAACGCAGGAGACCACTCAGATGAAACCTGATTTTTCGACGCAGGAGGTCATCTTCGGCAAACTCCTCGGCCCGATGCCCAACAGCCGGGCGGCTACCAACGGCCTGATCGTCCGGCACGGTTATATCGTGGCAGAATGGGGTGACACTCAGGCCGCCGACCCGACATACAGCGTCGCCAAAAGTGTGCTGAGTACAATTCTGGGAATTACCATCGAGCGCGGCCTGATTAAAAATCTGACCGATCCGGTGGCGAACTACATCCAGGACGGCGGCTATGATTCGGCGCAAAACCGGGGTATCACCTGGGAACACCACGCCCGGCAAAGCAGCGAATGGGAAGGCAGTCTGTGGGGCAAAAACGCCGATTTTGTCGGCACCGAAGCCTTCGGGCAGGGCGAACGCAAACCCCGTGCGTTGCAACTGCCCGGCTCGTTGTACGAATACAACGACGTGCGGATCAACCGATTCGCACTGTCGTTGCTGCGGCTCTGGAAACGTCCGTTAACCGATGTATTTCAGGATGAGATTATGCGGCCCATCGGCGCGTCGGGGTCGTGGCAGTGGGTTCCGTACCCAAATGCAATGGCCGACGTTGCCGGAAAATCAATGCCATCCGTCAGTGGCGGCACCCGCTGGGGCGGTGGTCTGCGGATTTCGGCCCGCGACGAAGCCCGGTTTGGGTATCTTTTCCTGCGAAATGGTAACTGGAACGGCAAACAGATTGTGTCAAAAAACTGGGTAAGACAAGCCACGACACGCGGCTCCGTTGGGCCGGATTATGGCTTGCTTTGGTGGCTCAACACCGAAGGCAAAGCGTATCCCGGTTGCCCCACAAGCAGTTATGCGGCCCTCGGCGCGGGGTCAAACACGATCTTTGTTGACCCTGAACACGATTTGGTGATTGTCTGGCGGTGGCATAACGGTAGCCCCGGCGAGTTGGTAAAACGGGTTATTGCGGCTGTTAAATGAATGGTCATTGATAGTCATTGATAGTCATTTATTGCTGACGTGTCAACCCTGAAATCCATGAAGTTCCTCCCAATATCAAGGTATTGCCACTCAGACTTACCGGGCGCTATCACCAGCCACTTTTTTACTCACCCTCTTTCCAGAACGATTTGCTGAACGTAGGCCGGATGTGTTTCCAGATGATGGCGCTGTAATCGCCCCCGTCAAGCATTTTGAAGAGAATGGCCGGGTATCGCTGTGTCTGAAAATACAGGGCCACATTTTTGCGGGTATATTCGGCAGCAAAATCGAAGGCGGCAAAGGCGGTTTGGCACTCGGTTTCGATGGCGGCATAACGGGTCAGCAAATGGCCCTGCACCTGCCGAACCCGGTCGTAGAGTTCGTCGGGAACGCGATCCAGAACCTCGGCAAAATCACGGCCCTGCGAGAGGTATTCACAGATGGCGATGTTCGACACCCCCGTTACGATGCGGTGCAACCGGACGTATTCGGCAAATTTGACTTTCACCCGCAGACCGCCCACAAACCGCACCACGTATCCTTCGGAGTTGTCGTTGGCGGGGTTGTCGGCGTCCGTTTTGAGTTTGTCCAACGCCAACAGCCCCGTAAACCGCTTCACAACCGGAAAACCCAGCGTGGTGTAGTCATCAAGCGGGTAATTCTGCCCGGTTTGGTTGTCAATCACGGCGAGTAATACCAGGTCTTCGCGGTCGCCGTAGTTAACCACGATTTTGTTTTGCGGGTAAATAATCTCGAACAGATACGTTCGGTCGCGGTGCAGATCAGCGAAGGCCTGGGCGTACCGATTGTGCAACATCTGGGTTCCACGCCCGGCCTGCTCCGACATAAAACTCCCCCTCGTGGCGATAAACGGTACGTTATCAAGCCAGTACAAAATACCAAGCGAGCCGTCTAACTTTTCATAGACCTCGAATAGCTCATTAGGAATGGCATCGGCAGGCATTTCTTCGATGTTGAAAAACTTCGGGAAAGGCCGCGCCACGGTGTTGTATTGGACATCGAGAATCAAGCCCCGGCACTGCATCGTTACGGCATCCCAGCGTTTTTCGTACTGCACCACCGGCGAGTAGTTATAAATCCAGAGGTCAGCCGACGGGTGTTTTCGGGCCGTAATGAGCCGGTCGGCCAGGTGTTGCTGGAGCAGGGGTAGGTTTAACATGGCCATTGGGGTTGCAAAAGCAACAACCGCTTTGGGGTTGCCAAAGCGGTTGTTGTTCATAGTTACAGGGAGAACGCTACTCGCTTAGTATGCCAACCTGCTTGCGGTAGCACACATCCTCAAAATCTTTAGTATTGAACGTAGCCAAATAATCCGTTCGGAGGTCATCATCAGCAAGCATTTGTCGGATAACCGCATGGACTAAACTGTATCGTTTTGTCAAAAAAACGTCGTCAAGTGCTTGATTACGATAAGGCGTGTCATCAATTAATTCAAGACTTGGCCTTTTTCGATAGGCTTCAAATGCAGCTACACCCTCACGACGACGCATAAATCTGGTATTAACAAACTCGTACATTGTCGGCCAGGGAATCAGAATTGTATTGCCTTCGATCAGGTCAGCAATCAGCGTAGCTTGCTCAAAATGCTGGTCGTTGGGGTCAAACAGAGCAATCCAGAAACAAGAATCTGCTAATACAAACTTATTCATCAAGCACGTCAGTATCGGCTTCTACCAAACTTCCGTAGCCTTCCCAAGCGGCTGCTGGCCGACGGCTCCCTTTCAAAAATTTACCTTTGAGTTTGCCGGTTTGTGTGTCAGACCAAATCAAATAGAGTCGGTCTTTTGGCGAAAAAGAAACGGTGGCTTCTAAATCCGCCAAGATTTCTTCATCGGGTGCAGTGTGGTTTGTACACGAAAGCCGAAAAAGAGCGAGACCATTTCCGCGTTCTTTGGCCTGATGATTATCCAACCAAGCATATAAATGATTGTAGTCTCCACGCAGACCCAAATCGAATGAGAGCCAGAATGTCTTTTCCATGTTCAATTTATGTTCTGACCTAAAACGATAACTAATTTACGACGGTTTGTCCGCTTGCTTTATCCTATTCCAGCAACTTACATCCGCCGAATCTCGGCCCCGATTGCGTTCAGTCGTCCGTCAATGTTTTGGTAGCCCCGGTCAATCTGCTCGATGTTGTCAATGATGCTCGTTCCGTTGGCCGAGAGCGCGGCTATGAGCAACGCCACCCCCGCCCGAATATCCGGCGAGGTCATGCGGATGCCCCGGAGTTGCTGCTGCCGGGCAAGACCCACCACTGTTGCCCGGTGTGGGTCACAGAGGATAATCTGACTGCCCATTTCGATGAGTTTATCCACGAAAAACAGACGGCTCTCAAACATTTTCTGATGGATAAGCACTGTGCCGTTGGCCTGCACTGCCGTTACCAACACAATACTGAGCAAATCGGGCGTGAAACCGGGCCAAGGCGAGTCGGCAACGGTCATCATGCCGCCATCCAAGAACGTCTCAATTTGGTAGCTTTCCTGAGCCGGGATAAAAATATCGTCGCCCCGAAATTCCATCTGAATGCCAAGCCGTTTGAATACATCAGGAATAATACCCAACTCTGGAATCTGGCAGTTTTTGATGGTGATTTCGCTCTGCGTCATGGCCGCCAGACCGATGAACGAACCAATTTCGATCATGTCGGGTAGCATAGTGTGTTCGGTGCCGCCGAGGGTTTCTACGCCCTCAACCACGAGCAGGTTGCTGCCAACACCCGAAATTTTCGCACCCATCCGGTTCAGCATCTTGCTGAGTTGCTGCAAATACGGTTCGCAGGCCGCGTTATAAATCGTGGTGGTGCCTTCGGCCATCACAGCCGCCATCAGCACGTTGGCCGTTCCCGTCACCGATGCTTCGTCGAGCAGCATATACGCGCCCTTGAGGTGGTCGCCGTCAACGCGGTAAAAATCACCGTCGTAATGAAACGTAGCACCGAGTTTCTCGAAACCGAGAAAGTGCGTATCTAACCGTCTCCGCCCGATTTTATCACCACCGGGCCGGGGAATGCGGCCTTTTTTGAACCGGGCGAGCATCGGGCCGAGCAGCATCACCGACCCGCGCAGGGCCGAGGCTTTACGCTTAAAGGCATCGGTACCGAGGTAGTCAAGGTTCACATCGCTGGCCTGAAACCGATAGGAGGCTTCGCCGGTGCGCGTAACCCAAACGCCCATATCACCCAACAGATCAATGAGTTGGTTCACATCCCGAATATTGGGGATGTTATGAATCGTGACGGGTTCTGCCGTGAGCAGCACCGCGCACAAGATTTGGAGGGCTTCGTTTTTCGCGCCCTGCGGTTGGAGTTCGCCGTGAAGTTTGCGCCCGCCTGTGATTTGGAAAGAAGCCATTTTTTAAGTTTGTGGTTTGTGCCGGGCGGCCTGTGCCGTTCGTAGTTTCTGCCGGACGGGGTTACGTTCGCGTCAGCAAAACCACGAACTACAAACTGAATATTACCGCCGTCGCCGGTCGTTATTGTTATTACGCTGATTATTGTTTCTGAAATCGCTGCGGCCACCGCTGCCACCCGCGTTGTTGCCCCGGTTGTTGCCTTCGTTGCGACCGCCCCCGTTACCTCCGCTGTTGTTCTGGCGATTATTGCCTTCACTACGGCTCCCACCGTTGCTGTTGCCACGCGGGTAGTTGCGCCCACCGGCGTTGCTGTTCCCGTCGTTACGCCCGCCACCACCGTTGGTATTTTGGCGAAAATTCTGGTTGCCGCCCTGCCGGGGTTGCTGCCCGTCGGTACGCTCACGCGGGGTTGATTCAACCAAACCCTCCTCCCGAATCAGTTGAATATCAGGGGATAGTTTACCGTTCGACATTTCGATCAGGCTCTGGAAAATCGTTTCATCCTCAACGGATTCTTTGTTCCAGGCCTGATAAAACGTCTTCATCAGCCGCGTCAGATACGAAACAAACGCCCGCCGTTCGTCGGCATCGTCAAGGTTGCTCGCTTTGGTCACGAGCAGTTCCATGTTTTGGCCGAAGTGCCTGAACCGCAGCCGGGGATGCGTGTTATACGGAACCTGCTGCGGGGCTTTGCCGAGGGCTTCTTCGGACGGGGGCGGATACGGGCTGTCTACATCGAGTGTAAAGCCGGAGATAATATAAAGGTCGTCCCAAAGTTTGTTGTAGTAATCCTGCCCGTCTTTCATGTTGGGGTGGATTTGCCGCATAAGTTCGACGAGGATGTGTGCGTATCGGGTGCGTTTTTCCCGGTCTTCGATGGTGACCATGTTGTTCACCAATTTCTGGATGCTGCTGCCGTATTCTTTCAAAGGAGTGATGCCGAGTACGAGTAAAAGTTATGTGAGCAAAAGTAAAACATATTCGTGGCACATAGTCACGGCGTAAAACAATTGCCTGAATATCCAGCGAACAAATGCCGTAACTTGGCCGTTCATAATCAATCAACAGTTCCTTTAAGCTCAACGTAGTGAAACGCTGGTTAGCCCTCTTCATTACCGCTCTGATTCTCGGCGGTGTTATCTGGTACAATAAATTCAGAAAAACCGGCTCCGAAGCCGATACCGCTTCGGGTGGCGGGGGCGCACCATCGGCCAATGCCAA
>JBBRUV010000176.1:0-9877 GCA_038247465.1 Cytophagales bacterium
AAGCACAGGCCGCACGGCTCCGGTGGCTGCTAAACGGCTATAATCGGCTTTCGCGATGGCGAACGCAGCATCGGTGGGGCCAAAAGCGAGAGTTTCTTCAAAAGCGGGGTTGGCCTTTCGGTCGGCGAGTTCCGTATCGAGACTGGCCAGCAGGTGCCGGAGTTGCACCGTGTTTTTGCCCGTTCGGATGCGCTCACGGAGCGATTGCCGGATCAAATACGTGAGCGTGTTGCAAATGTCCATCCCAATTTCGGCCATCTGTTTGAAAATCAACGAAGTCGGCGACATTCCCGGAATCGTGTTTGGGTCGTGGAGCAAAACCCGGTTGTCGGCGGTCAGAAAACCATCCGTCCGGGCATAAACGTTAATGCCCAACTTATTGAAAACCTCGGCTTCAATCTGCTGAATCTGGCGATTATTTTCCAGCGTGGTGCCAACGGGAATCCGTTTCTTAACGGTATTGGAGTGGTATTTGGTCTCGAAATCAAACGCGGCAGCGTTGTAAATTTCGGTTGGCGGCAGAGCAAAGGCGTTCTGATTGTCGTCCTGAATTACGCCACACGAGAACTCCTGCCCCACAATAAATTCCTCGAATAGCACCGCGTCTTCGGCGTTTTGCGAGATGAGCATGAGCGAATCAGCCGAACCGAGCAACTCATTTAGCCGATTGATGAGCGTGGCCGGATGGATGATGGTTTCGCCGGTTTGCTCAATCACGAGCGGAAAACCAATGCCTTTGTCAAGGTCGGTAGTGCGCTGGGCGTAGGCGTGTTTCTCACTGTTGCTCAGAACGTTCCACAACTCTGCGGTGACAATGGTCTGAAAAAAACACGTCTCTACGGCGGCACTGAACGCGCTCAAATCGTTTTCTTTCACGATTGCTACACCGATGCTTGACCCTTGATGCGGAGCTTTCACTACCACTGGCAGGCCAATATGTGCCACCAGCGACTGAAGAAACTCGGCATGGTTGCACTGCTGCCAGGCATCGCGGCTGATGGTGAGCGTCTTTTTCTGTTGCCCGTTCACGAGCGCAATCAGATCGTTTTGCAGAATTTTGTTGATCCCCAGCGACGACCCCAGCAGCCCCGGCCCGGTGTATGGAATTTTGTACCATTCGAGCAAGCCCTGAATGGCGCCGTCTTCGCAATCGGGGCCGTGCATGGCCAGAAACACGCAGTCGAAATGCCGGTGAAAATCGCCGGGCCGTATTTCGAGCATTCCCGAACACCAATCAGCTTCCAGCGATTCGTCATACACCGAGTAGCCCGATTCGTCTTGCGGCAACGCTTCCCGCAGCGAATCGGCGTTCCAGAACGGTTCATCCACCACAAAAAAGCGGCCCGAACCACTCACGAATACGGCAACCGACTGAAACAGCCGTTGGTCAAGATTGCGGAGGGCCGTGCGGCCACCCATAAACGACACGTCGCGCTCGCGCGCCGGGCCACCAAAAAACACACCTATTCGCACCGGAGAAATTGATTTTATTGAGTCGCAAAGAAACAAAAAAGCCGCGCCGTTTGGTGTCGGCGCGGCTCAGAGTTTGTTGGGACGGGTTTATTAGTGGCCGTTTCGGTTTTGCAGGAGCGACAAAATCAGGTCTAATTTCGATCCATGTTCGGCCGGTTGCTTGTCAACGTTTTCAAACTTTTTATCGGTGTCCATTTTGTGCACGGTAAGGCTCCCGTTTACGTCCATAACCACAGCCGCGAGGGCTTTGATGTGGGCGGTGTGGTAATCGCTTTTGACAGAGAGTTCGTCCTGTTTTTTCACTACATCCACCATTAGCGATCCTAACTGGTCAAGGCGTTGGTCGGGATTTATCTGTCTGTTGACCAGTAAGTCAGGTAATTAAATTAAGCAACTGCCAGATTCACCGCTTCAACCCGCGTTATCTCCGGCACGGCCCGCAGCACGGCTTCTTCAAGCCCGCCCTTAAACGTCATGGCCGACATGGGGCAGGTGCCACACGAGCCGAGCAGTTCGAGCCGCACTACGTTATCAGCGGTAATTTCCAGCACCCGCACGTTGCCTTCGTCGGCCGCTAAGTAAGGCCGGATGGTGTCTAAGGCTTGCTCGATTCGGGCTGCCAGGTCGGTTCGTGTGGCTATCGTTTCCATTAGTTTCGTGTCTCTGTGTAAAATTACGATAGTAGGCTGATTTACGCAACCACTACCCGTTTGGTCTGTTCAACGCTGTCATTGCGGATAGCAACCTGCCGGGCCAATGCTTCTGCCGTGCTTCGGAAGGCTTCGGCAGCAATCGGTTCGCTACTTACGATGGCGGGTTGGCCGGCGTCGCCCGCTTCCCGGATGGACTGCACCAGCGGAATTTGCCCCAGCAACGGCACATCAAACATATCGGCGAGTGCCTGCCCGCCACCTTTCCCAAACAGAAAATACTGATGGTCAGGCAATTCGGCGGGTGTGAAATACGACATATTTTCGACCACGCCCAACACCGGTACATTTATCTGGGGTTGTCGGAACATCGCCAGTCCTTTTGTGGCATCGGCGATGGCGACTTTTTGGGGAGTTGTTACAATAATTGCACCCGTTACCGGCACCGTCTGCACCAGCGTCAGGTGAATATCGCCCGTGCCGGGAGGCAGGTCAATGAGCAGGTAATCGAGGTCGCCCCAGTCGGCATCGGCGAAGAACTGCTGCAACGCCCGGCCTGCCATTGTGCCCCGCCAGATAATGGCCTGCCCCGGAGCCACCAGAAAGCCCATCGAAAGCAGTTTGATACCGTATTGCTGAATGGGTTCGAGTCGGTTTTGGCCGTCCACCACCGAAATCAACGGCTGCATCTCCTCGGCCCCGAACATTGTTGGGATAGACGGGCCATAAATATCCGCATCAATAATGCCGACTTTCGCGCCGGAGTGATGCAGGGCAATGGCTAAATTGGCCGTTACGGTTGATTTGCCAACCCCGCCTTTTCCTGACGATACGGCGATGATGTTCTTCACGCCCGGCAGCAACGGCGCGTTCGAGCGAGTCGAGGTCACGTCGGCAGTCATGTCAACCGTTATCGTGATGTTGGGGCCGATGTGGGTATGAATCGCGTCTTCGCAGCGTTTGCGGATCAGCTCTTTGAGCGGGCAGGCGGGCGTGGTCAGTACAACGGTAAACCGCACCGACCCCACGCCGAGCGTGATATCACGCACCATACCCAGCGACACGATGTCGCGTTTCAAATCCGGCTCCTCCACGTGGCTAAGGGCGGCTAATACAAGTTCGGTAGAGAGTTGATAATCAGTCATAGTCGAATAAACGGCTCCTGACGGTTGCCAGTTCCGCCGAAATATCGGCGCGGGATTGCAGGACTTCGAGTTTGGTCAGCAGGTTTTGCAGGAATTTCTGATGGTTCTCGGTCATACCATGCAACGGGCGGTGGTTCAGGTTACGCCGGATAGCCGACCACTCGGCCACAAAATCATGAAGTTCGGGGCTGAACGCACAATCGGCGAATTTCCCGAAGATGTACTCGTGCGCCTGCCCGTTGGGATGGATTAAATCAGCTTCGTAAAAACGGTAATCACGGAGGTCGTCCTGCATAATTTCGTAGGCCGGAAAATAGCTGACCCAATTATACCAGACGGTGAGTTCGTGGCAAATCGTCCGTAGTAAAGATTTGCTAACTCCGTTGAGCGTCAGCCCGTCGCGTATGTGACGCACCGGACTAACCGTGAGCAACACCCGCAGATCGGGATTAGCCGAGTGCAGGGTTTTGAGCAGTTTAGTCAGGTTGTCGCGCAGGTGGTCAATGTTATACAGGTATTTCTCGAATTGGATGGCCGGGGTTTTGTGGCAATTGGCAACCACCGCATCCGTTTCGACGTGCCGATAGACCACTGCCGTGCCGAGTGTGATAAAGAGCCAGTTAGCTTCCCGGATTGCCGCGCTAACGTCGGTAAGTTTGGCTGTCAGTATAGCCCGCAATCCATCGGGCGACGTGGCCCAGCATGAGGAATGAAAATCGTGATGAAACCAGAGACCGTCGCGCTCCACGTAAAGCCGTTCGTCGGGTGCTTGCCCGGATAGGGCCATCGTGAGGAGTTTGGCGATGGAAACCGGGTTGAACACAGTGCCAAACGGGTTGTTCAATACGGTCAGTTTATGGTCGGTGAGGTGCTGGCCCATCACGTCGGCAAAGCACGAGCCAATGGTCACAATCCGGTCGCTCAACCCAATGTGGCAGGGCAGTGATTCGGGTGTTATTTCGGTATGAAACTGCATACCTAATCAACAAAAAAACAGGGGTTTAAGGTCAGTTTTGATTCGGTTAATCAACGCCATCTGAACCCACACCTCGGCGCCATACAGTTGCGCTACGGGTACGGCATCACGGGCCAAAAAGCACAAGGCAACGAGTTCGATACGGTACTGCTCAACACGTGGTTGCCGATGGGCCTGCTCAATCTGCCTTACCTCTGCACGGGCGCAACGCGGGTGCGGAAACGGTTGATTTGTTCGCATTAAATTCGTTGGCAAATTGCCTATTCATCTGTAAGTTGCAGGATAAACCACCGGTGTTGTATGACTCGCATTGAGATTGACATTGAGGACGAACCGGAAACGGCCCGCGTGTTAGTTAGCGTTGCCGAACCGCGAACACATTCTGCACCGGGTTGAGAAAAGCCGGGAACTATCAGCCGAGGAACGCGAGAGGGCCTGTCAGCGCATTATGCGGGGCGTACCAAACATGAATTTAGAAGCAGTGTTGGAACACCTTCGGGAATCACGGCAAGACCGGCCAATGCCTTTTCGGGATGAAGAATGAGAATTTTAGATTCTAACCTCGTTTTTTCAAACGGACTTGACCTGTATGCAAACAACACCAAAGATTTTGTTCACATCTCCGGCCTGACGGCTGTAAATAAATTAGTGATTGTATTTAACAACAACATTGAAGCAATCGATTAAACCAACAACTTCCCATGACATACATCACCGGCCCCGGCAAAGACAAACACACCTACGACGCTATTGTTATTGGCTCTGGCATCAGCGGAGGCTGGGCCGCTAAGGAGCTGACCGAGAAAGGATTACGAACCCTCGTGTTAGAACGGGGCCGCGACGTTCGGCACATCACCGATTACCCAACGGCCACCAACGACCCCTGGGATTTCAGGCACCGGAACCGGATGCCGCTCGACTATGACCAGCAAAACCCGATTGCCACCAAGTGCTACGCGCTGGACGAAGGCACGTCGCAGTTTTTTGTGAAGGATGCCGAACATCCCTACGTGCAGGAAAAACCGTTCGACTGGATCAAGGGCTATCAGGTTGGGGGAAAATCGCTGATCTGGGCGCGTCAGGTGCAACGCTGGAGCCGCTTCGATTTTGAGGCCAACGCCCGCGATGGTGCCGCCGTTGACTGGCCCATCCGGTATAATGACCTGGCACCCTGGTATAGCCACGTGGAGAAGTTCGTCGGGATTTCGGGCAACAAAGACGGCCTCGAAACCCTGCCCGATGGCGAGTTTCTGAAACCCTGGGAATTAAATTGTCTTGAAAAACACATTCAGAAGTCAGTTGCGGCTGCTTATCAGGATCGGAACGTGATTATTGGTCGGTGCGCCCACCTGACCGAACCCAAGCAGATTCACTACGATCAGGGCCGGGCGCAGTGTCAGGCGCGGCACCTTTGCTACCGGGGTTGCCCATACGGTGGCTATTTCTCATCGAATTCATCAACCCTGCCCTGGGCTGCCAAAACCGGCAAACTCACCCTGCGGCCCTTCTCGGTGGTTGAGTCAATTATTTATGATGAGCAGAAAGGCAAAGCCGTTGGCGTTCGGGTGATTGACACCAACACAAAAGCCACAACTGACTATTTCGCCAAGATTATCTTCGTGAATGCGGCTTGCCTGAACACCAATCTGTTGCTGTTGAACTCCACCTCGCGCCGGTTCCCGAACGGACTTGGTAACGACAGCGGCTTGTTGGGCCGGTACGTGGCGTTTCATAACTACCGGGGTTCGTTGACGGCCAATCACGATGATTTCCAGGATAGTTATGACTACGGTCGGCGGCCAACAACAGCGTTTATGCCCAATTTCCGCAACGTCAATAAGCAGGAAACCGATTTTCAGCGCGGCTACATGGTGGCCTTTAGCGCAAGCCGGGGTCGGGGCGTACCGACCGAAGCCACGTTTGGGGCCGATTTTAAGGAGAGCCTGACCAAACCCGGCCCCTGGCACGTGTATATGATGATGCAGGGCGAAACTGTGCCGCGCTACGAAAACCACCTCCGCCTAAGCACCGACCAGAAAGACCAATGGGGAATCCCGCAATTGGTGACGAGCATTGGCTATACCGATAATGACGAAAAAGTTATTCGGGATTTTCTGGTGCAGGGCGAAGAAATGCTGACCAAAGCAGGTTGCAAAAACATCCGGCCCAGCGACGATCACCGAAATCCGGGCTTAGATATTCACGAGATGGGCGGTGCAAGAATGGGCCGCGACCCTAAAACGTCGCTCCTGAACGCGCACAACCAACTCCATCACTGCAAAAACGTGTTCGTGACCGACGGTGCGGCAATGGCTTCAACCGGCACACAAAACCCCTCGATTACGTTTATGGCACTTACGGCACGGGCGACAAACTTCGCCGTTGCCGAGCTGAAAAAGGGGAATTTATGAGCATGACCAATACGATTAAGCCCTTGTTGCAGGAAGCGCAAAAAGCTGCTGCCGCCTTGCGCCAATGCACCGACGCGCAAAAAACGGCTTTGCTCGACCGCTTAGCCGAGGCCTTGACCGAACACACGGCTCAGATCCTGGCCGAAAATCAGCATGATTTAGACCGGATGCCCGCCGATGACCCCAAGTATGACCGCCTGAAACTGACCGAAGCCCGCCTGTCGGAACAAGCCAAAAGCCTGCGAAACATAGCCCGGCTGCCCGACCCAGCCGGGGCCGTGCTGCTCGAACGGGAGTTGGAACCGGGGCTTCATCTCCGAAAAATAGCCGTGCCGCTCGGTGTGGTGGGCGTGATTTATGAAGCCCGGCCAAACGTAACCGTTGACGTGGCCGCTCTCTGTCTGCGCTCCGGCAATGGCTGCGTACTGAAAGGCGGTAAAGAAGCTGATTTCTCAAACCGCTACTTAGTTGGCCTGATTCAGAGCGTATTAGCCGAACATAACGTACCAAAAGCCGCCGTAACCCTGTTGCCGCCAGATCGGGCAGTGGTGCAGGAATTGCTTACCGCCACGCGGTATGTTGACATTATTATTCCCCGTGGCTCCGATTCGCTGATTCAGTATGTGAGGCAACATTCGCTCGTGCCGACGATTGAGACCGGCGCAGGCGTGTGCCATACCTACGTTGAAGCATCGGCAGATTTAGACAAAGCAGCCGCCATCGTGGTCAATGCCAAAGTCTCGCGCCCGTCGGTTTGCAACGCGCTCGATTGTGTGGTGGTTGATGCTGCCGTTGCCGCCGATTTTCTGCCCCGGCTCATGGCTGATTTCGCCAAATGGAACGTCGAAGTGTTTGCTGATAAAGCCAGTTTTGTCATCTTGCAACGGGCGGGTTTCACCAACCTGCAACCGGCCCAACTAAGTGACTTTGGCCGCGAATTTTTAGATTTTAAGTGTGCGGTAAAAGTGGTTTTTGGGCTTGACGATGCCCTGTCGCACATTCAACGTTATTCGTCAAAACACTCCGAAGCGATTATTTCGCGAAACCAAACGCACATCAATCGTTTTCTGACCGAGGTAGATGCGGCTGCTGTATATGCCAATGCCTCAACCCGGTTTACGGACGGTGGCGCGTTTGGCTTGGGGGCCGAAATCGGTATCTCAACCCAGAAACTTCACGCTCGCGGGCCGTTCGCACTCGAAAAACTCGTGACAGAAAAATGGATTGTGACGGGCTACGGACACACGAGAGAATGAGTTTTAGGGTTGTGTTGTTGCTAAGTGTCTCACTTAGACCGAAATATGGGCGTGATGCTTATCATCTGGGATCGGTTATTTGGCACCTTCACCGATGAAGACCCCGCCGAACCCGTTCGGTATGGCCTGACTATCAGTCTCATAAGCCAAGGCCCCGCCCATATCATTCTGCACGAGTGGCAACATCTCGCCGAAGACCTCCGCAAACCCGGCCCGTTGTCGCAAAAGTTGAAGTATCTGTTTGCCCCGCCCGGCCGGAGCTACGACGGGAGCAGCCTGACGGCCAACGAGATGCGGGCGCAGTTGCGAAAATAAGCCGTTGGGGAATCAGCGTAAAAACCGGATGAAGCGGCAAGTTTGTTGGCCCGGCCTGCATGCTCACAGACCGAATAATTGCGTAGAACTTTTGGCGGGTGTGCCGCGTTTTCAATAGCTAAGACACTTGCTAATGATTGACAACCAAAAACTTCCTGAAACAGCCGTGCTGGTAGCCGTCACGACGCAAAAACAGACTTCTGCCCAAACGCAGGAGTACCTGAGCGAACTGGCGTTTCTGGCCGAAACGTCGGGTGTAATTACCCATAAAACCTTCACCCAAAAGCTCGAACGGCCCGACACCCGCACGTTTGTTGGTAAGGGAAAACTCGAAGAAATAAAGACCTATATCATCGCCAATCCGGTTGATACCATCATTTTTGACGATGATCTTACACCCTCGCAGGTCAGGAACCTTGAGGCCGAACTACCCGACGTTAAAGTGCTGGATCGCAGCCTGTTGATTCTGAATATTTTCTCGATGCGGGCGCAAACGGCGCAGTCTCGCGTACAGGTCGAACTGGCGCAGTACCAGTATTTATTTCCGCGCCTAACCCGGATGTGGACTCACTTAACCAAGCAAAAAGGCGGAACCGGGATGCGCGGGCCGGGCGAAAAAGAACTCGAAACCGACCGCCGGATTGTGCAGGATCGGATTGTGTTCCTGAAAGAGAAATTAGATAAGATTGATAAACAGAGCGTTACGCGCCGAAAAGAACGTGACCGGCTGGCCCGCGTTGCGCTGGTGGGTTATACCAATGTGGGCAAGTCAACCCTGATGCGGACGCTGGCAAAGGCCGATGTGTTTGCCGAAAACAAACTCTTCGCCACCGTTGATTCGACCGTACGGAAGGTAACGTTGGGTAATATCCCGTTTCTGTTGACCGACACCGTTGGGTTTATCCGCAAACTCCCCACGATGCTGATTGAGTCGTTTAAATCAACGCTCGATGAAGTGCGCGAAGCCGATATTCTGCTGCACGTGGTTGATGTATCGCACCCGTCGTTTGAAGAACAGTTTGAGGTTGTGACCAATACGCTGGCCGATATTGGGGCGGGAGACAAGCCTACTATTCTGGTTTTCAACAAGATAGATCAGTTTTTGCCGAAAGATGAATGGTTGCCCGAACCCGAAGAAGACGAACTCGATGAAGTCGGTAATCTGATGGTTGCCGTGCCGGTTGCCGATCAAAAGAAAACCGCATTGGCGTATTTGAGAAAGACCTACTTAGCCAAAAAAGCTGATTATGTGGTGTTCGTCTCGGCCCAAACCCGCGAGAATGTGGATGAACTGCGGCAATTGGTTTATGACTTAGTGAAGCCAAAACACGTTTCGATTTATCCTAACTGGCTTGATGTGCCGCTCATTGAGTCGGCGGCAGATAGCGACGAAGCCCCCTTTGTCGGTTTGGCAGACTGACCGGGTTTCGGCAATTTTGCAGTTGTGTAGCGCGGGTAGAAACCCGCGTTGTTTTTGGCATCGTAGTTCAACGGATAGAATAGGCGTTTCCTAAACGCTAGATCCGGGTTCGATTCCCGGCGAAGCCACAACGAGTGCTTGCTGAATAGGCGTTTCCTAAACGCTTGATACGGCTGGGGGCGCACCCGCCTTCGTTCCCGGCGAAGCCACAACGAGTGCTTGCTGAATAGG
>JBBRUV010000177.1:0-9743 GCA_038247465.1 Cytophagales bacterium
AGCAAAAAGTATCGGGCCAGTTCCGCACGGGTCAAGATACGTTTTGTGTCATCCGTTCCGTGATTGACACTCTGCTCAAACGGCAGGTAGAAGTACTTCCATGTCTAAACCAAATCATCAAACTACAACCTGTGTAGTTACTTTTTTTTTACTCAAAAAAAATTATTATTCTTAACACAATTTACATTCAGGATATGAAAATAAGAACGTTGGTTATCGCTGTAGTAATTATCTGTTTCCTTACCTCCTGCAATCGTAGTGTTGATCAGGATAGTAGCCGTCAAGTAACCCTTATTGCTTCTAAACTATTGACTTTACCTTTAGACACTCTTACACCCAATTGGGCCAGCGACTGCCAATATTTTGATGATAAAGCTGGAAATGAACTAATCGTATATTATTCGCCCATAAACAATACATTGTATCAATACAGTGTTAATACGAAAAGTATTGTTAATAAAATTAAATTTGAACCAGAAGGCACAAACGGCATTCCACAACCAATGGCATTTCAAGTGTTAAGTAAGGACTCAATTGCCGTAGCAACATCATACACCAAGCAGCTATTCTTAACAGATAGTAAGGGGAAAATATTTTCAAAAATAAGTCTTGTTTCGGATTCTAAACTTTTACAAAAATGGGCCTCAGAACCGAGTGCTAAGTTCTACATTAAAAACGGAATTTGCATCTTTGAAACAGCACCCTTCGCAGACCCTAAAGAGCCAAAGGTGTATTACAATACGCCCTTAGGCGTTAGTCTGAATCTTTACACTAAACAGAGTAAAATAAATTTCATTTACTATCCAAAAGAATATAAGAAAGGTGGTTATTGGACAATGTTTCATAATATGCAACGCTTAACAATTAATAATAAAGGTAATGTTGTTGCATCCTTCCCAATCAGCGAAAATATTCAAGAAATTAACCCTGTCACTAATCAAACGCTCGAATACAACGCTGGTAGTAAATATTTTGAAGGACATACTCAGCCATTGAAAAACGGGGAAAATGGTCGCGTTCACTTTTTAAAAGAAGATTCTTACGGAGCAATTTACTATGATACTTACCGTAATGTCTATTACAGATTTGCTTCTCAGAGGATAAAAGATGAACTGCCAGAACCGTCTGGCCCAATTATACCAGCTACATTTATGACGACCTCAGTTATAATTTTAGATAGTAACTTTAACAAAATAGGGGAAACTATATTACCTCGAAAGAAACATTACTACTATAATTCTTTCGTAGGGCGTGAAGGGCTGTATATCTCTAATAGCCACCCTCAAAATAAGGACAACACAGAAAACAAAGTATCTTTCACTTGCTATACGTTGATTGATAAATTATAAACCCTTGAATCCAGCATTTCTTTGTATCATAGTGCCTTACAAACTGCACAATGAAAATGCTCCGATGGTTCTTGTTTGCACTCCTGATCATTCTTTGGCTGCTACCGGCCTGCCAATCAACTACCTCCACCACCCAACAAGCCGCCGACAGCACGGCCCTCAACCGCCCGGCTACCAACCAACCGTTCGCCGTTACCTGCCAACCCGCCCGCCTTGCGCCCTTCGCCCTCGCCACCACCGCTACGGGTGTTCTCCGCGCCCCGGCCCAGAGCAAACTTAGCTTCCGCATTGGTGGCACCATTGCCCAGATCAATGCCCGTAACGGCGCGACGGTCGGGGCCGGGCAGATCCTGGCCCGTTTAGACAACCGAGACCAGCAGATGGCCCTGCGCGTAGCTCAGGATCAAGTCCGTGATGCCTCGGCCCAACTGCGCGGCTTGGTAGCCGAATATGGCGGGCAGGATATAGACACGGCCAGCCTGAAGCCCAACGCCCGCGCCTTTGTGCTGACCAAAAGCGGCTACTACCGCGCCCAGACCGCCCTGGCCTTAGCCCAGCAAAACCTCGACTACACGGTGCTGCGCGCCCCCTACGCCGGTAGGGTGGCAAATCTGACGGCTAAACCCTACAACTTCATCACCTCGTATGAGCCGTTTTGTGTGCTGTTGAGCCGGGCGGGTTTGCTGGTTGAGTTTTCGGTGTTAGAGAGCGAGTTATCCGTTGTTCGGCTTGGTCAGCCGGTGCGGGTGTGGCCCGTTGCGATGCCGGGCGGCAGCTACGGCGGTCAGGTTTCGGAGATTAACCCGGTGGTAAACGGGCAGGGGTTAGTGCTGGTGAAGGCCCGGCTGACGGCTACCGACGGTCAGCTTTTTGAGGGTATGAACGCCCGTGTGGTTATCGAACGGCGGCTGGCAAACCAGGTAGTGGTGCCAAAGTCGGCGGTGGTTGAGCGGAGCGGGCGTAAAGTGGTCTTCACGGTAGAAGACGGGCTGGCCAAATGGCATTACGTGACGGTGGCCTACGAAAACGAGCGTGAAGTTGCCATTGGCGAGGGTTTGCGGGCGGGCGAACGGGTGATCGTGTTGGGGAGTCTTAACTTAGCCCACGACGCGCCGGTAGTGGTGCAAAAACCATGATTCGCTATCTCCTTCATCGCCCGATTGCCGTTTGCGTAGTTACACTGGCCTTTGCCGCGTTGGGCGTGCTGGCGTTCTGGCAGTTGCCCGTCTCGCTCCTGCCCGATATTCCGGTGCCGGAGATTACGGTGCAGGTCAGCTACCCCGCCGGGTCGGGGCGCGAGTTGCAGCGCACCATCGAGCAGCCGCTTCGCAATCAGTTGTTGCAGGTTAATCACTTAGACGATATTCAGAGCATCACGCAGGATGGGTTAGTGGTGCTGACGCTGCGATTTGCGTTTGGCACCAACATCAGGCTGGCGTATTTAGAAACCAATGAGAAGATTGATGCTATTCTCGGTCAGCTTCCCCGCGATCTCGAACGGCCCAAAGTGATTAAGGCCGGGGCGGGCGATATTCCGGTATTTACGCTCAACGTGCTGCCGGGGCCGATGTATCAGGAGGATTTTCTGGCCCTGAGCGAGTTCAGCGAAAACGTGCTGAAACGGCGTATCGAACAACTGCCCGACGTGGCCTTAGTGGATGCGTCGGGCCTGTCGCAGCCCGAAGTCGTTATCCGGGCCGACCCCGGCAAACTCGCCAGCCTGGGCCTGAGCGAAACCCAACTGACCGATGCCCTGAAACAGGCCAACCTGCAACCCGGCAATTTCAGCGTGCGCGAGGGGCCATATCAATACAACATCCGGTTTTCGTCGGTGCTGCAAAGCGTTGAAGACGTGGGTAGTATTGTGCTGGCGGTAGGCGGGGCTGGTACGGGCGCGGGGGCTCCGGCGGCAACCGGAACGCCCGACCGCGCCCAAGCCGACCCGCGTGTGAGCTACTTTGCCGACAACGTGCTGACGAGTCAGGAAAGCCGCGCCGACGCACCCCGGCGGCTCATCGCCCTGCGCGAACTCGCCACCATCACCCTGCGCCAACAACCCCTGCGCGGCAGCTACACCTTCAACGGCAAACGGGGTATCTGTCTGGCAATCATCAAACAGAGCGATGCCCAACTGCTGCACCTGCGCCGGGAGCTGAACGCACTGCTGATTCAGTTTCAGCGAGATTACCCGCAGGTTCAGTTTGCGTTGAGTCAGGATCAAACCGAACTGCTCGATATTTCGATTAATAACCTCATCAGCAACCTGCTGACGGGCGCGTTGCTGACGTTTTTGATGGTGTTTCTGTTCATGCGCGACTGGCGGCTGCCGGTGCTGATTGGCCTGGTGATTCCGGTTTCGATAGCCGTTACGTTCCTGGGGTTTTATCTGCTCGGTTTGTCCATCAACATCGTTTCATTGGCGGGGCTGGTGCTGGGCATGGGCGAAATTGTGGACAGCGCGATTATCATTCTCGAAAATGTCGAAGAAAAACGAGATGCCGGCCTGACTGTGGAGGAAAGCTGTGTTGACGGGGCCGACGAGGTGATCCGGCCTTTGTTTACGTCGGTGCTGACCAACTCGGCGGTGTTTTTGCCGTTGCTGCTGTTGAGTGGCCTGGCCGGGGCGTTGTTTTTCGATCAGGCCGTGTCCGTTTCGCTGGCGTTGGGCGTGTCGTTGCTGTGTTCTTATACGCTGGTTCCGGTGCTGTATTCGCTGATGTATCGCCGTGTGTCCCATCGATACGTCGGACCGCCCAACCCCTCCCTTCAAAAGGGAGAGGTTGGTGAAACGCTGGTTATGCGTTGGCTGACAAGGGCTTACAATGCCGTTTTTGGGCTGGCTTTTCGGTTTAAGTGGGGATTGGCGTTGGCGTTGGTAGGTTTGCTGGCCGGGGCCGTCTGGATGGGCTGGCACATCGAAAAGCGCGGAATGCCCGACATCAGCCGTACTGAACTCGAAGCCGCCATTGACTGGAACGAGCCGCTGACCGTTGCCGAAAACCAACGCCGAACCGATCAACTCGCCCAGACCCCACGGCCCGCACCTGTGTATGTGAGTGGATACATCGGCCAACAGCAGTTTTTGCTGAATCGCCAACTCCAGCAGACCGAAAACCAAACCCTGCTCAGTATCCGCACCAACTCGCAGCAAGCCTACGACACGCTTTCCCGAACCCTCACGCGCCAACTCCGGCAGCAATACCCCCGCGCTGTGGTCAGCGTTCGGCCCGCCCGCAACGTGTTTGAACAGGTTTTTGGTGTAACCGAAGCCCCACTCCGGCTTAAACTCTATAACACCGCCGGGCAGCAACCACCCGATCCCGCCCTTGCCGAACAAATTACGAGCCAACTCAACAGCAAGGGATTAACCACCAATGCCATCGGTCAGCAAAGCCAGTTATCGGTACGGATTCTGGCCGAAAAACTCTTGCTCTACGACGTGGCCGACGAAACAGTAGTCCAAACGCTGAAAACCATTTTCAATAACAATCAGGTCACAAACCTGCAAAACGAGCAGCGATTCATCCCGTTGCTGTTGTCGGGGCCGGAGGTGCAGACGGGCTGGCAAAACACGTTTGTCTATAACCGCCAAAAACAAGCCATTCCGTTGCACAGCCTGATTTCGGTCTCGCCCCGGAGCGATTATACCGTTTTTTATGCCGACAAAGAAGGCCCGTTTGTCCCGTTCGATTTTGACGTAAACAGCCCAGAAGTTGGCTCCGTTCAGGCGCGGGTGGGTACTATTCTGAGTAATAAGCCGGGCGTGTTGGTGAGCTGGTCGGGGCGGTATTTTCGGGATCGGGGCTACCTGACCGAGTTGCTGGGCATTGTGGCCGTTGCCATTGCATTGTTGTTCTGTATTCTGGTGGCGCAGTTCGAGTCGGTACAACAGCCGTTCATCGTGCTGCTCGTCATCGGGTTGGGGCTGGCCGGGGCGGTATGGTCATTATATTGGTTTGGCAACAGCCTGAACATACTCTCGGCTATCGGTATGATTGTGTTGATTGGTCTGTTAGATAATGACTCTATTTTGAAAATAGACACCATGAACCGCGCCAACGGGTCTATGTCACTTATTGACGCGATTCGGTTTGCGGGACAACGGCGGCTGAAATCGCAAATAATGACCTTCCTGACCACCGTTTTGGGCCTGTTACCTGTGTTGTTCAGTGGCGGGTTAGGGTCAGAACTCCAGCAGCCCCTGGCCCTATCAGTCATTGGCGGGATGTGCGTAGGCGTGCTGGTTTCCTGGACGGTGATTCCGGTAGTGTATTGGTGGCTGGCGCGTAAGGTCGTTTCATAACGTTCTGAAACGGAATGTTCAAAAATTGGAAAAATTATACCGGGCAGCGGCAGGCCGCAAAATAATTCACTCGATAGAAAACTGTTTAGAATCCGGCAAAAGTTCGTTTACTTTACCCCCTGAATCAATAAAGGTGCCAAACTACAGCCTTCCAAACCACGTTATGAGCTGGCTAAAGGCACTTACCGATGTACACCTACATCTAAAAAATATGCAAAATCTCCGGGCTTATTACGTTGCTAAAATCAGTCAGTTTCATGGCAAAATCGTTGTTCCCGTTCGGCAAACTGTTGTTTTACTCGTGCTTGCTGGTTCGGGTCTGTTAGCTCCCCTAACCTTTGCTCAGGTTGGTGCTCCGTCGGCCCCGGCGGGTCTGCCGGGCGGCCAATCACTACCGGGTGGTGCCGTGCCGGGAAGCACTCAACCCGGCTCGCGGGGTACACAGACCGGCCCCCGCCCCAACACCACACCGGGGCAAACAACGCCCGGTAATACCAATGGCCGCACCGGAACCACCACCGCACCAACCACCAATGGCCGGGGGCAGGGGCAAACTCAGGGGCAGAGCCAGACCGATGGCAACGGCAACGCCACAACCACCGCGCCCACCTCAGAATCGGCAGACGTCAACGACGCGACCAAAACAACCACCGAGGTTATCGAAGAAGGCTACCAGGCGGCCCGTCGGCGTGAGAAAGAAGAAATCCGGCAGAAACTCTTCGGCCACGAAATCTTCAACAACCCAAACTATTCCAACGTGTTTGTGCCGAATACCAACATTCCTACTCCTCAGAATTATCAGTTGGGGCCGGGCGATGTGCTGAACATCACGATGTATGGCAATTCGGCGGGTGATTTCAGTCAGACCGTTACGCCCGAAGGCAATATCTATTTCACCGGAACCACCGGCATCGGCCCCGTGTCAATTCTGGGCCTGAGCGTAGAGCAGGCGCGGGCGCGGATAACCAGCCGACTTGCCAGCAAGTTTGTGGGCCTGACCAACAGCAGCTACGGCCCCAAAAATACCTACCTCGAAATCACCCTCGGCGGCCTGCGTACCATCCGGGTATCTGTGCTGGGCGAAGCCTTCAAACCCGGCACCTACCCGGTCTCGTCGCTGGCATCGGTCATGAACGCCATCTATGCCGCCGGTGGCCCCGATGTGCTGGGGTCGTTTCGGCGCATCAACCTCATCCGGGGGGGCAAAGTGTTTACCACCCTTGACCTGTATGATTATTTAGTGACGGGTATTCAGAAGAACGACGTTCGGCTGCGCGACGGCGACGTGATTCGTATCCCGACGTTTGTGAACCGGGTAGAAATCACCGGAACCGTGCGCCGGAACAATATTTTTGAACTGCTCCCCGGCGAAAACCTCGACAAACTCCTGTACTACGCCGGTGGTTTTGCCTCAAACGCCTACAAAAGCCGCATCAAAGTTACCCGCGTCAACGACCGCGAACGGGTGGTAGAAGACGTGACGAAAGATCGGTTTGCCAAATTTGAGATGCAGGACGGTGATGAGGTGAATGTAGAACAACTGCTCGACCGCTTTCAAAACCGGGTTATCATCAACGGAGCCGTGTACCGCCCCGGTCAGTATTCGCTCGATCAGAACGCCACGCTGCTGACGCTGATTCGCACCGCCGAAAACCTGCGCGAAGATGCTTTCACGGGTCGGGTACAGATTATCCGCACCCGCGACGACCTGGCTATCGAAAACATCACCGTCAACTTAGCCGATATGATGACGGGTAAAGCCGCCGACGTGCCGCTCAAACGCGAAGATCAGGTGATTGTTTCGTCGCGGTTTGATCTGGTCGAAGCGGCCAGTATTTCGATTCAGGGCGAGGTCAACAAACCATCCGATGGCGTTGGCTACATGGCAAACATGACGCTCGAAGACCTGATTTTGCAGGCCGGTGGGCTGAAAGAATCAGCGGCAGCTTCTCAGGTGGAGGTGGTGCGCCGGAAACGAGACATTGACCCTAAGGCGGTGAACGCCCAGATTGCCGAAGTGATCCAGTTCGATATTGACCGCGACCTGTCGGTAAAAGAGGGCAACAGCCGGTTTATGTTGCAACCCTACGATCAGGTTATCGTCCGGCGGTCGCCCAACTACCGGGTGCAAACATACGTGCAGGTAGAGGGCGAAGTGATTTTGCCGGGCGGCTACCCAATTCCACGCAAAGACCTGAAAATCTCGGACTTAGTGGCGCAGGCGGGCGGTCTGACTCCGTTTGCCTACGTGGAGGGTGCCACATTGATCCGTACTGTTGTTCTCAGTCAGGATGAGCTAAATCAGCGGCAACGGGCAGTGACTGAATTAGCCGATGACTCGCAGCGCAGCGTAGTGCAGATTGACGAGGTTTCGGCCCAAAACAAAGAATCTATCGGTATCAGCCTGAAGCGGATTCTGGCAAATCCCGGCTCGTCAGAAGATATTCTGGTGCAGGAAGGTGATCTGCTCCGCATCCCCAAACGCTTAGAAACAGTGCGGCTTCAGGGCGAACTGCTCCTGCCAAATACCGTTAAATACCGCCAGAACCAAACGTTTCAGGATTACGTGTCGCAGGCCGGGGGCTTCACCAGCCGCTCACAACGGCGCAAGGCGTATGTGGTGTATGCCAATGGCTCCGTTGACCGCACCCGCAAGTTTGCGTTCTTCAATATTTATCCCCGCGTAGAACCCGGTTCCGAAATTATTGTGCCGCGTAAGACAACCTCTCCGCTCACGGCGCAGCAGATTATCCAGCAGGCCTCCGTCATCACGGGGTCGGTAATGACACTAATTCTGGGCATTTTAGCATTCCGAACCATTAGGTAACGTCAAGAAAACAGACATCAGACACGAATGAACACGCCCCAGACTCAACTCAATCCAACCAACAATACGACGGTTACGCGGGCCATTCCGCCCGATCAGATTTCGCCCAAATCAGTACTGCTACGCATCTTTGGGCTGAAAGACGTATTCCGGCGGTATTGGAAATTAGTATTGGCCTTCACGCTGATTGGTGGCATCATCGGTAAGATCATTGACATCTCCGAGAAACGCCAGCCGGTTTATACCGCTTCCATCGAGTTCAACCTCGGCGGGGGCGAAGGAGCCGCCGGTAACATGGGTGGTCTTGGTGCTTTAGCCAGCGCGTTTGGCATGGGCGGGGCCGCGCCGGATGCCAACATCTTCACCGGCGACAATTTCATGATCTACGCCCGGTCAAGGCCCGTTGTCGAGAAAACGCTGATGAAAACCGTGAACATCAACGGTAAAGACACGCTGCTGGTGAACTATTACATCCGGCACAGCGGCATCCGCGATAACGAATGGGAAGACAGCGACTCGCTGCGGATGTTCTACTTCGCCGGGCCGAAGAAAAACACCGACTTCACCAAGCAGGAGCACATTGCCATGTCGCAGATTTATGCCAAGATCAAAAACGGCGATATAAACATTGACCAGCCCGAACGGAAATCGTCATTTATGGAACTCAAAGTGGGGATGGAAGACGAAGACCTGGCAAAAACATTCGTCGAAAACCACCTCAAAACCATTGAGGAAGACTACAAGCAAAAGCAAACCAAGAAGAGCCGTGAAATGGTGGAGCTGCTGCACGACCGCACCGATTCGCTCCGGCGACTTTTGACCGGCAACGACAGCCGCCTGGCCCGCTATATGGATCAAAATCAGCAGCTTGTGATTGCCGAGGGCAAGCTGACCGAAGCCAAACTAACCCGCAACTCCACGTTCTTGACTCAGCAATACTACGCGGCCGTGCAGAGCGAAGAAAACATGCGCCTGTCGCTGATTCGGGAATCTCCGCTGTTTACTATCATCGAGCCGGTGCAGTTGCCGCTCTACAAAGAAGTCATTACCTCAATTGCGATGCAGGCCGGTATTGTGCTGGGTCTGATTGTGAGTTTATTGATTGTTTTCCTGCGCGAGACGTATCTGTCGGTTATGCGGGAAGAATAAAATGAAGCAACACGAAGTCATTATACAGGCTAACCGCCCGGAACGTCACTACTGGCGCGACCTCTGGCGCAACCGCGAGCTGCTGTACATCCTGGCGATGCGCGACATCTCGATC
>JBBRUV010000178.1:0-9730 GCA_038247465.1 Cytophagales bacterium
AATGGTTCCAGTCATGATTGTTAAACAAGACCTTGTATGTACCCGGTGCTTGGGGTGTGTTCTCAAACCGGGTCGGGTGGGTAGGGATTTGAGCACCCCCAACCCGGTAGTAGGGGTAATCGCCATCGTAGCTTTCGGGGTCAATGGCTTTGTCTTTACAGTCAGACAAGGCGAGACATAGCAGCAGCAGCATCCACAGGTTTTTCATGGTCGGTGTCATTTTGTTATCAACACTTTTTGAGAGCGGACTTCACCACCTGTCTGAATGGTCACAATGTACAGACCGGGAGAAACCGACGATATATCCAGTTGTTTTTGGTGGACTCCCTGCGGCAGAACACCAGAGTCAACTTTCCTAATCGGTGCTGCCTTGCTGTCCGTAAGATTAACCGTAACGGTTGCTTCAGTAGGAACAGAGAAGCGAAGGTTCATCAAATTTCCGGCATTTGGGTTAGGCGAAACCGCCAAAAATGGGGTGCCATCCTCTGTTATGCTGGTGTCTTCCTGCCCGGTCTTGCAACCATTGCAAATGTTTACAGAAACATAATTGTAAGTTGGGTAAACTTGACCGTCTGGAAGTGTCATCCGGCAACGCAGATAATAGAGACCGTTATTAGATGAGTTGATGTAGGGATAAATCACTTCGCCGTAGCCAATAGGAGAGCCGAATGTGAACCCATCCCGGCTTACGCTCCATTCAAAAGAATTTACCGAACTGCACTGATAAGCAGCTTCAAAACGATATGTTCCTGTGTTACCCACATACGATGTTCCGTCAATGGAAGCATAAAAAGGGCTGGATGCTGATGGGCGAAACGTAACAATGTCCGGGCTAACCTCTCCAATCCGTCTGGCAACGTGGCTGGATGTAGCGTTCCCGGTTGCTTGCCCATCGAAATTAACCGTAGGGTTAGAGTAGTAAAGTATTCGCCCACCAACATAAGTGCTGATCCTGCGGCACATCAAAGTCCGGGTTTCGTTATTAGGAAAAATGTATCCATGAGCATACTCAGGACCATTAGGATCATTTTCATGTCGTCCACCGAAAAGATGCCCTGTTTCATGTGTAAACGTGAAAATACCCGTCGCACTGGCCCGGTTTGCTACCACAACAGCATACGCCGAATTGTTATTGGCCGGAATATCAATAACAGAGCCAAACGTAGCACTGTAACTCTCCCCAGTCATTGTTATAACAATATCTGCGTTGTACTGATTGCGCCAGTTCTGGGCATCTGCCCTGTTGCTAATTGCCCGTGCGTCTGCTTCAGCGTCAGGAGCATTACCGTTGAGGACCCCGCTCCCTTCCTGGAAATTAATAAACTCAACACCCGCTTTGACCAACGTATTGGTTATGGCATTGCCAATATTGCTATTGTTCAAGGCTGTATTGAATTGAGCAATACTTAGGTCAATCGTTTGCTGTATATCAGGGACAGAACTGGCGGCTGCCTGCGTGTAAAGTACCAATACGCGCGTTGCCTCCTGGCAGGCTATTCTTCGGCCTGCTCCCTTCGGTATAACCGGCGTTACTTCTTTCGGCGTACTTGCAGAATGTCCAACTGCATTGCATTCTCCGCCTTTCGACGGGTCAACTTCCAGCAAGACACTGATGCCCTCTTCTGTTGTATAGACCTGATAGTAACCGCCCTTGGTTTCAAACGAGCCACTCAACCGGCCTTTTTTGCAAATGAAAATGGCCTGATACCGTTGGTCGTCTGATTTGCCAACCCACAGAAAATCCTGCTCCGACTCGGCTTCAACCCGCCGGGCATTAAATGTAGCCGTTTTGCCAGCACCGGGTATCGAGAAGGTCAATACCCCGTTTTTCTGGATTTTTGCCAGATTCCCCAACCGCACATACTGCACCCGCTTATGCAGGACATTGGTCTCGATGTTGCCAAGTTTTTCCTGAAGTTTTGCTGGCAAACTGCTTTTCTCAAGTGGTTGGGCAGTGAACAACTCCTGACCAAAACCAACCTGCATACCAACCCCAAGCGCAAGGAGCAGGAACCAACCGCGTAGGTTCGTAAAAAATACGTTTTCCATGATGCTTCACCCGTTGAATACAAAGTGCCCACTCATTCGCTTTTCGGCTTCCGCGAGTTTCTCCCAACGCTCTTTAACTTCCCGGACGAGTTAAATAGCCTCGTGATTAACTGCGACAAAGTTCAGGACATAAATTGGTAGAAGTACTTGACATTTATCAAGAAGTGTCAGATAAATATCAAGAAGTACCAGATAAAAGTCAAGAAATCACATTTTTTTGGAGAGTATCCGGCTCATCGTCTCGGCAGTCATGTTCAGATACGTGGCAAGGTGTTTCCACGGAATACGGGAAAAAAGGTTCGGATGCTCACGGGCATAGCGGTTCACCCGCTCTTTGGCACGGAGCATCTGCAACCCCCGCAATCGTTGGTCGTATTGCAGCAGATAGTGTTCGGTCAGGAGGCTGCGTAACAGATTACCCTCAGGAAACTGCCCATAAAACTCGTCCAAATCAGCGCGGGTGGCCGAAATTAGTACCGTGTCTTCGAGGAGTTCGATGGTTTCGAGCGATGGCTGTTGGGTGAGGTAGCTATAGGCCGAGTACATAAAATCGTCCTCGCCCACAATCCAGGACGTTATTTCTTCCGGCCCGTCCTGATAAAACGCCCGGGCCAGTCCGGTTTCGATAAAATACAGCCGGTCACAGACCTCGCCAACGGCCAGCACAACCGTGCTTTTGGGTAGCCGTTGGCGGGTCAGTATTTCTTTGAGTTGCGTCTGCGCGGCTTCGGAAAGCGGGGCAATGGCGGTCAGGCGGTTGATGAACGGTGATGTAGGCATAGAGGTTGACGATAGCCTACAAATATACCCCAATCACACCAACGCCATCTCCTTCCGCTCGCCGATTTGCTGCCGCCACATGGCGTAATACAAGCCCGTGTTGGTTGAACCGTGAAATTGAGATTATTTTTACTGAAAATTAGCGTTGCCATGAACTGGAAAGATTATATACACTCCGATGAGACCATTTTGCAGGGAAAGCCTGTAATCAAAGGCACCCGGCTATCTGTTGAACTAATTTTGGGCCGTTTAGGGGCCGGATGGACAGAGGATATGCTCTTTGACAGCTATCCGACATTACCCAAAAACGCGGTTCAGGCCATTCATTTGTTCTTGCTCGATACCATCAAAGACGATACGTTTTATATCCCATCTGTCCGTCAGGCTGCATGAATCAGCCTCCGCTCAAATGGTTAGCTGACGAAAATTTCCCATTTCCGTCGTTTCGACTCTTACAGCAACAGGGCTGGGACATTACGCACATCGGTCTTTTCGATGGCGGTGTTCCAGATACGTCTGTTTTGCAACATGCTATTGCCGAAAACAGAATTGTGCTAACGTCCGATAGCGATCATGGAACACTGATTTTTCGGGATGGATACCAGCCGCCCGGCGTTGTTTATTTCAGGCTAACCGATTATTTGCCTGATGAACCGGGGAAAATATTACTGGCTATGGCAACCGCGAACTGGCCTTTTGCCGGAAACTTGTGTGTCGTGGACGAAACAACAACGCGCATCCGTCCCATCCCGACCAAGCCATAAAAACAGGTGTGGTAGTTCATATATCAGACCAAAACCGTCTCCTTCCGTTCGCCGATTTGCTGCCGCCACATGGCGTAATACAGGCCTTTTTGGTCAAGGAGTTCGTCGTGGCGACCCTGCTCGGCGATGTGGCCCTGTTCCAGCACAAAAATCCGGTCGGCGTGCAGAATGGTGCTGAGTCGGTGGGCAATCAGGATCGTGATGTGCTGCCGCGAGCCGGAGAGTTGCCGGACAGTGCGGCCAATTTCTTCTTCGGTCAGCGAATCCGAGGCCGATGTCGCTTCGTCGAACACCAACAACGTCGGTTTGCGGAGCAGGGCGCGGGCAATGCTCAACCGTTGTTTTTCGCCCCCGGAGACCTTCACGCCCCCCTCACCAATCACAGTATCGAGTCCCTGCGGAGCGCGGGAAAGCAGCGAATCAGCCGCGGCCTGATGCAACGCCGTGAGACACTCGGCATCGGTGGCGTTGGGAGCCACAAAGCGCAGATTCTCGCGGATGGTGCCGGCGAAAAGCTGCGTATCCTGCGTTACGAAGCCGATTTGTTCGCGCAATTCGTCTAAATCAATCTCGGAGCCGGGGATGTCGTTGTACAGAATCTGCCCGTCTAAGGGCTGATACAACCCCACCAGCAGCTTGACCAGCGTTGTTTTGCCCGAACCGCTCGGCCCGACAAACGCGACGGTTTCGCCCCGTTCGGCACTGAACGAAATGTTGTCGAGCGCGGGAACAGTAGCGGTGAGGTGTTTGAACCGGACGTTCTCGAAGGCCAGCGTATCGAGTTGCGGAATCGGCTGTGGGTGAGCCGGTTTGCTATCGCGGGGCGTATCGAGAATGGTCTGGAAATTGGCTAACGACGCTTCGGTTTCGCGGTAGATGTTGATGATGTTGCCGAGTTCCTGCAACGGCCCGAAGATGGCGAACGAGTAAATAAAGAGCGAGAAAAACTCGCCGACCGTAATCTTGCCCTGCACCACCAAAAACAGCATCAGGAGCATAATGGCGTTGCGGAGGAGGTTCACGAAGGTTCCCTGCACAAACGACAGCGACCGGATGTAGCGGACTTTTTTGAGTTCGAGTTTCAGGATTTTATCCGTTGTGGCGTTCAGCCGTTCGGTTTCCTGCTGCGCCAGTCCGAGGCTTTTCACGAGTTCGATATTCCGCAGACTTTCCGTTGTCGAACCGGCCAACGCCGTTGTTTCGGCCACGATTTTTTGCTGAACGGTCTTGATTTTCTTGCTCAATAATGAACTCACAAAACCAAGCAGCGGAATCGTCAGGAAGTAGGCCGGAGCAATGGGCCAATAGACCGTTGCCGCATACCACATCACAAACACGATACCGACAACCGACGTAAACAGCACATTTACAAACGATTGAATCAGTTTTTCGACATCGCTCCTGACCTTCTGCAACTTGCCCAGCGTCTCGCCTGAGCGTTGGTCTTCAAACACCTGATACGGCAAATCGAGCGAGTGACGCAGCCCATCGGTATAGAGCTGCGCCCCCAGCCGTTGCGTAATCACGTTGACGTAATAATCCTGGAAATTCTTGGCAATCCGGCTGACCATTGCCACGCCGAGAGCCTGCAAAATCAGCAGTCCCGCGCCGTTGGCAAGAAACTCGCCGAAATTCAGGTCGCGGAGCGTCGTGCCGCCGGGTTTAACCACGTAACGGTCAATGATTTGCCGAAAAATATACGGGTCAAGGAGCGAGAAAATCTGGTTGATGGCGGCTAACAGCAAAGCCAGAGCCAGCAAGCCCCAGTAACGGCGTAAATAACTGTAAAGAAGTTGCATAAACGGGTGGCGCGGAGCCGGTGGTTTATTGGCAAACCCCGTTACGCGCCAAATTGTCCCCTTAACAGCGCGTGCCGCCACGAGACAGGCAGCACCCGTGCCAGGCCGAAGAGCAGGTGCGCGTCTGGCCCGACCAAATACTGCATCGCGGGATTATCGGCGGCCACAATGCGAGCAATTCGTTCGGCTACTTTCAGGGGTTCGGAGCCAAACTTGTCGGCAGCCGGAATCAGAGCCTTGTACTTGCTCAGTCCCGCGCCATACAGTTCTTTGCCCTCGGCGGGCATGGCGGCAATGGCTTCGGCAAGGCTGGCATCGGTTTTGGGCATAAAATCGGTTTTAATGCCGCCCGGCAACACCGCTACCGCCGAAATCCGTTGGGCGCGGAGTTCATACCGCAGGCTTTCGGTCAGGCCAAGCACGGCAAATTTGCTGGCGTGGTAAAACGGCTCCCAGGGCAAACCGACGATGGAACCTATAGACCCGATATTGATGAGTTTGGCGCGTTTACCGCTCTGCCGGGCATATTGCCGCAGCATCGGGATAAACGCCTGAGTCATTTTGTATAACCCGAAAAAGTTGACCTCCATCATCTGCCGGGCTTTGGTTTCATCGGTGTATTCAAAGGCCGAGATGTAGTTGTAGCCCGCGTTGTTGACTAATGCCAGCAAACCCGCGTCGCCACAGGCCGCGCCGACAACGGCGAGAGCATTGGCGATATGGTCGGGGTTGGTAATGTCCAGAATAATGGGTTTCAGCCGTTCTGAGGCCGTTTGGGTCAGGGCGACTCCGTCTTGTTCGCGCCGGACACCGGCAAAAACGGTGTAGCCGAGTTGGTCTAAATGCAGGGCGGTGGCGCGGCCAATGCCGGTTGAGGCTCCGGTGAGCAGGATAATCTGGTTGTTATTCATGGTTTTGTGAACAATCACTCACTGTTTTGGTGAAAAAAAATAGGTCTGTCGTACCCCCAACCGGCCTATCTACCCCCAACCGACCTACCCCGCCCAACCTCCCATTTACCCCCAACCCCCTAAACAGGGGGCTAAACCTCCGGGGTCACAAAAGCCGAAGGCTTTAAAAAGCCCCCTGTTTAGGGGGTTGGGGGTAAATAGGAGGTTGGGGGTATTGTCCCAGTCAAACTCCGTTCAATATCTGATACCGACACAGTAATGTCTTCAGCCTGATTTTCAGCCGTTATCCAACTTGCTGAATACGTGATTGGGCCGGGAACGTAGCCCGAATAGGTCATGCCGGTCAATTCGGCCAGATACAGAAAGAAATTCGGGATGTAGCCGGGCGCGAACAGCTCGAACAAATGAGTTTTGGGTTGGCAGCAGACGAGGTTGGCAAATGACGCGCCGTGCGGCCCAATAATCAGCGAGGCCCGGTTATAGAGCGTGGCTTGTTCGGCTACGGTGCGGGGTTTGTCTTCGATGATTTTGAAATCGTACCGCAACAACATCGCTATCAACTCATCTTCGTTTAGCACCCGCCGTCGTCCGGCGCGGCTGATGTAAATCCGGTCATTGTGCTGTGTGTCAGGGTTCTCGACTAATCGCAACAGTTGCTGCCGGAGGGCCATCAGGTTGGTCGAGTTTGGGTAAGACCAGTCGCCGTTGTTGCTTAACAAATAGGTTTTAGCGCGAACATCGTGCTGTCGGCTGTCGAGAATTCGGTCGGGTTTGAAACCGAGATGGGTCAGAAATTCCTGCTCGTAAGTCGTGCCGAATAGCGGGTAAGCGATTGTGGTTTCGGCAAAATCAATGCCGGGGGCTGCTTGTTTTATCAGGCTCAGTTTAGCGGCTACGAGCATCATAAAATCGTAATAACCGACAAAGGCAAACCCGTCCTGATAATGCCCAAACGGCGTAATGAGTACATCGGCGTGGTGAATCTGTCGGCGTGGTTTGGGCCGAACGAGGTCTTTAACGGCATCCTGCGTGTTGAAATCGGTGCAAAGTACAACGCCGTTGGTATGCAGATTTCCAGAACGCAATAGGTTGGTTTTGCCTGATTTTGGCGCGTATTGCCACACGAAACTTTCGGATGTAGCGGCTTCATTGGGCCGAAACAGGATTTTCGACGCATCAGCGGCATCGGCAACTTCGGGCAGCGGCTGGCGGTGAAGCGGAAAAGCCGCCACCTGAAAAGGCCGCAGAAAATTAATGGTTTGTGCCTGCGTCAGGGTTTTGAAACCAGCCCAGCCGAGAATGGTTTTCAGGATGCGTTTCAGGATTGATTTCATGGAACATGGGAACACAGATAACGCAGACGTTGCGGATTTTCGCCGACTTTTTTTATGGATTAGCACTGAAAAATCTGTGTAAATCCGCAACGTCTGCGTTATCTGCGTTCTATAATTTCGTATTTAGATTTGATAAACTGCACCGTTTCTTCGCCGTTCATAGTTTGGCCGGATAGCATCAGGGCCGTGCCGAATCCTTCCAAAAGCAACATCAGTAATTCGGTTTCGCGGGCCGGGTTTTGGTAGCCCAGCGCGTCAAATGCCCGGGCGATAATGGCAGGCAAATTACCAAAATAATTGATTTGACTTTTTAATACACGTGCCTGTTGGCTCCGAAATTTGAGGGCCGTTTGTAACATCCAGAACTCGCGTTCTTCGGCCAGCAGCGTCATCGGCAGGTCAATCGTCAGAGAAAGCACCCGTTTCGGGTCGGTTTC
Source organism: Cytophagales bacterium (assembly GCA_038247465.1). Taxonomy (GTDB): domain Bacteria; phylum Bacteroidota; class Bacteroidia; order Cytophagales; family Spirosomataceae; genus JBBRNH01. The sequence goes on from JBBRUV010000178.1 coordinate 8,075, forward strand.
GCGCTCAATCCGGTCGGCGAGGGTCTTGATGCGCGTTTGCCCGTCAGACAGAATCGCGGCTAACAGCCCTTCTTTGTTCTCGAAATGCCGGAACACCAACCCTTCCGACACGCCCGCTTCTTTGGCAATCAGGCTGGTGGGCGTGGTTTCATAGCCCCGTTCGGCAAACAGCCGCAGGGCGGTTGATACGATGGTTTCTTTGCGGTCGCTCATAAAAAGTGAGTACTTGCTCACAAAGATGCTGCTATTTTTGAAAAGAGTTTGCCTTACTGGGATCGAAAACCCGGTGTTTAGGGGCGGTCCGACGGGTTGGCCGGGGGTATTTAGGGGGCCGGGGGGTAAACTTTTCAGAACACCGGGCGGTTTTCCGGGCAGAACTGTTCGTCAAAACCCCTGCGTGAAAGCACTTTCCCATCTCAATAAATACCTCGCCAGGTATAAATGGTATCTCATCTGGGGAACGCTCTTCACGGCTATCTCCAATCTGTTCGGGATTTTTCCGGCCCAACTCGTCCGGTACGCCCTCGACCTGGTGCGCGAAACACTCGATATTTATTTCTTGTACGATAAATCCACGCTGCAAACCGCTCTGTATGACGTGTTTGCGTTCAGTATTCTGTTCTACGGTATCCTGATTTTGGTGATGGCGTTACTGAAAGGGTTCTTCCTGTTTTTGGTGCGGCAAACGCTCATCGTTATGTCGCGGCTGATTGAATACGACCTCAAAAACGAGATCTACGACCATTACCAGACGTTGCCGCTGAGTTTTTACCGCCAACACAGCACCGGCGACATGATGGCCCGCATCTCCGAAGACGTAGGCAAAGTCAGGATGTACGTCGGGCCGAGCATCATGTATGGCCTCAACCTCATCGTGCTGTTTATCCTGGTAATCAGCTACATGGTCAGCATCAACGCCCGGCTGTCGGTGTACGTGTTGCTGCCGTTGCCGATTTTGTCGGTCGCGATTTATATCGTCAACAGCATCATTATCAAGCGGTCAGAAGAGATTCAGGCGAGTTTGTCGAAACTGTCAACGTTTGTGCAGGAGGCTTTTTCGGGGATTCGTGTTCTGAAATCGTTTGTGCAGGAAGGCAATTCTGCCGCCCGCTTTGCCACCGAAAGCAACATCTACCGCGAAAAATCATTGGCATTAACCAAGGTTGACGCACTGTTTTTTCCGGTCGTGGCCGTGCTGGTGGGCCTGAGCAACGTGCTGGTGATATTTGTGGGCGGGCAGGAAATTCTGGCCGGACGGCTCACGCCCGGCAACATCACCGAGTTTATTCTGTACGTCAATATGCTCACCTGGCCGGTGATGGCCTTAGGCTGGACAACGAGCCAAATTCAACGCGCAGCCGCGTCGCAGGCCCGGATTAACGAGTTCTTAGACGTGAAAACGAATCTCGTTTCGGCCAAAAACCTGTCGCGGCCCATCAACGGCGATATCGAGTTTAAAAACGTTCGGTTTGTTTATCCTGATTCGGGGATCGTGGCCATCAGAAACTTCTCGATGCGCGTCAAAGCGGGCGAAACAGTGGCAATTCTCGGTACGACCGGCTCCGGCAAAAGCACACTGGCTAATTTGCTGACGCGGATGTACGACGTGTCATCGGGCGAAATTTTGATTGATAATCAGCCGGTTAAAGATTATAC
>JBBRUV010000179.1:0-9720 GCA_038247465.1 Cytophagales bacterium
AGTCAATCTGCAAATCGCCCGGGCCGATGCCTTCAACGGGCGAGATTATCCCGCCCAGCACGTGATACAGGCCCTTAAACTGCGCCGTGTTTTCAATCGCCAGTACGTCGCGGGTATCTTCTACGACGCAAATCAGCGATTGGTCGCGCCGGGGGCTGGTGCAGATCATGCACAAATCGTTGTCAGACAGATTATGGCATTGTTTGCAATATTTGGTATGTTTCCGAACGGCTATCAGGCTGTCGACCAGTAGTTTGGTTTGGTCTTCGTCGCGTTTGAGGAGGTGCAACACGAGCCGGAGGGCCGTTTTTTTGCCAATGCCGGGCAGTTTTGAGACCTCGCCAACGGCCACTTCAATAAGTTTTGAGGGGTATTCCATACGTAGTGGTCAGTCGTCGGTGACTGGTGGTTAGTTGGCTGACGCAGGCGTACTGACGCGCAAGCCAACCAGCCCCTAACGACCAGTCACCAACCACTCAATTATACACTTCTGCCGAGATGCCGCGTCCGCAGATGGCGTTTCGCATCGGCGTGAGTTGATCCCACTCGCCGTTTTTGACCACGCATTTACCCTTGTAATGAATCAGGATCGTGCATTGCTCGGCCTGTTCGGGGGTATGTTCGCAAACTTCGATGAGTGCCTGAATCACGTGGTCAAAGGTGTTAATGTCGTCATTGAACACAATCAGGCTGTACAGATCAGTTGTGACCACATCGTCTAACACGTCTACGTCTTCTGACCACTGAGTTTCTTTGAAAGGAAGCATTTGGATGGAGATTCTATTCAGTTTTACACAAATTTACGCAACTTTGGCCGCACGTGCCACACTCAATTAACTGCAATCACTGCCCAAAAGTTACCCTAACCCGATGAATACCACCGTTGCCCTTGTTATTTTAGTAGCCTATTTCGGGATGCTCATTACCGTATCGTTTTATACCGCTCGCGGGGCCGATACCAATGCGTTTTTCACCGCCAACCGGCAATCGCCCTGGTGGTTGGTAGCTATCGGCATGATCGGCACGTCGCTGTCGGGCGTAACGTTTATCTCCGTGCCGGGCGCGGTTGGCAAAATCAGCTTCTCGTATTTTCAGGTTGTGCTGGGCTACATTGTTGGTTATGTGGTGATTGGCACGGTGCTGATGCCGCTCTACTACCGCCTGAACCTGATTTCGATTTACAGCTATCTGCAAACCCGGTTCGGCTTTTGGTCGTATAAAACGGGCGCGGGCTTTTTTGTACTGGCCCGCACGGTGGGGTCGGCGGTGCGGCTCTATGTAGCCGCCGGAGTCCTGCAACTCGCGTTGTTTGGCCCGCTTGGTATTCCGTTCGAGGGGTCAGTGGCAATCACCATTCTGCTCATCTGGATTTACACCTTCAAAGGCGGGGTGAAAACCATTATCGTGACTGACACGCTGCAAACGCTGTTTTTGATTGTGGCCCTGATTCTGACCATCGTCCTGATTTCGCAGAAACTCAACCTGTCTCCCGGCGGGCTGGTGCAAACGATTCGGGGCAGCAGTATGTCGCAGATTTTCTTTTGGGACGGGAACGACCCGAAGAATTTCATCAAGCAGTTTCTGTCGGGCGCGTTTATCGCCATCGTAATGACGGGCTTAGACCAGGATTTGATGCAGAAAAACCTCACCTGCAAAAACATCGGCGAGGCTCAGAAAAATATGTTCTGGTTCACGATCACGCTCGTTGTGGTTAATTTCATGTTTTTGTCTCTGGGCGTGTTGCTCTATCAATTTGCCAAACAGGAGGGCATCAGCATCCCGGCCCGCACCGACGATTTATACCCGATGCTGGCCCTGAATCACCTCGGTCTGGCAGTCGGTATTACGTTTTTGCTCGGCATCACGGCGGCTACCTACGCCAGTGCCGACTCTGCGCTCACGGCGCTCACAACCTCGTTTTGCATTGACTTTATGGAGGTCGAAAAACGGCCCGAAGTCGAACGGTCGCGGATTAAACACTGGGTTCACATCGGATTTTCGGTACTGTTTTACGTCGTGATTCTGGTCTTTAACCGCCTGAACAGCAAGGAAGTAATCACGGCTGTGTTTGATATTGCGGGTTTTACCTACGGGCCGTTACTGGGCCTGTATGCCTTCGGGTTGTTCTCGACCCGGCCCGTGCGCGATGGCTGGGTTCCATTTATTTGCATAGCCGCGCCGGTGCTGACCTATCTTGTTGACGTGAACTCGGTGGTGTGGTTCAACGGCTACAAATTTGGCTTTGAGCGACTGTTGCTCAACGGAGCCATTACCTACACCGGGCTGTGGGCGGCTTCGGCGGGCCTGGCGCAAAAAGCGGTAACGGCTGCGGAGGCATAACCCACTATCTTTAGTTTGTTAATTCCAGAAAAGAAGAACTCAATATGACAACTCTTGAACGACATCTGCCCGATTAGACAAAAAAACTTTCCCGACCAACTGACTCGGTTATTGACAATTTTTTCGGCGATTCGCTATATTTGTCATGCTTTCACAAGATAATTCACGGATGAAACGGCTCCTTGGCTTCGGTTTTCTGGTTTTGCTGCTGTATCACACCCTCGGAGCCGTTGTGCTGTCGCTGTCGGTGTGGTGGCAGGAACAGCATGACCTGACCGAGCAGGTGACCGTGTATCAGACCGTTGATAGCATCACCGAATTTCAGGTTCCGCTCAGTAGCCTATCGTCCGACGCACCCGGCGAAGCCCTTGACCTGACTAAAGCCACCGAACGTGGCTTTGCCTATCACGGTCAGTACTACGATATCATTAGCGTTGACATTCGGGATAATACCATGCTGATTTCGGGAATGGTGAATAAAACGGCCTCGTTCTGGCACCGCGATTTGCTCACGTTCCTGAAAGATACCATTGTCAATACCGAGTCAGAAGCCCAACGCAAAGCCGGGCAGTGGCTCAAACTCCTCCTCAAAGATTACTCCCTGAACGCCAAAACGATTGTCCGTTTTTACCTCTTCGAGGTTTTAGAGTCTGTCCGCGTTCCCAACGCGCTCTTCACGTTCCTCACCCGCGACCTGCCGGTGTATTCTCCCCCTCCCGAAGTAGCTTAGTTGTTGGCCTTGCCATCATTTTGTTTGCGCTGTCATTTGGTTATCGCGTTCGGCTATCGCCTGCTGTTCGTTGTTGCCCCTGCGCTATGCGTTGTTTTCGTCTGTTTGCAGAGAACCGTATTGATTCTTCGCGCCAGTATTCTGTGTACTTCCTGATTACGGTCAACGGCTGACTATTAGTTGGCCTTGCTTAAAACTTCACTCGTGAAAACGAACCTATGTACAGTTGCAGCCCTGTTTGGGCTGCTCATAATGCCGTGCCTGACCCACGCGCAGATGCCCAACGATTTTATTTACATGGGCAAACGGCAGCTTTGCACCGCCGTGATGTATGGCAACAGCCAATGGAGCCAGTATTGGGAGAGCTCGCTGAAACGCGAAAACTTCAACATCGGTACGCATACCACGCAGACCGTGATGATTATGCCCGCCTACGGCATCACCAAAAACCTGAACGTGATTGCCTCGCTGCCGTATATCGCCACAAAAACCAGCGCGGGCAACCTGCTGGGGCAGAAAGGAATTCAGGATTTGTCGGTATGGCTCAAATACCGGTTCGTAAACGTAAAAGGCTTCTCGCTGAATGGGGTGCTGGGCGGGTCGTTGCCGATGGGGAACTACGTGCCTGATTTTCTACCGATGTCAATCGGGTTGCAGTGCCGCACGGCTTCATTTCGGGGGATTGCAGCTTATCGGCATCCCGCTACCGGCTTGTACATCACGGGTGTAGGTTCTTACACGTATCGTAGTAACATCTACGTTGATCGGGATGCGTATCAAGCCTATGACCGGGTTTTTAACAGTCGCGAAGTACAAATGCCCAATACGTTTGACGTGGGTGCACACCTCGGTGTTTTGCGTAAACAGTGGCAGGCCGAAATCTACGGTGAGAAATTCGGCTGCACATCCGGCGACAACATCCGCCGGAACGATATGCCGTTCCCAACCAACAACATGAGTGGAACCGTTGCTGGCTTTTATGCCAAATACCAGCCCCGCAGTCTCGGAGTGAATGCCCGCGTATCACAAGTAATTGACGGCCAGAACGTTGGCCAGAGTATGACGGTGATAGTAGGTGTGTTGTATCAGGTAAAACATTGAAATTACCCCACCCCAACCCCTCCCCGTGAAAACAAGGGGAGGGGCTAAATAAGGCCCTCAAAAGCCCCTCCCCTGTTTTCAGGGGAGGGGTTGGGGTGGGGTTTCTCAAACAAAATAATGACTCGTTATATAACATTCATAAAACTTAGCGCACTCACTATTGCGCTCCTTGCCGGATTGACTTCCTGCGACAAAACCATCGAAGAATCACTTCGGACAGCCTACACGCCAACCAACGCCGATGCAACGGCTGGCACCTGGAAAACGTATCTGCTCACCTCGCCAACCGAGATGACTATCGCTACGCCAACTTCCACAACGTCAGCCGATTATGTGGCCGAACTGGCAACGCTGAAACAGGTCTCGGCTTCGTTGACGACCAACCAACAGGAAGCCGTTGTGTACTGGGGAACGGGCGCGGTGTATCGCTGGAACGAGATTGCCCGTGAATTGGCCGCCCGCTACAATGTACCGCCCGCGTCGAACGCGGAGGGAAAATACCCGGTGCCGGATGCTGCCAACCCGCTCGCCGATCCCAAGTTTCCGTTTGCCAACCCACCCTACACCGCCCGCGCCCTGGCCTATTTGAGCGTGGCGCAATACGACGCGCTGGTAGCGGCCTGGAACTACAAATACACGTTCAACCGCACGGCTCCGTCAAAAACGGATGCTTCGATTCGGGTAGCGTTGCCGGTGAGCAGTATTCCGACGTACCCGTCAGAAGATGCGGTGGTGGCGGCAGCGTCGGCAGTGATTCTGAAAGCCATGTTTCCCGGTGAAGTACCATTTATTGACGCAAAAGTTGCCCAACACCAGAACGTACGCCGGTGGGCCGGTATGAACGTAGATAGCGAACTGGCGGCTGGCGCGAGCTTAGGCAGTCAGGTAGCGGCCAAAGTGATGAGCCGCGCCCGCACCGACGGCATGAACGCGGCTAATAACCAAGTACTTACGGCTGGCATGATCGAAGCCGCCAAAGTACGCGGCCTTACCGAAGTCTGGGTGAGTCAGGAAATACCCGCCCGCCCGCCGATGCTGCCCAACTACGGAGCCGTTGCCACCTGGAATTTTGACAAGGCGACGATAGCGAAAATCCGGCCCGAAATCCCCTACCTGCCCGGCAGCACGCAATTTGAGAAAGACCTGGCCGAACTGCGGGATATGCAGAAAAACCAAACCCGCGAGCAGGCCCGGATTGCGAACTACTGGTCAGACGGAGCCGGTAGCTACACACCACCCGGCCACTGGCACCGCGCAGCCGCCAATGGCGGCAATGAAGCCAAATACTCGGAAGTCAGAATGGCCCGGACGCTGGCCCTCGTTGGCACCGCCGTGCAGGATGCGGGCATTGCCTGCTGGGAAACCAAATTTTACTACTACACGCCCCGCCCGCAGCAGTTTGGCGTAAAAACGTCGATTGGTCTGCCCAACTTCCCGTCTTACACGTCGGGCCACAGCACGTTTTCGGCGGCAGCGGCAACCGTGCTGGGCTACGTTTTTCCTGAGCGGGCCACCGAGTTTGGCAACCGTGCGAGAGAAGCCTCAGAATCAAGGGTTTGCGGTATGATTCACTACCGCGTTGACTGTGACATGGGCCTGAAACACGGCAAAGCCATCGGCGATTATGCCGTTTTGCGGGGCAAAGTAGACGGATCAGGACTTTAAAGGGTGTATGACGTATTCCGCTAACGAGTATATCATCCAAAGACAGAGAAGTACCTTTGATAGTCGTAACCTTGGGTTAGACTAAACCCACAACGCAAATGGCATACAGCGATTTTACGCTCTTGAAAGTGGAACGGCAGTTTGGGCTGACGCAGAAAAAATTCCGCATTATTCCAGACCCCAAGCCGTCCCTTATGCCCAGTCAGGCATTGAGCGCTGATTTAGCGTTTGCGGGGCAGATTCCTATTTTTTCGGAGAAGTCGAAATCAGAACATATCATAACCCCAATTTTAAAAGAAATTTTCCGGCAAAATATCGGGCGGGCTACCTATTTCTCTGGCTATACATTTGATGTAGACACGGCGGCCAACTTAAACGGTGTGTGCGACTATATTTTTACCCGCAACACAGAAAGTGTCGAAATCAAGGCCCCGATTTTTTGCTTAGTTGAGGCTAAAAACCGGACGATTGAACAGGGACTAGGCCAATGCGCTGCCGAAATGGTGGCTGCCCGGTTGTTTAATCAGGAAGCGGGCGAGCCCATCGAACGAATTTACGGAGCCGTTACCACCGGATTCGAGTGGGTGTTTCTGCGCCTGGAAGGCTCCGATATCCAGATTGACTTAGACGGCCGTTTTTTTCTCAATCAACTCCCACTCCTGCTCGGAGCCTTGCAGTGGATTATTGACGAGGGGGTGTGAGGGCTAAGGTTCGACTAATTTGTCGTCAGTTCTATTAGCTTTGCAGACTATTTAGCCAACCAAATGCAGGCCAAAGAAACCCGACTCCGCAACATTTTAGAGGGTCAAAATCAGTACGTTATTCCGCTCTTTCAACGAACGTATAGTTGGGACGACAAGCACTGGCAAAAACTTTGGGATGATATTGTAGAGATGTTGGATCAGGAAAATCCGCGGACGCATTTCATTGGCTCAATCGTCAGTATGCCAACGGTCTCAGTGCCGGAAGGCGTGGCTAAATATTTGCTCATTGACGGTCAACAGAGAATAACAACCGTTTTTATTTTGCTGACGTTGCTGCGCGATAAAGCGCAGGCGGTTGGCGAAGAACGGTTGGCAAACGAAATCAAAGATACATTGTTGGTAAATGGCTATCAGGATGGCAACGATTATTACAAACTGATGCCTACTCAGGCTGACCGGCAAGCTTATAAAGCGTTAATTGACACGGGAGAACGCAATTCGGAAAGCCAAATTCAACGGGCCTATGACTTTTTCAGTAAGAAAATTAATCAGGCCAAGCCTGATTTGCGTCGGCTTAAAGAAATCATCCGTACAAATCTCTCATTGGTTAGCATCGTCCTGGATACGGATGACAATCCGCACTTAGTTTTTGAAAGCCTGAACGCAACGGGCCGACCACTCACCCAAGCCGACCTGATCAGAAATTATTTCTTCATGCGGATTCATGTCTCGCAACAGGATTCAGTTTTTGAGCAGTATTGGTTTCCGATGCAGACAATGCTGGGCGCAAATCTGAGCGAATTTATTCGTCATTACCTGATGAGTAAAGAGAGTCGGGGCGGAACTATTCGGCAGACTGATATTTATCAGACACTTAAAGACAAAGTTTCTGTTGGCAATGCAGTGGCTTATTTGCAGGAGTTACACCGGCACGCTACGTTTTATCAAAAACTGCTTGACCCCGTATTAGAAACGCATCTAATTCTTTCCCGACATCTGCATCGGCTAAACCGCATTGAAGTAACAACCGCCTATCCGTTGTTGCTCAACCTCTACAATGATTACGACCAGCTACGATTAGCAGAGGCTACGTTTGCTGAGATGCTGAAATTGCTGGAAAACTACCTGATTCGCCGATTCGTGTGCGGTTATCCGACTAACCAGTTGAACAAGATTTTTCCAACTGTGTATGCCGCTATTGGGCAATACCCCGAAAATCCGGCTAATGGCCTGAAACAGATACTTCAGACAAAGGGCTATCCGCGTGATACTGAGTTTACGCTGCGTTTCAAAGACACTAAATTATACGGTTCGGGAGACCGGCGAGACCGTACCCAATTAGTACTTGAATCGCTCGAAGAATACTATCAGCACAAAGAGCAAGTGTCGTTTGCGGGATTTACGATTGAACACGTCATGCCTCAAACATTGACCAACTGGTGGCAAGCAGAATTAGGTGACGATTGGGCCGAAGTGCACGAGCTACTGTTGCATACAGTTGGTAATCTGACGATTACAGCCTACAATTCTGAATTGTCGAATGATATTTTTCCGAAGAAACAAGCGCGATTTTCGCAAAGCCATCTTGAATTAAACCGATACTTTGTTACTCAAACGCACTGGACAGGGCGGCAAATCGAGGAGCGGGCCGTGAGTCTGACAACATTGGCATTAGCAATCTGGCCTTATTTTGGGAACGATAACCAGTCGGAAACCGACGGCCCTGTAACTGGCACTACGCCAACCAAACTGACTATCTTAGGCGAACAGTTTAAAGTTAGTTCTTGGCGAGACGTTCTATTGAACACCTTAAATACAATTGCATTTCTGGAACCCGAAAAGTTTGCGGCTGTTGCAGACAGTTTTCCTCACCTTATCACAGCAGATAAAAATAGGCTTCGCGAATATAGGCAACTAACCAATGGTGCTTTCGTAGAAATCAATCTCTCTGCCAAACGCATTGAAGGGTTCTGTCGGCAGACCATTCAAACCGCCGGGCTTTCCCCTGAAGACTGGCAGGTATCACATACCAGAAACATCTGATTATCAATCACTTTTTCCGATTCTTCCGGCCTTTCGTCACGGTTTCCGTTTGCCGAAACAACAACGAAACGCCTTCCTGTTCCGGGGCTGCATAGGTCAGGCCAATGTATTGGGCTTGTGGCATTTTGGGTAGAAATACCAGGCCCCGTACCGATTCGCCGGGGGCAACGGTGGTGACTTTCAGGGCTAATTCGCGCCATCGGTAGGCTTCGTAATCGTAGCGTTGCATCCGGTTGGCAAACGTGCCGTGGTCGGCCGCCCGCTTAATGTTGACAAGTTGATAGGCTGCGTCGTGACTTATCCGGTTGCTGCGCCATTCGCCAAAACTCCGGTTGTTGGCTGAACTCGATATATCAGACGCAATGGTAGCCACGAGTAAGACCGTATTAATGATTTTGGCAGTTTTGAGCCGTTTTACTTCCCGCTTCTGCTTCAATTCAACGCGCCCGGATTCATAACCGGGGTTAGCCGCAGCGCGCAAATAAGGCAACGTCGGCGTTTTGGGATCAGATAAAGTATCCCGACTTTCACCGAGGGCCACTAACCGAAAATCAGCCGGGTTCACATCGAGCGGGAGGGTTGTGTGGTTCTTGATTTCAATATCCAACGCCACGTAATCATATTCTTCACGCTCAAACGAGGCTACCACCACCACGTTCCCGCGCTCGGCTTTGGTAACGGCCCGCCCGTCAAGCATCATCATATCGCCCGATGCCGGTTGCAGCGTCAGCCGCGAAACCGTTGGGGCGCAACTGGCAAGGGTGGTAGTTACTAACGTGGTTATGAGTGCGATGCGGGCGTTCATGGCCGTCTGTGTTGGATGAAATTTATAAAATCAAAATTACAGAATTCCGGCAAATACGGCCAATACATTTTTTAAATCCTGCTTGTGGGCTTCTACCGCACCCAGCAAAACGGGCGTTTTTTCTTCTAAACACTGCTCAATTACCAACTGCGGTTTTACCCCCAGCGTTTTCAGTTCGCGGGCCAGCCGGGGATAGTCAATGTCACCATCGGCGGTAAACGTTTCGGCCCAGATTTCGTTTTTCGATTGGCGCAGGTGAATTTCAACAATGCGTTTGCCGTATAATTTCACCACATCGAACAGCGCGACCTGTGAGTTACCCGCCCCACGAT
>JBBRUV010000180.1:0-9711 GCA_038247465.1 Cytophagales bacterium
TCCGGCAGACCGGCTCCGGCACGTGCGCCAACGGGAAACCCTCGACGCGCTGGCCCTGCTGGGCGTATCGGCAGACGAGGTGACGTTTATGAATCAGAAAGATGGACAGGTGCTTACACCAGAACAGGATGGTTTCAGTGATACAGTCTTGTTTGTCAGGGATTTACTGTTTCGGTTGCGCCCCCAAACGGTGTTGGTTCCCTGGCGACGAGACCCGCACCGCGACCACCACGCCGTGTGGCAACTGCTGGATGCGGCCCTGACCGTAACCCCCAATCCGCCCCGGCGATTGGCCTATTTTGTCTGGCTCTGGGAACTGGCCCAACCCGCCGACTGGCCGCAACCCGGCGAAGCCCGCGCCTGGCAAATTGACATCGGCGATGTGTTGACCATAAAAAAGCGGGCCATTGCCGCCCACACATCGCAGGTGACACGACTCATTGATGACGACCCGACTGGCTTCTACCTCGCGCCCGAATTGCTGGCCCATTTTGATCGAACGGAGGAGATTTATTTTGAGACCTGATTATGCCCGACAAATCCCTTACCTCCGCTTATTTCGACGATGTGTATGCTGCCAACGCCGACCCCTGGAATTTCGCCAGGAGCGATTACGAACAGAAAAAATATGCGGCAACCCTTGCCGCTTTGCCTAACCCAACCTACAAAAGCGGTTTTGAAATCGGTTGCTCCATCTGGGTGTTGAGCGCGTTGCTGGCTCCCCGTTGCCAAAAACTGCTGTCGGTCGATGTCAGTGAAACGGCCCTGCAACAGGCCCGCGACCGACTTGCCAACTGCCCGCACGTCACCATCAGGCAGATGCAGTTGCCCGACGAATCGCCCGACGAGTTGGTCGATTTGATTGTGCTTTCGGAGGTGGCTTACTACTGGTCGGTGGCCGATCTTGGGCGTGTGCAGCAGCAATTGCTGGATTGTCTGCTGCCGAACGGCCATTTGCTACTGGTCCATTGGACACCGCCCGTTCACGATTACCCGCAAACCGGCGACGCGGTACACGAGCAGTTTATGGCCCTCAGCGGCCCCGGTCAGCCCCTGACCCACCGGCTCCACCAACGTCAGCTAACGTACCGGCTCGATCTGTTTAGCCGAAACTAACGGAGTAACGTCAGTTTCAGGGTAGGGCAGCGGCTCATGCCTCAGCGGCTCATGCCGTAAGAAATCCCGGAGTTCAGCAATGGCTTCCGTGATTGGTTGCGGTTTCCAGTCGGCCAGCCAGTTGTTTGTCAGCAGTTGCTGTTCGATCTGTTCCCATACTGCACCAAAATAGCGGTACTCGGCCAGTCGGTCTGTCAGCCAGCGGGGTGTGAGGTGCAGATCGGCGGCTACCCGGTGCAGGTCGGCAGTGAACGCACAGGCGGGAACGTTCCAGTACTGGCGCAACCGTCGGCGGGCGCGTAGTTTCACAATCATGGCCTGGGCGGGTTCTACTACTTGTTCGCACCCGGTTTGATTCAGATTGCCCCAATAACGCAGTTGCTCCGAGAAGCCAACCGTCACCCGCCCGTTCGTGCGGGCCGACGTGAACACCCGCACTGCCGGACTTTGCCGCACCCGCGCATCAACGCGCAACAACGCCTGATACAACGCTTCGTCTTCCAGATACGGCACAGCAGGCAGTCGGCCCGCCTGCAGATAGGCGCGGCACGTAACGGCCAAACTCGCCCCGAAATGCTGAAAATGCCGGGGCCAGGGGTCGTGTGGGCAGGGGTCAATGGCGGCTTCGGCTTGGGCCAGCAAACAGCGATAGGTTACGTTGCGGAGGTGCCACCGCCGAATCGGGTCGGATGGGTTGGCGTTGGTATGCGTCAGAATCCGGCCCCCAACGGCATCGGCCCCCCGGCTGATTTCCTGTTCGATCTGCCAGAGCCAATCAGCGGCAACGGTGGTATCGCCATCGGTCGAAGCAATGATACCATCTGGCCCGGCCACGGTCAGCAACCGCCGGCAGGCTTCGTCCATCAGCAACCGGCGGGCCGTGCCGACGTTGGCCTGCTTCGGCGGCAACCGAATATCGGCGATATGAAGCCAAAATGCGGGGTGTTGGTGCTGATACCAACTGGCAACGGTGGCCGAGGCATCCGTGCAATTGTTGAGCAACAGCAGCACTTCGTAAGTCCGATTATCAAGGGGTTGCCCAACTGTATTGGTTTGGTCGCGCAGCGCGTCGAGGGTTGCGGACAAATGGTCGGCTTCGTTGCAGACGGGGACAACCACCGAAATCCTAAGCACTGGCGTGGGCGGTATCTGATTAAACAAAAACGGGTTTTCGGTCAGCAATACCGGCTTCGGTAGCGCATGGGCCATTGTCAACATAGAATCGGGCATCAAGTTGAGTACGCTTTTTCCTTGAACCCGCCCTTTCGATAATTGTTGACAAAACTGAGTTACGCCCGGCGTTTTTTAGGTAATCGCTCATAAATAATTTAATCAGGTAGATCGCCAATCCAATTGTTGCCGTTCGCTCATTGGCTCGGCCAGGCGTTGGGCGTTAAGCAGCGCATGGGCGTATTCTTCGACCAGCACCCGGCCCGGCACCTGCCCCGGCTGAAGTATCTGGCCGGGGCAGGTGGCATCCCACAGGCCCGATTTATGCCATTGATCCGGGAAATCCCAGTCGGGGCGGTCAATAATTGGGTACAGACAAATGCCCAGCAACGGCACCCCGGCCCGGATAGCAGCCCCACACTCGGTTCCGATAAACCGAATCCAGTGCGGGCGGTCTTCGCCGGGGTGCGATGTCTCGCTCATTACCAATGGTTTACGGTAGCGGTTGTGCACCTCGGCCAGCAACGCACGGAGCGGTCGCCAGCGCGGGTCGGGGTCGAGGTTGGCCCAGGGCAAATAAGACCGGAAATCAAACACCCACTGGTTGTTGTGATAAAAGTTCAGGCCAACTACATCGAGCAAATCGGGCGAGCCGCCGAGTTCGGGGCAGAGTCGGCCCGTGAGCATGTCGGTGGCCTGATACTGATTTTCGTGTTGGCGGGCGGCTTCGGCTACCCCGGTATCGGTGGGCGGCAACGGCGGCACCACATTTATCAGCGGCTCGGTGGTCATAATCTGCACCGTAGAATCAATGGCCCGCATAGCCGCAATGCCCTCGATGCAGGCTCGCATCAGAGCGTATTTTACGGGCCAGCCCTGCCCGGTGCAATACGGCGATGTGCCACGGGCTTCGCCCCCCAGCCAGGCCAGAAAACTCACCTCGTTAATCGGCGTTACAACTACTGGTTCAGTGGGTTGCTGATCGCGCACAAACAAAATAAACGCCCGGCAGAGTGCCGCAAACCGCCGGGCAAACATCGGGTGCAAAGGTGTGAGATCGTCGGGAAACCCGAAATGGCAGATATCCCAGACAATCTGAACACCCTGTTGGCGGGCGGTGGTGAGCAACCGCCCCACCGTTGAAAAATCATACTGATACGGCCTCCGTTCGACCTGACTCCACCGGATTCCCTCGCGCACGGTCTGAATCCCGAACGGATACAGATCGGCGTAGTCGTCGGCCAGCCGGTTGAGGTGTCCGGTATCGGTCAGCAGGTCAACGCGGTGACCAAAGCAATTAAGTTGGTCAGCACATTCATAGCCGGCCATCCAAAAGGAACGAAACGGAGTCATCAAGGTCAAAGACGGGGTTATTCGGGTAAAACAGCCAACTGTGTTTTCATAATCCGGTTCATCTCCTGCCAGGTTTTATCCCAGGAGTTTTTCACCAGAAATTCGTCAATGGCAGGCCAGTTCGTTGGGTGCTGCCCGGCTAATGCCCGCTCAATGGCCTGTTCAAAGGCTGCGGCAGTGTCGGCAATTTGGGCAAACTCAGGCCAGCCATACATGGTGACAACATCCCGGATTGGGGTAGAAACCACCGGCAGACCAGCCGCCAGATACTCCGGTGTTTTGGTGGGGCTGATATAGCGCGTGGATTCATTCAGGGCGAAGGGTAATATTGCCGCGTTCCACTGCCCGAAATACGCTGGTAAGTCCTGATAGGCTTTCATGCCGAGGTAATGCACGTTTGGGCCATGGGGTAACAAAGCCGGGTCAATCTTCACAACTGGGCCAAGAATCACAAACTGCCAGTTGGGGCGACGTTCGGCCAGCCGGGCCAGCAATGCGCCGTCGAAGCGTTCGTCCACTACCCCACTAAAGCCGATTCGAGGGTAGCCAATAGACTGTTGATCAGCGGGTTCTGCTACGGTTTTGGCACGGGATTTACTAAAATGATCATGCTCGATACTACTCGGAAAAGCAAACACCAGCGGGTGCCGATGCTGTTTGGCTTCGTACAGGCTGTATCCGCCGGTAAAAACGAGGTTAGCCCGTTGGAGAAGTTGTTTTTCAAGGTCGAGCAGTTCGGGCGGTGCCCCCAGAAAAGCCGACAGTTCGTCCATGCAGTCATACACGGTCAGGGCCGGTGTCAGGTGATCGCTAAACAGCAGGGCCATCGGCGTATAATACCAGGCCGCGAATGTACTGATCTGATGGTGCCGCTGGAGGTCGTTAAGCAGGGTGCGCTGGAAAGCCAATACCTCCTCAAACGGGGTGCCGTGCGGTATGTGCGGTACCACCACGTGCAGCCGATTCTGTTCGGGCCTGATTTCTACCCGGAAGGCATCTCCCCAAATGGGTTCTTCGATAAACCAGACCCGGTATTGCCGGGTGGCCCGGTTCATGAGGTGTTGCGGACGCTGATAAACGAAGTTCCAGCGCAGGTGCGAAAAACAGAATAAATCCTGATTGGCCGGTTGTGGCGCATGATCCACAATCGGCACGGGGCCAACTGGCCGGGCAACCCGGAAGGTGGTGCGTTCGGCGGTGGCAGTATGCAATGCGTTTTGATAATTTTCTGAGCAGACGGGCCGACTGGCGCTGTCTGGCGAATGGATGTAATCGTCGGTTTTCAGCACGTTGATGTAATTAGCGTCTCTAAACAAACCCGACACTTATTACTTTGTTGACCAATCTGGTTTTTTATGAGGGACTGGTCTCCTCAAGTCGCCAATGGCAGCCACACCGTAAACGTGGCACCCTGATTGTGTTGGCTGCGGACCGTGATGCACCCGCCGTGCGAGTCGGCCACTTTTTTGCAGATCGCCAGGCCGATACCCGTGTCGGCAAACTGGTTTTGGCCGTGCAATCGCTGAAAAATGGTAAAAATCCGGTCTAAGTACGGCTCATCGAAGCCGATGCCTTCGTCGGTCATTTCAACAATAGCAAACCGGGCCGCGTCGCGATTTATCAACGCAAGGGGTAGTTCGGCGGGGGTTGCCAGCCGGCTGCTGACCCCGATAACGGGTGGTTGGCCGGGGCGGTGAAACTTCAGCGCGTTCGAGATCAGATTCTGAAACAGTTGCCGGAGTTGCCGGGCATCACCTAATACAATGGGCAACGGGCCGACCGTAAGCCGGGCCTGCATATCAGTAATCACAAATTCCATATCGTCGGTAACGGCATGCAACACATTGTTCAGGCTCACCGGCGTAAAGGGCTGTAAGTCAGTAGTCAGGCGGGCGTAGGTCAGCAAATCCAGCACGAGGGTCTGCATCCGGCTGGCCGAAAGTCTCATTCGCCGGATCAGGTCGAGGGCGGTTTCGCTGAGTTCGTGGCTAAACTGATCGTTGAGCAGATCGCCGAAAGCCTGCACTTTGCGAAGCGGTTCCTGCAAGTCATGGGCGGCCACGTAGGCAAACTGCTGGAGGTTATCGTTCGAGCGGTTCAGCTCCTGAATGGTGGCTTCGAGTTGCTGACTGGCGCGTTTGGCGGGCGTTATGTTGGCATAAGCCACGACCAGCCCGTCGTTTAGTTTCGAGACCGAAATCTCGAACCAGCCATCAATTCCGTCGGCCTTGTACTGATTCTCAACTCGTTGGGATTTTCCGGTTGCCAGCACGGTTTCATAAATGGCCCATATACCTGATTGTTCGATGCCGGGCAGGGTCTCACGCAGGGTTCGGCCAAGCAAGGTCTCCCGCGAACGGTTGAGGTCATTCAGTAGTTTCTGACTGGCTTCGACACACCGAAAATCCGCTAATTTACCGGCTCCATTTCGCACGGCTTCAAACACAATTAGTCCGCTGGGAATGGTTTTAAGCACGTTGTCAAACAGAGCAGCCTGGGTCTCAACGCGGGCAGTGGCCTCGCGGAAAGCCGTAACATCGTGCAGGGTAGCCACAAAACCGTCGTTTAGCCAGGTCAGCGACAGATCGAACCACCGACCGACCGACGGCATAAACTCCTGGCGCTGAATGGGTTCGCCCGATTCAATGAACTGGATAAGCTGGTTCCGTTTGACCGCCGTGAGCGGATATACGGCTGACAATAGCTTGCCCACAAACGAGTTAGCCGGTTGATTGGTGAGCGTACCGAGCATCTGATTGGTCTGGGTAATGCAGAAATCAACGGGTTGGTCGGGCGCATCCTGCACCGTTTTAAACACCACAATGGCCGACTGCGAACTGTTCAGCATATTGTTGAGCAGGGCTGTTTGTACAGCCAGTTGGCGGGCTGTTTTGTGGTGGCCCGTTACGTCGTTGTATTGCAGCAGAATGGTGTCGGTATCGAAAATCGAGACCGTCTGGCTGACCCAAATGTCGCGCTCATCGCGGGTGTAGTGCTGTTCAACGCGCTGAATATGACCTGTTTCCAGTACGTTCAGGTAGATGGGCCACAACCCGGTTTCGCGCACCGACGGAAAATAATTGGTAATCAGTTCGCCCGTTACGTCGCGTTGCTGATCGGGTATGAGTTGAAACGTGGCCATGTATGCCACTTCGTTCATGAATAAATACCGGAAATTCTGCACCGCACCGGCTTCGTTACGAACGGCGGTCAGACCCACCAGACCATTTGGTGATTGGTGCAACAGTTGCCGCCAGAAGGCTGCCTGCACGGTATCGGTGGGGGCTGCGCCGGCCGACGCAAAGCCCGGAATGGGCGTAACTGTGTGATTCATGGAGCGTTACGGTTGGGTGAGAAGAATACTAACTTAACGACCACCCGCCGTATCAAGTACGTTTGGCGGCATAAATCATTACTTGAATGTACGAGAAAATCGCCGGGTTCGATACGGCAACACCGGGTTCTTTTGTAGTTTTACCGAACAATATTTGTCAAACAACCAACAATGAGAAAAATCCTTTGGCTCTTCGTCTTTCTTGCCGGTGTTCAGCTAACGGTTGCCCAGCCCGGCGCGGCACCGACCCAAAACGCCAACACCCGCTTTGAGCAACTCGGCCCGATGTTGCCCACGCCCAATACGTTTCGCACGGCAGCCGGGTCGCCGGGTCGTGACTATTTCCAGAACCGGGCTGATTATGATATCAAGGTTGAACTTGACGATGCAAACCAGAAAATCAATGGTTCTGAAACTGTTACCTACATCAATAACTCGCCCGATGTGCTGCCATACATTTGGCTTCAGCTCGACCAAAACCTGTTTGCCCAGGGTTCTACCGGTAGCATTACCCGCACCGGCAGTATCAGCGAGACTGGTATGAGTTTTGGCGGATTGCAAAACCTGACCTCCGTCCGTGAACGCAGTCAGCAACAGGCAAGCACCAAATACGGCTACAACATTACCGTTGTGAAAGATGCCAAAACCGGCGCGAAACTGCAATACACCATCAATCAGACCATGATGCGCGTTGAACTGCCCACGCCCCTGAAACCCGGTCAGAGTTATTCGTTTGGCATTGACTGGAATTATTTCATCACTGACTATTACGGGCGCAGCGGCATGGAGTTTTTCCCGAAAGACGGCAACTACAATTATTTTATTGCCCACTGGTTTCCGCGCCTGTGTTCATACAATGACGTGACGGGCTGGCAAAACAAGCAGTTTCTAGGGCAGGGCGAGTTTACGCTTATCTTCGGTAACTATAAAGTAGCCATCACCGCACCCATTGACCACATTGTTGGCGCAACCGGCGAGTGCCAGAACTACAAACAGGTGCTGAATACCAAGCAGTTAGACCGATTGGCGAAGGCGGCTACGTCAAAAACGCCGGTCGTGATTGTGACGCAGGACGAAGCCGAAGCCGCTCTGCAAACCAAACCCGGCGACGTGAAAGCCAAGAAAACCTGGGTCTATACCGCCCAGAACGTGCGTGATTTTGCCTTCACCAGCAGCCGCCGGTTTATCTGGGATGCCATGCAAACCGATGTTTATGGCGACGGACGCAAAATCTGGTCTATGTCATTCTTTGCCAAAGAAGGCAACCCGCTCTGGGGCCAATATTCAACGCGGGTGGTAGAACACACGCTGAAATCATACGGTAACCGCACCATCAAATACCCGTATCCGGTGGCTATCTCGTGCCACGCCACAGCCGGTGGCGGCATGGAATACCCCATGATTTCGTTTAACGGCGGTCGGCCCGAAGCCGACGGCTCCTACTCTGAGCGCACCAAAGCGGGCATGATCGGCGTAATTATTCACGAAGTCGGTCATAACTTTTTCCCGATGATTGTCAACTCCGACGAGCGGCAATGGACGTGGATGGACGAAGGCCTGAACACATTTTGCCAGTACCTCGCCGAAAAAGAATGGGACTATAACTTCCCAACGAGCCGGGGTGAGCCGCAGCAAATTGTTGATTATATGAAGTCAGACAAGGCCGTGCTGACTCCGATCATGGCTTCGTCTGATAACGTGATTGGCCTCGGCCCCAACGCCTACGCCAAACCCGCAACAGCCCTCAATATTTTGCGCGAAACGGTGATGGGCCGCGATTTATTCGATTATGCGTTTAAGGAATACGCCCGTCGGTGGGCCTTCAAATCGCCCGAACCGGCTGATTTTTTCCGCACGATGGAAGATGCCTCCGGCGTTGACCTGGATTGGTTCTGGAAAGGCTGGTTTTACGGCGTTGAACCCGTAGATCAGGATTTGGTGGATGTTGACTGGTATCAAGTTGATAATCAGGACCCAGCCGTTGCCAAAGCCGTGGCCCGCGAAGCGTTTATGCGTCGGCAAAACACGATGAGCAAACAGCGCGATGCCGCCGACAAAGGCCAAAGCGTGGTGGCGCAGGACTCAACGATGAAGGACTTCTACAACACGTATGACCCTTACACCGTGACTGAATCCGACAAGAAAAAATACGCTGATTACTTAGCCACACTGTCAGAAGACGAGCGTAAACTGCTGACCGATAATGCCAAAACGAATTATTACACGATTTCGCTAAAGAACAAAGGCGGTGTGCCGATGCCGGTGATTATGCGGATGGAGTTTGAAGACGGTACGGATTCGGTGGCGCGGTTTCCGGCAGAAATCTGGCGATTTAACGACGTGAGTATCAAGAAGGTAATCACAACGACAAAGAAAGTGAAGCAATGGACGCTGGATCCATTTCAGGAAATTGCCGATATCAACACCGAGAATAACGCATTTCCGGTGATGGCGCAACCGACCCGGTTCCAGTTATACAAGCAGCGCGGCAACCCGTTTGCACCCACCGGCCCCAACCCGATACAGCAGCAACGGGCCGCCACCGGAGCCGCTCCGCCGGCCCGGCAAGGAACGGGGAAGAATTAAAAGTGAAATGGATAAGTACTTCACTACAAATAGTCTGCATTATTTTGTACTTTCGCCTTCATGGGCCGAGTCAATACACCAGTTCTGAAAGAATCAGAACGAACAGAGTTAGAAACACTCTTTAAAAAAAGCGATAATCATAGCTTACGAAA
>JBBRUV010000181.1:0-9710 GCA_038247465.1 Cytophagales bacterium
AGGCGATTGCCCGAACGCAGATACCGTGACGAGAATCGCCAGACACCCGGCCAATAGCCGCTTATTCATGTACTTTTCCATGCGTATTAAGGGAGAAGAGATGTGTAACAAAGGACAAAAAAATAAGCTGTCTTTGCAAAAAAAATACTTAATGTTACTATTAACTTATTGTCATCTCATCCGGCTGGCTCCACAACAATCAAGTTCTATCAGATTTTCCTTTCCCCGATTGTTAATTGTCCTTTTTATATTGTGTTCGCTTAGTTCGCTGGATCAATCAAGAACCAAGACCACCCGAAACCAAGCTTACAAACCGCTATTGTCCGTTAACGAATTTCCAGCTGTCAGGAAGACCTCGCCCAAACGATTTGTCTTTATCCGGGATTCAGATATTGGCTGAGTGACGGGCAAATTCTTAGAAATAATCAACTACGAATACGAGTCCACCATCGCTAACGGGGCGTTATACACCCGGCGATTGGTACAGGTTGATAAATATTTTCGGTCATTTTTGGTAGTTGACAGGTAATAGACATACTTTTGGGGGTTAAAAACAAGTCAAATGCAAACAGGAGTAGTAAAATTTTTTAATGAAACGAAAGGATTCGGATTCATTAAGCCCGACGGTGGTGGGGAAGACATCTTCGTCCACTCAACAGGTCTGATTGACCAGGTTCGCGAGAACGACAAAGTTAAATTCGAGGTTCAGAAAGGCCAGAAAGGGTTGAACGCGATTGACGTGCAGGTTATCTAATCAACGATAACAACGACATAAGGGATTGTCAATGAAAACGAAGAAACCTGCCCAATTGGGCAGGTTTCTTCGTTTTACGCGCTCCCGGTGAAGTCTTCCCAGATCGCTCATTGTTGGGGTAACGCCTGAATTTCCAAATTTCATTCGGCTCGTTTGGCAAATAACCGAACCTGATTTACTTTTAGGGCAGGATACCCAACTAAAATTTCTTCTCGTGAATAAACATATACTCACCATTTTTCTGGCTGTAGGCTTGCTCCAAACGGCCTTTGCCCAAACCACTTTCCCGCGCAACGGCACCTTCGACGAACGGCCCGGCCTGTTTGCCTTCACCAACGCTACCATTGTGGTTGACCCGCAAACCACGCTGCAAAACGCCACACTCCTCGTTCGGGATGGAAAAATCGAAGCCGTTGGCACGGCGGTTACTATACCTGCGGGGGCCGTTATTACCAACCTGAGCGGCAAACGCATCTACCCTGCCCTGCTCGATATTGACTCCGATTATGGAATGCCCGAAACCGTTCGGGCCGCCGGTGGTGGAGGACGCGGGGGCGCACCGCAGTACGAATCCAGCAAAAAAGGGCCGTATTACTGGAATCAGGCTATTCAGCCCGAAACCGATGCAGGCGTATTATTTAAAGCAAATACCGCCAAAGCCGACGAACTCCGCAAACTCGGTTTCGGGGCGGTGCTGACCCACGCCCACGACGGCATTGCGCGGGGGAACTCGGCCATCGTCACACTCGCTGATGAGCGCGAGAATATGCTCGTGCTGCGAAATGGCGTATCGGCGCATTAGTCCTTCAGCAAAGGCACGTCGGGGCAGGCGTATCCAAACTCTGGCATGGGCGCGGTGGCGTTGCTGCGGCAGGCGTTCTATGATGCCGACTGGTATAAACGGGACGGCAACAAAGAGCAAAACAACCTCTCGCTCGAAGCCCTGATCCGGCTGGCCGGACTGCCTGCTGTCTTCGACGCGGGCGATAAAATGAGCGTGTTACGGGCCGACAAAGTCGGCGATGAGTTTGGCGTTCAGTACATTATCCGGGGTGGGGGCGACGAATATCAACGCCTTCCCGAAATCAAAGCCACCGGCGCGTCGCTGATTGTGCCAATTAATTTCCCGCAACCGTATGACGTAGAAGACGTTTGGGATGCCGACAATATCTCGTGGGCCGAACTCAAACACTGGGAAATGGCTCCGCTAAACGCCGGGATGCTGGCTGGGGCCGGGGTGCCGTTTGCGCTGACAATGACGGGGTTACGCGCCAAAACCGATTTCTGGGCCAACATCCGCAAGGCAATCGAAAACGGCCTGACCGAAGCCAACGCCCTCGATGCCCTGACCACCACACCCGCCAGACTCATCAAAGCCGATGATCTGCTGGGCCGGTTGAAACCCGGTTTAACCGCTAACTTCCTGATTACGAACGGCAATTTATTTTCGCCCGATGCGGTAATCTACGAAAACTGGATTCGCGGCAAACAGTACGTCATCACCAACAAAAACGCGGCTGACCTACGCGGGGCGTATAACCTGACGGTTGGCCCGGAATTGAGTCTGAAACTGAACATTGGCGGAAAATCGCCGGAGAAACCAGAGTATCAGGTTATTAGCGATACCACCAAAATCACGCCGAAAGTCTCGGTCAGTGGTGAGGTAATTACGATGCAGATCGCGCTGAACAAACGCCAGCCCACCGCCCTGACCCGGCTCACCGGCTTCCGCGACGGCACGGGTTTCCGGGGCGATGGCGAAACACCGGATGGGAAAATCGTAACCTGGACAGCCACCCGCACCCGCACCAACGACGCGCCCGTGTCCACGTCGGCCGTATCCACGTCGGCGCTGAGCACTTCAGGCGCATCGGGAAGCGCGGTTTCGACATCAGCAACCAGCACAACGGCCATTGCCGCCAGCCTCCGCGCCACCGTGCGCTACCCGTTTGTGGGGATGGGCAACGCGCAAAAGCCGCAAGCACAGACGATGCTCATCAAAAACGCAACGGTCTGGACAAACGAAGCCGCCGGGATTTTGACAGCCGCCGACGTGCTGGTGCAGAACGGCAAAATCGCGCAGGTGGGCCAGAATCTCACCGCCCCCGCCGGAGCCAGCATCCTCGATGGAACCGGCAAACACCTCACCAATGGCATTTTCGATGAACATTCGCACATCGCGCTGTTTTCCATCAACGAGGGCGGCCAGTCATCATCGGCGGAGGTCAGAATGGCCGATATGATTAACCCGGACGATATTAATATTTATCGCCAGTTGGCCGGCGGAGTCACAAGTTCTCAACTATTGCACGGCTCGGCCAACGCCATCGGTGGGCAGTCGGCCATCGTGAAACTAAAATGGGGCGAATCGGCAGCGGGGATGCTCATCAATGGGGCCGACGGATTTATCAAGTTCGCGCTGGGCGAAAACGTGAAACAGTCCAACTACCCGAACCCAAACGTACTGACCCGGTTCCCACAGTCGCGGATGGGCGTGGAGCAGGTCTATATGGATCACTTCATGCGGGCCAAAGAATACAACGCGAGCTGGAAAAAATATAACACCCTGAACGCCAAAGACAAAGCCACCGCCACCATGCCCCGGCGCGACATTGAACTCGATGCCATTGGTGAGATTCTCGATGCCAAACGGTTCATCACCTGCCATAGTTACGTGCAGTCGGAAATCAATATGCTGTTACACGTAGCCGACTCGATGGGGATCAAAGTCAACACGTTTACCCACATTCTGGAAGGCTATAAAGTGGCCGACAAGATGGCGAAACACGGCGCGGGTGGCTCGTCGTTTGCCGATTGGTGGGCCTACAAAATGGAGGTAAAAGATGCGATTCCCTACAATGCTGCCATCATGCACCGGCAGGGTGTGGTGGTTTCGATCAACTCCGACGATGCCGAGATGGCCCGCCGACTGAATCAGGAAGCGGCTAAAGCGGTAGAGTACGGCGGCATTTCGGAGATTGATGCCTGGAAAATGGTGACGCTCAACCCCGCCAAACTCATGCACTTAGACGGTCGGCTCGGCAGTATCAGGCCCGGTAAAGATGCTGACCTTGTGCTATGGAACGCCAACCCGCTTTCGATTTATGCCCGCCCCGAAAAAACAATCATTGACGGTGCGATTTACTTTGACCTACAAACCGAAGACAAAAAGCGCGACGACCTCCAAACCGAACGTGCCCGCCTGATTCAGAAGATGATTGCGGCCAAAGCCGGGGGCGCGCTCACCGCCGGTCGGCCCGCGTTCCGTCGGCAGCGGATGTGGCACTGCGAAGACGTGGAAGGGGTAATGGCTGAGGGGGAAGAAGAGCAGAAGTAGTGATATTGGGCCACAGAGATGCACAAAGACGCACGGAGACACACAGAGATATTTTTTCTTGGTGTATCTCCGTGCATCTCTGTGGCACTTACTTCATACTAATTTCTCCCGCAAAAACGCCAGCGTCCGGCTCCAGGATAACTTGGCAGCGGCTTCGTTGTAGCGCGTCGGGGCGGTGTTGTTATGGAAAGCGTGTTGCGCGCCGGCATAGACAAACAACTGATAATCAACGCCTGATTTTTTCAATGCTTCTTCGTAGGCCGGAATGCCGACATTCACCCGTTCGTCTTGTCCGCCATAGTGCAGTTGAATGGCAGCCTTAATTTTGGGTACGTCGGCGGCATCGGGTTGGCGACCATAATACGGCACGGCGGCTTTGAGACCCGGCGCGTGAATGGCTAACTGATTCGACATGGCCCCACCCCAGCAGAACCCCACGCAACCCACGTTGCCGGTGCTGTTGGCGTTGGTTTTCAGAAACGTTACGGCATTCACGAAGTTTTCACGGGTTTTAACGGGGTCTAATTTCCCGAACAGTTCGCGCATGGCGGTTTCGTCGGCGGGGGTACCGCCAGCCGGGGCCAGCGCGTCGGGGGCGAGGGCTACAAAACCGGCAACGGCCAACCGGCGCGTCACGTCTTCGATATGGGCGTTGAGGCCCCGGTTTTCGTGAATCACGACCACCGCCGGGTACGTACCAACGGCAGCAGGCCGGGCCAGATAACCGCTCATAATGGTGCCATCGGCTCCCGGAAACGACACCGTTTCGGTCGCGATGCGGTCGTCGGCATAAGCCACCGTTTCGGCGTGGGCGTAGTTGACTTCGAGCATCGGTAACAGGGCTAAAGCGGCCGCGGCCCCGCCAGTGAGTTCGGCTAAGCGACGGAGAAACACCTCCCGTGAGAGCGGCTTGTGGGTGTATTCGTCGAAGAGATTGATAATGCGCTGATCCATTGGAGGATTGGGGTTGATGTTGATGTTAAACAAATATAGTGCAGGCCAGTTGGCGTCATCCCAAAAACAGCGCGAACAGTCCGCTATTTCTGCCGTTTATCCTAAACTGATAGCCGGGCAACCTCTCGGCTCGTAACATTGACTTCGTAAACAGCAAAGCGTATGCGTTTGACACAAACTTTCTACTTTTCTCTGCTTTTGTCCGGGCTGTCAGCCACCAGTTATGTACAAGGGCAAAGCGCGGTTTCGCCTGGAATAGGTAACACAAATACGACCCTGCCCAGCCGGGTGAACCTGCAACAGTGCATTGACATTGCCCGGCAAAACAACATCAGTATCCGGCAGGGGCAACTGACCACCGAAAACAGCAGTCTGCAACTCCGGCAGGCGCAGCTCAACCGGCTGCCAGTCGCTAACTTTCAGGGCAACCAGTCGCTGAGTGGCGGGCGTAATATTGACCCGCGCACCAACCAGTTTGTGCAGCAAAGCATCACATCGGGCAACTACCAGCTTAATGCGTCGGCCACGATTTTTAACGGATTTGTGCTTCAGAATACCATCCGACAAAACGACCTGACACTGCAGGCCACGCAGCAGGAACTCAAAACCACGGAGAACAACGTCTCGATCAACGTGGCGCAGTTTTACCTCAATGTGCTCACCAACAGCGAGCAATTGGTGGTGGCCGAGCGGCAGGCCGACATCACGCGGGCGCAACTGGACCGCACCGAACGGCTGGTAGCGGCTGGCTCGCTGCCCGAAGCCAATCTGTATGACCTGCGGGCGCAACTTGCCAGCAATGAGTTAGACATCGTGAACGCTCAGAATAATGTTGATCTGGCCAGGGTGTCGCTGTTGCAGGTCATGAACGTACCGATTAACCTCAGCATTGACGTAGAGCCGGTTGCCGTGCCTGACCCGACCGTTGCGCCTTACGCCCAGACCGTGCAGCAAGTCTACGAAATTGCCGAACGCAGCCTGCCCGATGTAGCCGGTGCCGACCTGCGGGTGCGGGCTGCCGGGTTGGGGGTCGACGTTGCCAAAGGCGGGCTGTATCCGGTACTCTCTATAAGCGGCAATCTGAGCAGTTTGTATTCAAGCGCGGCTCAGCAACAAAGCCTGAACGGGCAGGTGTCGCAGCAGCAAACGGTGTATTTTGCCACCGGGCCAGACGGTTCGCAGGTGCCGATTTATGCCAGTGTACCGGGGTTCGATGTTACCGGGTTCCCGCTGGGACGGCAGTTGAGTAATAACCTGAACCGCTCAGTATCACTGATTTTACGGGTGCCGATTTTTCAGGGCTACCAATCCCGAAACCGCATTACCTCGGCCCGGATTCAGCAGCAAAACACCGAGCTTAGTGCCCAGAACGTGCGGCTTAACCTGCGCCAACAAATCGAGACGGCATACACCAACCTGCGGGCATCGGCCAATCGGTACGTGGCAACGCAGTCGCAGGTAACATCGCTGGAGCGGGCCTTTGCCGTGTCGGAAAGCCGCCTGAACGCCGGTGCCATCAATGCAACAGACTACAACGTGGCAAAATCGAACCTTGACCGCGCCCGCGCCAGCCTGATTCAGTCGCGCTACGATTACGTGTTCAGAACCAAGATTTTAGATTTTTACCAGAATAAACCGTTGAGTTTTTAACGGTTCGTGGTTCGTAGTTGGCTACCGCACGAATACGGGCGCGGTAGCTAACTACGAACCACGAACTACGAACCATTCATGAAAAAGAAATCAAACCGCATCTGGTGGATTCTCGGAGCCACCGTTATTCTGCTCACCGTCGGATTAATTGCCGCCAAACAGGCCGGGCTGATCGGCAAACCCAAAACCACCGACGTTGATTTTGCCGCCGTTCAGAAAACCAACATCATCGAACGGGTGAGCGCGTCGGGCCGGGTGCAACCCGAAATCGAAGTAAAAATCAGCCCCGACGTATCGGGCGAAATCATTGGTTTGTACGTTAAAGAGGGCGACCCGGTGACCGCCGGGCAGTTGCTGTGCCGGATTCGACCCGATAATTACGAGTCACTCCTGGCGCGGGCGCGGGCGGCTGTGAACCAGAGCCGGGCGCAGTTTGAGCAATCGAAGGCCAGCGTGTCGCAGTCAGAAGCGCGGCAAATCAGGGCCAAAGCCGACTATGAACGGAACCGCAAACTGCTGGGCGACAAGGTAATTTCGCAGGCCGATTTTGAAACGTCAGAGGCTAATTTTAATGTCTCGAAGCAGGAAATCGAAGCGGCCAAGGCCAACGTTCGGGCGGCTCAGTTCAGTATTCAGAGTGCCGAAGCCAGTCTGCGCGATGCCACTGAAAACCTCCGCAAGACCACCATTTATTCGCCCGTGAACGGCACAGTCTCTAAACTCAACATCGAAGCCGGGGAGCGCGTGGTGGGTACGAGTCAGATGGCCGGCACCGAAATTATGCGGCTGGCGAATCTCAATAACATGGAGGTTCGGGTGAACGTGAACGAGAACGACATTGTGCGCGTCACCCTCGGCGACACGGCTGATATTGAAGTGGACTCCTATACCACGCAGGGCCGCAAGTTCAAAGGCATCGTGACCGAAATCTCGAATACGGCCAACGGACTGGCGGGCAGTACCAATTCAGCAGCCCAACTCTCGACCGATGCCGTAACCGAGTTTGAGGTGAAAGTAAAAATCCTGAATATTTCGTACCGCGATTTGGCTGCCGAAGCGAGCAAAAAAGGGTATCCGTTCAAGCCCGGCATGACGGCCTCGGTCGAGATTATCACCAACCGGCGCGACGGTATTCTGGCCGTACCGATTGCCGCCGTTACCACCCGCAGCGTTGACAATGATGCCAACAAAACCGACGATGGCGATGGCCCACCCCCACCCGATGGCCCACAAAAAGCCGACAATGACAATGCCAAAAAAGTACAGATAACCGAAATTGTGTTTGTCAATGAAGGTGGCAAAGCCAAACAGCGCACGGTGAAAACGGGCATCTCTGATTTCGAGAACATCCAGATCATGTCGGGCCTGAAAGCAGGTGAGCAAATCATTGCCGGGCCGTTTCTGGCTGTATCGAAGAAGCTGAAAGACGGCGATTTGATTATCAAACGAGACCCCAAAAAGGAGCAGAAGAAGGAAGAGTAAGCTAAACAACCCCAACTCACTATGCCTTTTCTTGTTCTTGACCTTGAGATGACCGGCCCGGAGCCGGATTACAACGAAATTATTCAGGTGGGAGCCGTTCTGTTCGACGATGACTGGAACGAGCGCGGCCAATACCTGACCAATGTCTATCCCGAAAACGAAGAGGGATTTTCGTCATCGTCGGAGAAGATTCACAACCTCTCCTTAGCCGAATTGCAGGATGCACCGATGATCTACGACGTGCTGCCCGAAATGGAAGAGTGGATCATCAAGCAACTCGGCCTGACCAAGCGCGGCCCCAGCGTCGATAATTCCGGCCTGCTCCGCGACGTGATTATCTGCGGGCAGAGCGTGATTAACGACATCAATTTCCTGAAGGAGGCTTACCGACTCGAAAAGCTGAGATGGCCGTATTCGCGGACGCTGATTGACCTTCACACACTGGCTTATTTTGTGTTTCGGGTCATGAAAAAACGAAAGCAGCGCGTACCGGACCGGCTCAGTCTAACGGCCATTGCTGCTTATTTCGGCTTTGAGCGCGAAGGCGATTTTCACAACGCCCTTGAAGACGCGGTGCTAACGGCGCAATGCTTGAAAAAGGTGTTTGCGCTGGGAGAAAACCAGCAATAATGCCCCTGCCCCACCGACTCCCAGCAACACCAATACCCACCAGCTAATACCTTGCGACAGTGGTGTAGCATCGCCCACCAAAATCAGACCCGCCCACCGCGCCGGGAGTTGATTGGCCGCGTCGCCTTCGGAGATGAACTGCTGTTTGGCGCGTTGCAGGGCCACATCTTTGGGCAAACCGCGTTGTAGAAATTCATAAAATAGTTCGGTCAGGCGGTAAGTGGCCTGATTTTCAACGCTCCAGAGTGTGGTGCCGATGCTCGGAATACCCAGCGAGGCAAACCCCCGTGCCAGACTGAACACCCCCTCGCCCTGCTGATTGGCCCCCAACCCGGTGCGGCAGGCCGACAACACCAGCAACTCGGCCCCGAACGGTTGCTGATTGTTGAGGTCAGACAGCCGCAGCGACGAATCGGCAAAAAACAGCACGGGTTCCTGTTGCTTCGTGTTCTGGCTGCTGTCGGCGTGGGTGAATAACTGAATCACGCGGTGGCCCGGCGACTGGCTCAAAAACGCCCGGCGCGTAGCCGTTGCGCCGGTCAGGAGCGTGGGCCACGAAAAGCCGTCACCAATCTGGGCGAGGGCATCGTCGGAGCCGGGCAGGGCCGCCAATCCTCCCGGAAACGCGATGGGAGCCATACCCAGAAACGCCCGTTGCGGGCCGGGAAAGCTCCAAGACGTGGCGCGGTCGGAGCCTTTGAGCAGCAGCCGCGCCGAGTAGGTGTAGCTGAAAGCAAAATGATTCACCAAAAAATCGGCTTGATCGGCGCGTTTACTCAGGGCTTCAAAGGGCAGAAAAAACCCATCCGGCGAGACAATCACCCGGCCATCGGGCAGGCCAAGCGGGGCCAGCAGTTGCTGATACAGGCTGTGAGCCAGCGTCTTATACTGCCCGAAGTTTCG
>JBBRUV010000182.1:0-9613 GCA_038247465.1 Cytophagales bacterium
ATGAGTTTGATTGGCTAAAATCTAAGCTATCAACCCTTTGGACACGTTCGTATTATGTTGAAACGATTGGGCATATGTCCGAAGAAACCATTAAACCGCACCGGCGGACCGGCTACATTGAGGAGCAGAAATTAAACTAGTGCTACATCCAGTAAGTAGCGTAGATTTTCAAGTTCTACACGGTTTTCCATTATAAGTCCACTTAAAAGGCTTGGCCAATACCGTATTGAAGTAAACAATAAACTCCTCAAGTTGAGCCTTTAGGTCAACCTGGGAAACAAAGTTGCCTCGCCGTAGCAGCTTCCGACTTAAAATACCAAACCAGATTTCTATCTGATTAAGCCATGAACAATGCTTCGGCGTGTACAAAAAGCGAACTTGATGAGTAGGGTCTTGCAGAAATAAAGCCCGGCTCGCCATCGTTTTCAAGATGCCACTTTTGCCTTTAACACCCAGACAATCAATGGATAAACCAGCCAACGCTGCCACCCACACAACCAGTGATTCGGATTGATGCGTGTTTAAATTATCCACTACAAAAAGCCATTTCTTTACGTGTGGGGCGGCTTCCACCGTGCGGCTAATGTGTTCCTTGAAATCCTGCTCGTTACGGCTCTGACCAATCGAGGGGCTGATAATGGTGCCCTCACTGACATCTAAATTAGCAATTAAACACAGCGTGCCGTGCCGAGTATATTCATGCTCCTGGCGACGGACTTGCCCCACCTTCAAAGCTAAGTCAGGCGCATTCCGCGACAGAGCCTGCATTCCCGTCTTCTCATCGGTACTTACCGTTTTAAGACCTTCCTGTTCCCATTGCCGAGGGGCAGCCAGATACGCTTCACAAATCTGCTCAGAACCCTGGGCCAACTCTTCCGGCGTGCATTTAGGGTTGAGCCAGCCCTGGGTCGTGTGGGGCTTTATTTCGCTGTATTTTTAAAAAAGAACCCACCGCATCGGCGGTCCGATTGGGAACGGCTAATCGACTCCACAATACCCCGTTTAATTACCTCATCGGTCAATTCGGTTAACCCCCAGTGGCTAATGGGCCGCCCACTCAGATTAGGGTCTTCCAAGGAAACGCCCATGATTTGACAGTAATCGTGGGCGGAAAACTTACCCGGACTGCCTGATCTTTCAGCGTCACTCAATCCCTCTCGAATAGCTTTTTCAAGTTCCCAGCGGACTTTTTTAGCGTCCGTCGCCGTTTCGATGGTGTCCAATTCAGGCTGAATCTGTATCCATCGATAGCGCCATCGTTTGGCTTTCTCCCAGCTATGGCCTAACTCCTGGCTGACTTGCTTGTTGGACTTGCCAGTGAGCATGGCTAAAATGAGTTTTGTTCGTTCAACCTCCCGAACACTGGATGTAACTTGCCTGGCAATCATTTCCAAAATACCTTGCTGAAGATTACTGGCTTTAAGGGGCGGGCTTTTTTTCATAAACGGGTCATTTTGCCTCTAAAGATAGCTACTCTGTACGACTTTACTTACTGGATGCAGCACTAGTAGTCAAGCGCACAAAACCAACCGCACAAGGCCTTGGCGACCCGCCTGTTCGCTTATATCGGCACGGGCCGCCCCGCCCGGCCTAAAGGCGCGGGGCTTTACGCGATACGTCGCAAACGACTATAAGTAACATTGAACCCGCCCGCCCCGCCAAACCGTTATCTTCGCACTATGATACTCGCCAAACAAAGCACCGCTACCCAGCCCGAAATTACCCACTATCAAACCGCGCTCCCGATCATGGAAGCCTTCTATACCATTCAGGGCGAAGGGACGTTTGCGGGCCGGGCGGCTTATTTTATCCGGCTCGGCGGCTGCGATGTGGGCTGCCATTGGTGCGACGTAAAAGAGTCGTGGGACGTTCGCAAGCACCCGCAACGTTCCATTGCCAGTATTGTGACCGAGGCCGAGCAACACCCCGGCAGATTGGCCGTGATTACGGGCGGAGAACCACTCATGCACAACCTCACGAGCCTGACCGATGCACTGCACACGGCTGGTTTTCAGACCAATATCGAAACGTCGGGCGTGTGCCAAACCGTAACCGGCGCGTGGGACTGGGTGTGTTTTTCGCCCAAGAAATTCAAGACACCCAATCCGGCCATTTTTGAACGGGCCGATGAATTAAAAGCCATTATTTACAATCAGAGCGAC
The DNA here is from genome assembly GCA_038247465.1 of Cytophagales bacterium. Lineage (GTDB taxonomy): Bacteria > Bacteroidota > Bacteroidia > Cytophagales > Spirosomataceae > JBBRNH01. The sequence continues at coordinate 2,163 of JBBRUV010000182.1, forward strand.
TTTGCCTTTGCCGAATCGTTCGTGCCGCACCTGCGCCCCGGTTGCCGGTTGTTGCTGCAACCAGAATGGAGCCGATCAGACGAAATGATGCCCACCATCGTTGACTATGTCAAAACGCATCCACAATGGCACGTCTCATTACAAACCCACAAGTTCATGGCAATTCCCTGATTCAGGTATCAGATATCAGTTGTCAGTTATCAATGTGGTTCAGCCGGTGTCGGCTTATTTTAGCCGTGTTGGGTTTACTTGTTCACTGTTTACTGGTAACTGACAACTGTCTCGCGCAGGATTCTAAATCCCTTGACCTCTACAATCAGGGTGTCAAACTCTTTGGCGAGCGGAAGGCCAACGAAGCCATTCCGTTTATGCAGGAAGCCATCAAGCGCAATGCCAATTTTCTGGATGCCTACGTCAAGCTCGGCCAACTGTATGAATTTACGCGCAAACCCGAACCCGCTCTTGCCGCCTACCGCGAGGCTATCCGAATCCAGCCCGACCCCGCCACCAACGGCACCGCGTTTCAGGGCGCGGCTGCGTTGCTGCTCCGGTTGGGGAGATACGCCGACGCGCTGCCCGTGCTGGAACGATACCAACCCGTTTTTGCTTCCCAATCGTCTCAATATAAGCGCGTTGCCCGCCAAATAGAAACGGCAAAATTCGGGCAGCAGGCCGTTGCCAATCCGCAGCCGGTTAGTCCCCGGCCCGTATCTGCCGGGCTGAATACCACCCCTTCGCAGTATTTTCCGGTGCTGACCGCCGACGAACAAACGCTGTTGTTTACGGCCCTGAACACCGACGGCGACGAAGACTTGATGCTCGCTTCGTTCACCGGCGAAGGCTGGTCGGCCCCGGTCAGCCTCTCGCCCGACATCAACACCCCTGAAAACGAAGGCACGGCCAGTCTCGCTGCCGACGGGCGTACTGTTGTGTTTACGGCCTGCCAGAATCGGCGCGGTTTCGGCGGTTGTGACCTCTACCAAAGCCGCAAAGTGGGCGATGCCTGGAGCAGTCCGCAAAACCTCGGCCCCACCATTAACACGGCTAACTATGAATCGCAACCGTCGCTGTCGGCAGATGGGCGACGGTTGTATTTCGTATCTGACCGACCGGGCGGGCAGGGTCGGCGCGACATCTGGCGCAGCAACCGCGATGCCGCTGGCAACTGGCAACCGCCGATAAACCTCGGCGCACCCGTCAACACGACTTTTAATGAAGCCTCGCCGTTTATTCATGCCAACGGCCAAAGCCTGTTTTTTGCTTCCGAGGGGCACATCGGTATGGGCGGTTATGATTTATTCGTGACCGATAGCGTAGCAACGGCAGGAGGCAACGGGGCCAGTAGTGGTGGGACCAGTAATGGTGGGACCAGTAATTTTCTGTCTACAGCCGGTTGGTCGGTTCCTAAAAATCTGGGTTATCCCATTAATACATCCGAAGATCAGGCATCGCTGTTTGTATCGGCCAACGGATTGCGGGCTTACTACTCGTTTGAGGAGCAAAAGGAGGGCGTGTCGCAACGGTCTCGGCTATACGTTTTTGATTTGCCCGAATCTTTACGGGAGCGCGTAAAGCCCGTCAGTTATCTGAAAGGCGTGGTGCTGGACGGCAAAACCAAAAAGCCGATGACTGCCCAAATTGACCTCATTGATCTGAAAACCAATCAGATTGTCTCGCAGGTGCAGGCCGATTCTGAAACCGGCCAGTACGTGGCCGTGCTGCCCGGTGGCGGGCAATACGCCCTGTATGTGAGCGGCCCAAATCACCTGTTCAAGAGTCTATCGTTTGATTTTACCGGGAAAACCGACCCCGGCGCTGCCCTGTTGCTCGACGTGCTGCTCGAACCTCTTGGTGCAACTAACCACGAAACGCTCAATAACCTGTTTTTTGAATCGGGCCGGTATGATTTAGCCGATAAATCGCGCACCGAACTCAACCGATTGGCGGCCTTCCTGAAAGCCAGTCCCACCGTGCGAATCGAAATTGGCGGCCATACTGACGACCTCGGCGATGCAGCCACGAACCTCGCTTTGTCTAAAAAACGGGCGCAGGGCGTGACCGATTACCTCACCAAAGCGGGCATTGACGCAATTCGGGTTCGGGCGGTGGGCTACGGCAAAACCCGACCCCTGTTGCCCAACACCTCCGCCGAAAACCGACGGCAAAACCGGCGCATCGAGTGGAAAGTTCTTTGATACTCTATTACTGAACTTGGCTGATTGCGGAAATTTTTAGAACTTTGTCTTTGTTGGTATTTAGAACGCTCTCATTCGTGGGCTTTTGTGTTATTTATCACTCGCAACGTTTTACTTACTATGGCTTCTGAACATATTAAATGCCTCATTATTGGTTCTGGTCCCGCGGGCTACACGGCGGCTATTTACGCAGCACGGGCCGGTATGAAACCCGTTCTGTATCAAGGGCCGCAGCCCGGTGGGCAATTAACGATCACCACCGAAGTTGACAATTTCCCCGGCTATCGCGACGGTGTGCAAGGCCCGGTGATGATGCAGGATTTGGAGGCTCAGGCCCGGCGATTCGGTACTGACATCCGGTATGGCTTAGTTACAAGCGTTGATCTCGAAGGGTTTCCCGGTCCGAATTGCCCCCACAAAGCCGTTGTTGACGAGAAACACGAACTCACCGCCGATGCCATTATTATTTCGACCGGGGCCTCGGCCAAGTGGCTGGGCTTGCCCTCGGAGATGCGGCTGAACGGACGGGGCGTGTCGGCCTGTGCGGTTTGTGATGGATTTTTCTTTCGCGGACAGGATGTTGTGATCGTTGGCGCGGGCGACACCGCTGCCGAGGAAGCCAGCTACCTCTCTAATTTGTGCCGCAAAGTCTATATGCTGGTGCGCAAGAACGAGATGCGGGCATCTAAATTCATGCAACACCGCGTGAAGACCAAAGAAAACATCGAAATTTTGTACAATACCGAGACCCTCGAAATCACAGGTGATGAGGAAGTAACGGGAGCGCACATCAAAAACAGCGTTACTGGCGAGGAGCGCGTATTGCCCGTAACGGGCTTTTTTGTGGCTATTGGCCACAAACCCAACACCGATATGTTTCAGGGGTATCTGCACTTAGATGACACCGGATACATCGAAACCGAAAAAGGCAGTACGCACACCAACGTACCGGGCGTATTTGCCTGTGGCGACGCGCAGGATCATATTTACCGGCAGGCTGTAACAGCCGCCGGAACTGGCTGTATGGCCGCTCTCGATGCTGAACGATACTTAGTTACCCTCGAAGTACAGCAGGAGGCCGTATTTGCATAAATTAATTATAGTATGAAGAAATTGACTATCGTCTGGTTGCTGGCCGCTGGATGCCTGTTTGCCACCCAAACGGCTCAGGCGCAGGAACGGGGTTTATTCAGAAAAAACACCCGTATTACGCCAAAAAACAACGGCTACAATCCGAATTTCCCGGTTATCGAATCAACCAGGAAGAAAGATGACCTGTTTGAGCCAGAAGCCGCCGACCTACGGTTTAATAGTCAATTCGAGCCGAAAAAAGAACTCGTATCTGTTGTGGCCGAAGATACCAGTATGATTGATCAGGGCGAAACCGACGTGGTCGAAATTGTGGATTCGGTGCAGGTGGGTGATGAATGGGTAAAAATCGCTGATTATTACGCCGTTTGGGACTCTAAACACGTTGATCCGTACGATATTAATCCGTTGGAGTTCGATTCGCCGGTGGATATAAAACTCTACGACCCGCCGGTCAATCGCTACTGGTCGGCCCCGCTCAACGAAGGCAAACTGACCTCTAACTTCGGCTTTCGGTGGGGCCGCTGGCACACCGGCCTTGACCTTGATCTGGAAACCGGCGACCCCGTTTATGCGGCCTTCGACGGGCTGGTGCGCGTGGTGGGCTGGGCTGGTGACGGTTATGGCCGGTACGTGCTGATCCGGCACTACAACGGCTTAGAAACGCTTTATGGCCACCTCTCCAAGCAACTCGTAGAAGACGGGCAGATGGTAAAAGCGGGTGATCAAATCGGATTGGGTGGCAGCACCGGGCGCAGCTCCGGCGCACACCTGCACTACGAAACCCGCTATGAAGGCAATCCGTTTAGCCCGCTCAATGTGTATAAACTTCCTGAAAATGAGATCGTTGGCGAGCACTTTTTACTGACACCCGCCGTTTGGGACTACCTGCGCGGAGGCCGCTCAACGGATTTGAGTTTCAAGCCCCGCTTCAAACGCACGGTGTTGCACCGGGTTCGGTCGGGCGAAACCATCTCCAGTATTGCCAGCCGGTTTGGGATGTCGCCAGCCACATTAGCCAAGAAAAACCATATGTCCAGTTCACGGTCACGAATCCGGGCCGGGCAAAAACTGCGCGTCAACTGACTGAGCCGCCCCCGCAGGGTTAAACATACATATTGCTTCTCTCAACAAACCCGGTTAAACACATCGTTTAACCGGGTTTGTTGTTTATGATTTTGTTATCCGTAGTAGCACAAATTTCACAAATAGATAACCAGTAGCATCGGTCAGGAAACCGAAACGGGCCGAACCTTTGCACTGGGTTTCGGCCCGTTTTGGTTTATACATTCAATCCTGTTTATTGTGAAAAAACTACTACTTAGCGTCTTACTTGCCCTGCAAACACTGGCTCTGCTCGCGCAAACCACCACCCTCACCGGAACTGTTAAAAGCAGTAACGGCCAAACACTGCCCGGCGTAACGGTCACACTCGACGGCTCGCGGATTGGCACCACCACCGACGACGGGGGCCGCTTTACCCTGCGGAATCTGCCGACCGGCCAGCCAACACTCCGGTTCAGCTTTGTGGGCTTCAAAACAGCCGTAGTACCCGTGCAGGGCAGTGGCCCGCTCACTATCACGCTTGACGAAGACGAGGCCCAACTGGCTGAGGTAATTGTCAGCACCCAAAAACGCGCCGAATCTATTCTGGATGTACCCGTAGCGATTGCCGCCCTTGACGGTAATTTTCTGAAACGCCAGCGGATTCAGGAAATGGACGTGCTATCCAACTACATTCCCGGTTTGCAGGTGCAGTTGCAAAGCCCCAACAACCCCGGTTTTGTGATTCGGGGCGTAACAAGCGACGACGGCGACTCGCGGTCGCAGGCGCGGGTATCGGTTTTTCAGGACGGCGTGCAGATTTCGCGCTCACGCGGTGCCGCTGTCGAACTCTTCGACATGGAGCGCGTCGAAGTCGCCAAAGGCCCGCAGGGAACGCTGTTCGGGCGGGGCGCACAGATTGGTGCCGTTCACCTGATTCAGAACAAAGCCCGCGCTACGCAATCGGGTGAAGTCCAGTTGTCGTATGGCAATTATAACGCGCTGTATGCACAAGCCACGTTTAATCAGCCGGTTGTACGCGACAAGTTTTTTGTGCGCCTGTCGGGTGTTGCCAGCAAACGCGACGGTTTCATCGAAAACCTGTCGGGTGGCACCCTCAACGGCAAAGGCACTTATGCCGGGCGGCTGGCGATGCGTTACCTGCCCGGCCCCCGCACCACCCTCGATTTGCTGACCAATTACCAATATGATGACTACCCCGGCACATCGTTCAAAAGCGGTCGGTATGCGCCCAAGGGTGGAGATACCAGCCCCAACACGGCGGCTGACCTGGAGCAGGGAACCAACCTATTTATCCGCCGAAAACTCTTCGGCAGTACCCTTCTCTGGAATCAGCAACTCAGTAACCGACTGACGCTGAACTCAATAACGGCGTATCGGTGGTTTCAGTCCGACGAAAACTTCGATGCCGACGGCACAGTGGCCCCGGCCCTGTTTCTGGCCGAAAACGCCACGAGCCGTCAGTTTAGCCAGGAGGTTCGGTTAAATTATCAGGACGAAGGTCGTTTTTCGGGATTCGTCGGCGTGAATTATTTCGCTGAAAACGGCTCACAGGCGGTGCCACTGTTTACCAACGAGCGCAGTTTGCTGGCTTTGTACACAACGATCATCAATCGGTCGGTGCCAGCCGTGCCGGTGATTCCGATTGTGGTGAATGGCGCGGCTAACCTGAGCGTGGCAACCAATTTTCTGTTAGGAACCCAGGCCGCGCCCGCTGGCCCGCCCTTGAAAGCATTTCATACCGAATCATTCGCCAATTTTGGTAAAAACAGTGCGCTCGAAGCCTTCGCCGACGTGACCTACCGGCTGGCTCGCGGCCTGAACCTGAGCGCGGGTGTTCGGGTGAGTTTCGACAGCCAAACGGGTGGTTTTCAGGCAGACCCAGCCCCGGTGCCAAGCAGTATCGGATTCGTGGTCGGCAATTATCCCAACGTGTTGAGTCGCCCCACAAAAGGGCAACTGTCTGTGACCGAAGATTATGTGTCGGCGGTGGGCCGGCTGGTGCTTGATTATAAAATCGGCAGTCAGAAAGTCTATGCGAGTGTGTCGCGGGGCCGCCGTCCGGGTGTAATCCAGGTCTCGGCCTTAGACACGGTCTTGTTGCGGCCCGAAGTGGTGCTGAGTTATGAAGTTGGTTTCAAGGGCGCAACGCTCGGCAACCGGCTCCAATACGATCTGGCGGTGTATCTCTACAACTGGCGGAATTTCCAGTCAACGAGTATTGTGCTGCAAAACAACCAGTTCCGCACATTGTCGAGCGATGCCGGCCGCGCCCAGACGCTGGGAGCCGAAATGGGATTGCGCTACAACCTGACCCGCAACGCCCTGATTTATGGCAGCTACTCGTACATTGACGGGAAATTTTCGGACACCGACGAGCAAGGCCGCGAACAGCAACGAAAAGGCAATCGGTTTCGCCTGACGCCGATGAATCAGATGGCGTTGGGAGCCGATCTGAATTTCCCGCTACAAACAAAATTCAGTATTTACGTCCGCCCGAACTTCACGTATAAATCAAAGGTATTTTTTGAAGACTCCAACCAGCCCAATCTGGTGCAGGAAGGCTACGGCCTGATTAACCTGAACGCAGGTGTAGAACTCGGCACAAAACCTCGGATTATGATTGGTTTTTACGCCAAGAACCTCGCTGATACCCAGTACATCATTGACGCGGGCAACACGGGCAACGCTTTCGGGATTCCAACATTTATTGCTGGCCCTCCCCGGTTTGTGGGTGCCGAATTGCGGTTAAGTTTCTGATAATAAACCGATTACTTTTCTGACTCATTGCTTTTTTCGTCGCAGATGTATTTGTAACGAAAGAACAATGAGTTTTTTTGTGCGTGAAATCAGGGGTGTCTCGGTATTTATTGCCGGCCCGGTGCTTAATCTGGTATGTTCCGAAAAACCGTTACTCTCTTCGCACTGCTTACCCTGACGCAGTGCCAACCGGCTAAAAAAACCGACCAAACCCAAACCGATTCAACGGCAGCCACAACCCCTGCCGAAACAGCCATGACCAGCCCGCTACTACCCGATCCCGAAACCTTCGGCGGAGACCTGAACGGCAAGCCCGTGAAACTCTATATCCTGAAAAACAAC